>JAEVZA010000345.1 GCA_023392475.1 Actinomycetes bacterium | reverse complement strand
GCCAGGTCCTGCTCGCCTGGTCCGCCGCCGACGGCGACGATCGTGATGCCACCCCCGGTCCAGCGCCGTGGCTCCCGTGGACGGTGGCCGCCCTGACGGCGGTGGTGCCGCTCGCCGCCGCGGCCGGGACCGGCATCGGCGGCCTTGCCCTCGCGGCCGTGTCGCTCGTGGCGCTCGGGCTGTCCCGAATCCGGCTCGAGGGCGACGGGTCCGCCGCCGCGGTGCCGATCGCGGTGGTGCTCCCGGCGGTCGCGGCCGCGGCGGTGGTGGTCGTCGTCGCGTCGCAGCTGTGGGCGGGGCTCTTCCTGATCTCGGCGGTCTCGCTGTACGACGCCGGCAGCTACGTGGCCGGTGCGGAGTCGTCGAGCCGGCTCGAAGGGCCGGTGACGGGCGTCGTCGGCGTCCTCGCCGTGACGTTCACGATGGCGACCTTCCAGGCCCCGCCGTTCGACACCGCGTCGGCGTGGATCGTCGGCGGCGTGGTGGCGCTGGCCTGCCCGCTCGGCCAGTGGGTGACCTCCGCGCTGCTGCCCCGGGCCGACGCGCACGCCCCCGCGATGCGCCGCCTCGACGCGTACGTGCTCGCCGCGCCGCTGTTCCTCGCCGGCGTGTGGGCGGTCAGCTGAGCCGACGACGTCGGGTCCCGCCGCGGTCGCCGCGGTGCGAGGAAGCGGGCGCCCGAGTCGGTAGCCTCCGAGCCGGTCGTGGCGTCGCGACCGGGAGGAGCTGAGGTGGCCATCACCGTCGACGAACTCATCGACTTCAACGAGCCCGACGACCTGACGGCGTGCTCGCTGCCGCAGCTGCGCGAGCTGCGGGACGGCTACCAGGCGATCGAGAACGGGTTCTCGTACGCCCGCCGGATCGTGCAGGGCCGCCTCGACACCGTGTCCGTCGAGCTCGAGCGCCGCGCCGAGCACGACCCCGACACGGACCTCGTCCACCGCCTGCCGACGGCCCTCGCCGCCCACACCCGCGGGCCCGGTCTGCCCCGGCCCGGCCAGGACCTCGAGCCGCCCGCCTGGGCCGACGACATCGTGGCCGACCTCGACCGGTTGCTGACCCCGTCGCAGGTCGGGCACCTCATGGACCTCGACGACGCGGACCTCCTCGGTGCCGCCGAGGAGATCGCCGCCCTGGAGCGGGACCTGTCGGCGTCGCGCCACGAGCTCCACGAGCGCATCGACCGCGTCCAGGCCGAGATCGTCGGTCGCTACCGCAGCGGCGCGTCGGTCGACGACCTGCTGCGCTGAGCCCGTCGGGGGCGCTCCCGCGCTTGCTGGCGCGAATGCTCCGTTCGCGGCGGTCGCGCTACCCTCGATCCCCATGAAGGAGGACCTGGACCGCCGCTGGCACGACCTCGGCGAGTTCATCCGCGAGCAGCGCAACGTGGGGCAGATGTCGCTCCGCAAGCTGTCCGAGGTGGCGGGCGTCTCGAACCCCTACCTGTCCCAGATCGAGCGGGGCCTGCGCCGGCCGTCCGCCGAGATCCTCCAGCAGATCGCCCGGGCGCTCGAGATCTCGAGCGAGACCCTGTACGTGCGGGCCGGCATCCTCGACGAGCCGGGCACGGCGGCCGATCCGGTGGCGGAGATCCGGCGCGACCCGGGCATCACCGAGGAGCAGAAGAAGACCCTCGTGCGGATCTACCAGTCGTTCCGTCGCGAGAACGAGGCCGACGCCGCGGAGGCCGCGTCGAACGGCGTCGCCGCGGACCGGCCCGCCGGCGACGACCCCACCGAGCCCGCGGGCGGCGGCCCGATCGTCGTCAACGGCTCCTGAGCCGCTGCACCGGCCCGGCAGCCCCTCCCGTGCGCCCGGGAATCTTCCCGTCCCCGACCCGTTGAGTTGACCGTGGGCTCCGTCGCCGTCGTCTCGATGCACACGTCCCCGCTCGTGCAGCCCGGGACGGGTGACTCCGGGGGGATGAACGTCTACGTGCGGGAGCTGTCCGCGTCGCTGGCCCAGGCCGGCGTCGACGTGCGGGTCTACGTGCGCTCCTGGGCCGAGGGCCTCCCGGCGAGGGTGCCGGTCGAGCCCGGCTTCGAGGTGGTCCACGTCCCGGCCGGCCCGGTCGGCCTGGCCAAGGAGGAGCTGCCGTCGGTGGTCGGCGAGTTCGCCGACGGGGTCGCGGCCGACCTCGCGGGCACCGACGTCGACGTCCTGCACGCCAACTACTGGCTGTCCGCCGTCGCCGCCCACGACCTGAAGCACCGCCTGGACCTGCCCCTCGTCGCGACGTTCCACACGCTCGCCCGCGTGAAGGCGGAGGGCGGCGACGCCGAGCCGATCGCCCGCGCCGCGTCCGAGGCGCAGGTGATCGGTTGCTGCGACGCCATCTGCGCGTCGAACCCGGTCGAGGCCGAGCAGCTCGTCGACTTCTACGGCGCCCCCACGTCTCGGATCGAGATGGTCCCGCCCGGCGTCGACCACGCCTTCTTCTCGCCCGGCGACCGCGGCGGGGCCCGCCACGCGCTCGGGCTCGACGGCCGACCGACCCTCCTGTTCGTCGGTCGCATCCAGCCGCTGAAGGGCCTGACGGTCGCCGTCGAGGCGCTGGCCCAGCTGCCCGACCGCACCGCCCGGCTGCTGGTCGTGGGCGGCCCGAGCGGCGTCGACGGCGCCGCCGAGTGGGCTCGGGTGCAGGAGCTCGTCGCCCGCCACGGCCTCGAGGGCCGGGTGCAGTTCGTGCCGCCGCAGCCGCACCACCGGCTCTCCACCTACTACCGGGCGGCCGACGTCGTGCTCGTGCCGAGCCGGTCCGAGTCGTTCGGGCTCGTGGCGCTCGAGGCAGCGGCGTGCGGCGTGCCCGTGGTGGCGTCGGCCGTCGGCGGGCTCCGCACGCTCGTCGAGGACGGCGGCACCGGGTTCCTCGTGGACGGTCGGGATCCGGCGGCCTTCGCCGAGCGCGTGCACCGGCTCCTGTCCGACCCGGTGCTCGCCGGGGCGATGGGTGAGGCCGCCGCCGGCGCGGCTCGCCGGTACTCGTGGTCGACCACGGCCGGTCGGCTGCGCCGGCTCTACGCGGACCTGTCGGTCCGCGCTCCGGTCGCGTGCCGGTGACGGGTCCCGGCCCCGACGGCCCCGTGGACGACCACCTCCTCGGCGACGACGTCGACGACCCGCCGCCGAGCGCCGACGAGCTCGTGGCGCTCGAGCTGCTGATCGACGGCTGGCTGGCGCGGCACCTCGAGGAGAACCCGGTCGTCGAGGCGGTCGAGCGGGACACCGAGACCGGCGAGCGGCGGTGGTTCCTCCGCGTGACCGGCGACGAGAAGTCGGTCTTCTCGATCTGGTTCCACCTCCGGCAGCGGAACCTGCACGTCGAGACCTACCTGATGCCCGCGCCCGAGGAGCGGGCCGGCGACCTCTACGAGCACCTCCTCCGCCGCAACGTCCGGCTGCACGGCCTGAGCTTCGCGATCGGCGAGGAGGACGCGGTGTTCGTCGTCGGGGAGTTCCCCGCGCGCTGGGTCGACGACGCGCTGCTCGACCGGGTGCTCGGCTCGTTCTACGTCGTGGTCGAGCAGTGCTTCCGGCCCGCGATGCGCATCGGCTTCGCGTCCCGCTTCCGCGGCTGACCGCCCGCGCACGACGACGACCGGACCCGACAGGACCGAAATCCTGTGCGTACGGCACGCTCAGCGTCACGTACGCACAGGATTTCGGTCGTGAGGGGTCGTGTGGTCGTGGGGTCGTGGGCGCGCTCGGGGGTGCACCGGGGAGCGGTCCCCGGTGACGCCGCCGGTGCCGTCCCGTACCGTCCTCGCCAGCGGGGGCGGGCCGTCGGGGAAGCGGCCCGTCCCCCGCCCGATAGCCTCCAACGGGTGTTCGAGCTCGAGTTCCTCGGCGGCGGTCGGATGGCCGAGGCCCTCCTCGCCGGCCTGCTGGACGGCGGCGTCGTCGACGCCGACGCGGTCGCGGTCGTGGAGGTCCTGCCGGCGCGCCGGGCGGAGCTGACCGACCGGTTCGCAGGCGTCCACGTCGTGGACGCGCCGGCGCCGTCGGCCGGGGTGGTCGTCGCCACCAAGCCCGGCGACGTCCCGGCCGCGTTGCGGTCCGCGGCAGAGGCCGGCCTCCAGCGC
>JAEVZA010000321.1 GCA_023392475.1 Actinomycetes bacterium | reverse complement strand
GACCGGCGCAGTCCGGTCGGCGGCGGGCCGAGCGCCTCGCCGGGCCCTGCTTCCGATGCCCGCGGCCGGTGACCGGCGGCGTCGTGGTGGTCGACGACGTCTGGACGACCGGCGCGACCCTCGGGGCCGCGGCAGCAGCGCTGCGCGCCGCAGGGGCCACCGAGGTGCGCGGGCTCGTGCTCGCCGCCCGGCCGTAGCGACGCGTCGGTCTCAGCCGCTCAGTTGCCCGGGAGCACCACCGCGGGATTCTCGCCCGCGAGCATCCGGTCCACGCGGTCGCGGACCATGTCCTGCCAGTCGGGGTGGGTCAGCACGTAGAAGCGGCCGTGCTCGACGGCGTCGACGACGAGGTCGGCCACCGCGGCCGGCTGCAGCCCCTCCGCGATGAGCTGGTCGAGCACCTCGCGCATCCCCTCGCCGGGCGCGCCGGGCTCGACCTCCACGTCGACAGGGCCGCCGGGTCGGTTGCGGTCGGCGCGGTGGATCTGCGTGCGCACCCAACCCGGGCAGAGCACGCTGATGCCGACCTCCGGGTGGGTCATCTGCAGCTCGACGTACATCGACTCGGACATCGTGACGACCGCGTGCTTCGACACGTTGTACGGCGACATGAACGGCGGCGAGGTCAGGCCGGCCATGGAGGCCGTGTTGACGACGTGGCCGCCGCCGCTCGAGATGATGAGCGGCGTGAAGGCGCGCAGGCCGTGGACGACGCCGAAGAGGTTGACGCCGAGCACCCAGTCCCAGGTCTGCTCGTCGACCTCCCACGTGAGCCCGCCGCCGGCGACGCCGGCGTTGTTGCACGCGACGTGCAGGCCACCGAACACGTCCATCGCCGCGGTGCCGATGCGCTCGACGTCGGCGAAGCGGCTCACGTCGGCGGTCACCGCGAACACGTCGGCGCCCCCGCCACGGAGCTCCTCCGCCGCGACCTCGAGCGGTCCGCCCTCGATGTCGGCCAGCACCAGGCGCATGCCCTTGGCCGCGAACGCGCCGGCCAGCGCGCGACCTATGCCACTGGCGGCGCCGGTGACGACGGCGACCTTCCCCTCGAAGTCCTGCATGCGGCCCCCTCGCTCGACCCGGTCGGAGAGGACCGGAGCCGGTCAGCGTACGGGACCGCGGACCGCCCCCACCGCGTCCTGCCCGTCGAGGGACGCGTCCCTCGACGAGCAGAGCGGGAGCGAGGTCGGTCAGTAGCGGTAGTGGTCGGGCTTGTACGGGCCCTCGACCGGGACGCCCAGGTACGCCGACTGCTCGGGGCTCAGCTTGGTCAGCCGCACACCGAGGGCATCGAGGTGGAAGCGGGCCACCTGCTCGTCGAGCTGCTTCGGGAGCACGTGCACGCCGAGCGGGTAGTCCGACGTCTTCGTGAACAGCTCGATCTGCGCGAGCACCTGGTTGGAGAACGAGCAGCTCATCACGAAGCTCGGGTGACCGGTCGCGCAGCCGAGGTTCAGCAGGCGGCCCTCGGCGAGCACGATGATCGAGTGGCCGTCGGGGAAGACGAACTCGTCCACCTGCGGCTTGATGTTCACGCGCTGGATGTCGCTCTGGCGGAACAGGCCGGCCATGTCGATCTCGTTGTCGAAGTGGCCGATGTTGCCGACGATCGCGTTGTGCTTCATCCGGGCCATGTGCTCGGCCGTGATGATGTCCTTGTTGCCGGTGGTGGTGACGAAGATGTCGGCGGTGCCGACGACGTCCTCGAGCCGGACGACCTGGTAGCCCTCCATCGCCGCCTGCAGCGCGCAGATCGGGTCGATCTCGGTGACCACGACGCGAGCGCCCTGGCCGCGGAGCGACTGGGCACAGCCCTTGCCGACGTCGCCGTAGCCGCACACGACCGCCGTCTTGCCGCCGATCATCACGTCGGTAGCGCGGTTGATGCCGTCGACGAGCGAGTGCCGGCAGCCGTAGAGGTTGTCGAACTTCGACTTCGTCGTGGCGTCGTTGACGTTGATGGCCGGGAAGAGGAGCTGGCCCGCCTGGAACATCTGGTACAGCCGGTGCACCCCGGTCGTGGTCTCCTCGGTGACCCCGCGGATCCCAGCGCCGACCTCCGTCCAGCGGCCCGGGTGGTCGACCAGGCTGCGGCGCAGGGTCGCCAGCACGACGCCCCACTCGTCGGAGTCCTCCTCGACGGTGTCGGGCACGGCGCCGGCCGCCTCGTACTCGGTGCCCTTGTGCACGAGCAGGGTGGCGTCGCCGCCGTCGTCGAGGATCATGTTCGGGCCGGTGCTGCCGTCGGCGCCCGCGGGCCACACGAGCACCTGCTCCGTGCACCACCAGTACTCGTCGAGCGTCTCGCCCTTCCACGCGTAGACCGGCACGCCCCGGGGGTCGTCGACCGTGCCCTCGGCGCCGACGACGACGGCCGCCGCGGCCTCGTCCTGGGTCGAGAAGATGTTGCAGCTGCACCAGCGCACCTCGGCGCCGAGCGTGGTGAGCGTCTCGATGAGGACGGCGGTCTGCACGGTCATGTGCAGCGAGCCGGTGATGCGGGCGCCTTCGAGCGGCCGCGAGTCGGCGTACTCGGCGCGGATGGCCATGAGGCCGGGCATCTCCTGCTCGGCGAGCTGGATCTGCTTGCGGCCCAGCGGGGCCAGGGACAGGTCGGCGACCTTGTAGTCGGTGAACGTCATGAGAACCTCCTGCCCGCGCACACGGGCGCGGTGATCGAAGCATCTGGTCGGCGCTTCGGGCTGGGGTCGTCTGACACCGGGTACGGGGCAGCCCTGGCGGAGCACAGGCTACTCGGCAGCCGCCGGACCGCCAGACGCGCCGGTGACGATGCGCGACTTCGAGCGGCGGCCCTGGTTCACTGGAACGACCCGTTTTCCCTGGAAGGAACTTCCGTGACCCACCGCTCCCGATTCCTCGCGTGCACCCTCGCCCTCGTCGTCGCATTCGGCGCCGCGGCGTGCGGTGACGACTCCGACTCGGCCGACACCACCACGACGGCCAAGCAGACCACGACGACCGCGGCGGCCTCCGACGCCACGACGGTCCGCTACGACAAGACGATCCAGGCGGACCTCAAGGTGGTCGGCTGCTACACCGGCGCCGACGACGGCATCGTCGGACCCGAGACCGACGCGGCCATCCTCGCCTTCCAGAAGGCCGCCGGCCTCGAGCCCGACGGCGAGCTCGGCCCGGAGACGGCGCAGGCGCTCGAGCGCGACGCGTCGGCCGGCAAGAAGGTGTGCGGCACCGACACGACGACGACCGTCAAGCCCGGTACGACCACGACGGTCCCGAACGGCACGGCGCCGTGCACGGCCACCGCGCTCCTGCAGGGCCTGCCCGCCGAGGGCGAGCACATCACCACGTACGTGTGCGCCGACGGCTGGGCCGCCGGATCCGTCTCCTCGGGCGGCAAGTTCATCCTCCAGTCGCAGGGCGGCAAGTGGTACGCCCCGAGCCAGGACCCGTGCGGCTCGGCGAGCGCCGGGCTCCCGCCGGTGATCCTCCAGGACGGCTGCCCCGCCTGAGCCGACGCCGGGGGACGGGGTCGGGCGTGGCACGCGCCCGACCCCGCTCCGGCAGACTCCGTCCATGACCGCAGCCGGACTGATCGAGGCCCACCGCTCGCTCGGCGAGCTGCACGACGTCGGCGGGGAGGCCGTCTTCGTGGCGGACCTCCCGGCGACCGCGTCGGCCACCGCCCCGCCGCTGCTCGTGGTCCACGGCTTCCCCACGTCGTCGATCGACTGGGCGCCGCTGCTCGACCGGCTCCGGCCGGCGCGGCGCGTGGTGCTGATCGACCTGCCCGGCTACGGGCTCTCCGCCAAGCCCGACCGCCACTACTCGATCTTCGGTTCCGCCGACGCGGTGCAGGCGGTGCTCGCCGACCTCGGCGTCCACGAGCTCGACCTCGTCACCCACGACATGGGCGACACCGTCGGCGGCGAGCTGCTCGCCCGCGACCTGGAGGGCGAGCTCGGCGTCACGGTGCGCCGGCGCGTCGTCACGAACGGCTCCATCTACCTCGGCATGGCCAGCCTGACCGCCGGCCAGCAGGCGCTCTGGGGCGCCCCCGACGAGCTGCTCCCCGAGGTCGGCGCACCCGACGCCGATCTCATGGCGATGTCGCTCACGGCGACGATGGCCCCGGCCGGGGGCGCGGCCTCCCGGCCCGACCCGGACCACGTGCGCGCCGCGGCCGAGCTCGTGGTGGCCGACGGCGGTGGCCGGCTCCTCCCCCGCCTGATCCGCTACCTCACCGATCGCACGGAGCACGAGGAGCGCTTCACCGGAGCGATCGAGCGGCACCCGTCGCCGCTCGCCGTGGTGTGGGGCGACCGCGACCCGATCGCGGTGCACGCGATGGCGGAGCAGCTGGTCGAGCGTCGACCCGACGCCGTGCTCACGACCCTCGAGGGCGTCGGGCACTACCCGTCGCTCGAGGCGCCCGACGCGCTGGCCGACGCGCTCCTCGCCCACCTCGACGCCTGAGCCGGCCGCGGTGCGCCCAGCGCGCCCGTCATCGGGCGTCGGTCAGCCCGTCGAACCGACGAGCTCCACGGACAGGTCCCACAGCCGTGCGGCCCCGTCGTCGTCCCGGGCCCACGCCCGCACGCCGTCGAGTGACCCGTCGTCGTCGTTCGGGACCGCGACGTGGCAGTCCTCGAGGTAGGCCCCGCCGTGGGCGTCGAGCTCCGGCGCCGTCGCGGCCCAGACCGTGGTAGCCGCGCCCTGCTCGACGGTCTTCCACGGGATGTCGCCCGGCCGGTTCGCGGCCATGAACTCGAAGTCGACGTCGGTCATGTGGCGGCCGAGGTCGGTGAGGATCACGCCGGGGTGCACCGAGAACGCGTGCACGCCCTCCGGTGACCACCGCCGGTCGAGCTCCCGGGCGAACAGCGCGTTGGCGGTCTTGGCCTGCCCGTACGCGGTCCAGTTGAAGTACTCGGCCTCGCGCTCGAAGTTCGGGTCGTCCCAGCGGATGTCGCTGTACCGGTGGCCGGCCGAGGACAGCACGACGACCCGGGACGGCGCCCCCGCCACGAGCAGGCCGTGCAGCCCGGTCGTGAGCGCGAAGTGCCCGAGGTGGTTGGTGCCGAACTGCACCTCGAAGCCGTCGGCCGTGCGACCGAGCGGGCACGCCATCACGCCGGCGTTGTCGACGAGCAGGTCGACGGCGTCCAGCCGATCGGTCAGCTCGGCGACCGCACGACGCACGGCGTCGAGCGAGCCGAGGTCGAGGAGCACCGAGTCGACCTCGGCCCCGGGGGCCGCTTCCCGGATCGTCGCCACCGCGGCGTCGCTCTTCGCCCGGTCGCGCGCCGCGACCACCACGCGGGCACCGTGCGCGGCGAGGGCGCGGGCCGTCTCCAGCCCCAGCCCGCCCGATCCCCCGGTGACGACGGCCGTGCGGCCGCCCAGGTCGACGCCGGCCAGGACCTCGTCGGTCGTGCTCGTCGCGCCGAAGGCGCCTCCGTCGGACGCTCGGTCATCCGCCACGGCGGACCTCCTGTCGGTTCAGCTGCTGAGCCACGCCTTGATGTCGTCGAGGACCGCGATGGGACCGGGGTCGACCCCCGCCTCCACCGACATGTGCAGCGACACGAGGTCGCCCACCATCACGAGGTCCATGAGCTGGGCCAGCGGGCCGTCGCCCTGCGCCTCCACCTGGTGGCGCTCCCCGACGACCTCGTCGCAGGCGCGGGCCACGAACTCGAAGCGGCGCGACACCTGCGGGTGCTCGAAGTCGTGGCGCAGGAAGAGCAGCGTGAGCACCTGGCGGGTCACGTCGCCGTGCTGACCCCAGCCGGCGAGCTCGTTGTGCGTGAGCTCGGGCACCCGGTTGCACCAGGACGGCACCTTCGGGTTCTCGTTGAACTGACCCTTCCACCGCCACGCGGCGACCTCGCCGAGCGGACCGCCGCCGTAGACCAGCGGCAGCGTGCGGCCGATCCGGCGGGCCAGGTGCAGCGCGTCGTTGCCGTCCGCCTGCAGCTCGTCGCGCCGGCGCCGGAGCTGCGCGGCGGCCGCGGCGATCGCGGCGTCGGTGCCCTCGATGAGCCCGAGGCGCTCGAGCAGGACGAGCAGCGGCGCGGACACCGCGCCGATGCCGGCGCGGGGCATCGGGATCGACGCGTCGACCGGGAGGAGCGGGACGCCCCACTCCCCCGCCAGGCGCGCCAGCTCCCCGCCGGCGGTGAGCACGACGAGCCGCGCCCCCGCTTCGCGGGCCGCGCGGGCCGCGCCCATCGTCTCCTCGGTGTTCCCGGAGAACGACGACGCGACGACCAGCGTGTCGGGACCGACGAACCCGGGGCACTCGTAGTGCTTGGACACGACGATCGGCACGCGGCTCGTGGGCCCGGCGACCGCGGCGCACACGTCGCCGCCGATGCCGCTGCCGCCCATGCCGAGCACGGCCACCGACGTGATGCCGTCGGCGTCGGGCAGGCCGTCGACCTCACGCGCCGCAGCGGCGGCGGCCTCGAGCTGCTCGGGCAGGCCGAACGCTGCGTCGAACATGCCCAGCGTGTCGAGCACGGGGGCGGGCTCCGTCGTGGTCATCGTCACGTCCGATCCGTCGCCCCGGCTCAGACCGCGAAGGTGGGCTCGATGCCCTCGGCCTCGGCCTTGGCCACGAGCCGAGCGTCCTCGTCGTCGTCGACCGAGACCGCCTCGTCGATCAGCATGACGGGGATGCCGTCGCGCACCGCGTAGCGGCGGTGGAGGCGCGGGTTGTACAGCGCCTGCTCGTCCGCGAAGTAGAGCAGGGGCCCCTTGTCCTCGGGGCAGGCGAGGATCTCGAGCAGGCGGGGATCGAGGGTGTCGCTGGGCGTGCTGTCGGTGGTCATGGTTCCTCGGGTTCGTGTCGGTGCGGCCGGCCGGCGGTGGCGGTCAGCCGGCCATGATCTGGCGGACCTCGGTCACCCGCTCGTCGCAGGCGGCCCGGTCCGCGGCCTCGAGGTTGAGGCGCAGCAGGGGCTCCGTGTTGGAGGGTCGGAGGTTGAACCACCAGTCTCCGCCGTCGACGGTCAGCCCGTCCATCCGGTCCTGCTCGAGGTCCGAGTAGTGGGCGGCGACGCGCTCGATGACCTCGCCGGTGTCGGCGACCCGCGTGTTGATCTCGCCCGAGTCCGCATAGCGCTCGAAGGGCCGTCGCAGCTCCGACAGGGCCAGGCCCGACGTCGACAGCTGCTCCAGCACCACCAGGGCGGCGATGAGACCGGAGTCGGCCCGGTAGTTGTCACGGAAGTAGTAGTGCGCCGAGTGCTCGCCGCCGAAGATCGCGCCGGTCTCGGCCATCACCTGCTTGATGAAGGAGTGGCCGACCCGGGTGCGGACCGGCGTGCCGCCGTGCTCCCGGACGACCTCCGGGACCGACTTCGAGCAGATGAGGTTGTGGATCACGGTCTCGCCGGGGTGCTTGTCCAGGATGCCGGCGGCGATGATCGCCGTCGTCGTCGACCCGGAGAGCCCGACGCCCTGCTCGTCGACGAGGAACACGCGATCGGCGTCGCCGTCGAACGCGAGCCCGATGTCCGCGCCGATCTCCACGACCCGTGCCCGCAGCGCCTCGGTGTTCTCGGGTTGGATCGGGTCCGCCGGGTGGTTGGGGAAGGTGCCGTCGAGCTCGCCGTACATCACCTCGAGGTCGAACGGCAGCGTCGAGAACACCGCCGGCACCACGAGGCCGCCCATCCCGTTCGCGGTGTCGGCGACGACCTTGAGCGGGCGCAGCGCGGACACGTCGACGAACGAGCGCACGTGATCGGCGAACGCGTCGATCACGTCCGCGTGCTCGAGCTCGCCCGTGCGCCCGGCGGGCGTCAGCGCGCCGTCGAGCTCGGCCTCGGCGAGCTCCTTGACCCGCAGCAGGCCGCTCTCCTCCCCGACCGGCCGAGCGCCGGACAGGCAGAACTTGGCGCCGTTGTACTGGGCCGGGTTGTGCGACGCCGTGAACATCGCGCCCGGCGCGTCCATCGAGCCGGAGGCGAAGTAGAGGAGGTCCGTGGAGCCGAGGCCGAGCTCCACGACGTCGACGCCCTGCGAGCGGGCGCCGTCGGCGAACGCACCGACCAGGCCGACGCCCGAGGGGCGCATGTCACGGGCGACGAGCACCCGGTCGACCGGCCGGCCGTCGGCCTCGCCCTGCTCGGTGACGAAGCGGGCGTAGCCGGCACCGATCGCCCGGGCCAGGCGGTCGTCGAGCTGCTCCGGCACGGTCCCGCGCACGTCGTAGGCCTTGAAGATGGGGTCGAGGACCGACATGGGCCCGCACCCTAGCGGTGCCCCGGTGACGGCCGAGCGGCCCCCACACGACCGAAATCCTGTGCGTACGGCACGCTCAACGCTCCGTACGCACAGGATTTCGATGGAGGGTGCGGCGCGCTCGACGCCCCGCACGCACGGATCTCCTGCTAGGGGGTGCGGGCGGGGAGCTCGGCCGGGTCGACCTCGTAGAGCCCGAGCCGGGCGGCGCCGCGGACCCGGAAGAGGTCCCGCACGAGGCGGCCGGCGTCGCGGACCACGTGGACCGTCGACCGGGACGAGTTCACGACCTCGACGGGCACCTCGACGAGCGTGAGCCGGTAGCGCTCCACGAGGTGGAACAGCTCGACGTCGAAGGCGAAGCCGTCGATGCGGGCGTGGCCGAAGAGCAGGCGACCGACGTCGGAGCGCATCGCCTTCAGCCCGCACTGCGTGTCCCGGTAGCCGCCGAGCAGCACGACGCCCGTCAGCACGTTGATGACCCGACCGCCGACCTCACGGAGCCGGCCGGCGCGGACCACGGTCATGGTGTCGGTGTGCTGGCGGCTGCCGACCGCGACGTCCCAGCCCTCCTCGATGCGCTCGAGGAAGCGCACGAGCTGCTCGGGCGGGTACGACAGGTCGGCGTCGGTGAACGCGACGGTGCGGCCGCGGGCCGCGAGGACGCCCTCGCGCACGGCGGCCCCCTTGCCGCGGTTCGGCGTGTGGGACAGCACCTGGTCCGCGCCCGCCGCCTTCGCTCGGTCCACGGTGTCGTCGTCCGAGCCGTCGTCGACGACCACGACCTCGAGGCCTCCGTCGGCGGCGATCGGCGCGAGGTCGGCCCGCAGGCGGTCGACCGTCGCCTCGATCCGGTCGCCCTCGCGGTAGGCGGGGACGACGACGGAGAGCCGCAGGTCGCCGGGTGCGGGCGGGCGCGGGACGGGCCGACGCTGGTCGTCGCGGACGGCCTCGAACATCACGCGCCGGTAGTTCACGACCCGGACGAGCAGGGCGACCAGGAGCGCAGGGATCTTGATGACGACCAGCCCGATCGTGCGGCGGGGGTCGAGCGCCAGGTCGAGGACGGTCACGACCGCGACGTCGGCGACGAGGGCCAGCGACGCGGCGGTGGCGTAGGTGCCGACGCGCCGGTACCAGCGCGTGCGGGGGTCGCCGGGGAACGTGAACCAGCCGTGCAGCAGCCAGGACACGAGGGTGGCCACCGCCACCGCGACGGCGTCCGCGAGGGGGACCGGCCACCCGGCCCACTGACGGAGGGCGAGCAGGAGCCCGACGTCGACCGTGGTGGCGACGGCGCCGACCAGGACGAAGCGTCGGAGGAGGTTCACGGACCCGGATCGGTGCCCGGCGGGTCGCCGTCGGCGGCCGGCGCGGGCGGCTCGCCCGTCGCCACCTCGGCCT
>JAEVZA010000265.1 GCA_023392475.1 Actinomycetes bacterium | reverse complement strand
CCCGGGGGCGGCGTGCCGGGGACGGGAGGTGCCGGCACCGCGCCGACCTCCTGCCCCGGCGGGAGCGGGGGGAGCGGTCCGGTGTGCTCGGGGGGCGGTCCGGCGGGCGGCGGGATCGGCGGTGGGGTGTCGGGCATCAGGCGGGGCGCTTCGTCCAGGTGATGTCGACCCGCTCGAAGCCGGCGGCGCCGAGGAAGGTGCGCAGCCACCGCTCCGTGTTGGTGCGGGCCTGCTCGAGCAGGTCGGACCGCTTGGCGGCCGCGCTGAGCTTCTTCTCGGCGGCCTTGTACAGCGGACCGTCGTCCACGGGGTTGCCCTCGAAGACGTCCGCGAGGCGGTCGACGATGCCACGGTCCCGGCTCACGATGCGGGTGCTCGACTCCTGCACGTCGGCGTCGCTCAGCGTCGGGTCGGGCAGCACGAGGCGGATCGTGCTGCGGTCGTCGGAGACCTGCACGGCGTCGGCGTCGAGCTGGGAGAAGTCGACGGTCGCCCGGACGTTCCCGTTGACGATCGCGGTCACCCGCTCGCCCTTGATGAACGACGGGAGGTACTTCGCGTCGGTCTCGAGGTCGACGTCCTGGGTGAAGTCGGCCTGCGCGGCGGTGAACTCCTCGAGCTTGCGGATGCGTTGGAGGAGCGCGGGCCCGGAGCGGTCGACCGTCTCGGTGCCGAACGGGTCGAGCGCGTTGATCACGCCGAACACCAGGAGGCCGACGAGGCACACCGCGATCACGACGAGGGAGATGGTGGCGGCCGGCCCGATGCCGGTCCGCTCCTTGGCGAGGCGACCCACGACGCCCCACCGTACCGTCGGCCCCGGAGGGCCCGGAGGCAACGCCCCGCGGGCCCGTGACGAGCCTGCCCGTCCTCTCAGGCGGGCGCCCCGGTGCCGGGACGGGCGGCGGGGACCCGGCGGTACCCTGGCCGGCGTGACCCTCGACACCGGTGCGCCGACGTCGCCCCCGCGGGAGCCGACCGATCCCGGCGACGACGTGGACGAGCTGCCGGAGGACCTCGAGCCCCAGCCGTGGCGGTCCACGCCGGTGCTCGTCGGCCTCGTCGTCGTGTTCACCGCGCTGGTCGTGATCGGCGGGGTGCTGATCTGGCAGAAGGCCACGACGCCCGGCGCCGGCTCGGTCGACGTCGGGTTCATGCAGGACATGACCTCGCACCACGACCAGGCGGTGGAGATGGCCTCCGTCGCCGCGGAGAAGGCCGTCGACCCCGACGTCCGCTCCTTCGCCCGCGAGATCCTCATCGACCAGCGGTACGAGATCGGCTACATGGAGGCGCTCCTCGAGGACTGGGGCCAGTGGCCGTACTCCGAGGACCGCACGGCGATGCAGTGGATGGACATGTCGTCGCCCGTCGCCCAGATGCCCGGCATGCAGTCCGACGCCAAGATGCAGCAGCTGCAGTCGCTGTCCGGCCCGGCGTTCGACCAGCAGTTCATGCGGATGATGGTCGACCACCACCGGGGCGGCATCCACATGGCGGAGTACGCGGCGCAGCACGCGGAGGACGCTCGGGTCCGGTCACTGGCCGACCGCATGGCGACGACCCAGCAGGGCGAGGTCGCCGACTTCGAGCGCGCCGCCCAGCGCCTCGGCGACGACATCGGCTGATCCTCGAACCGGATCGTCCCGGTCCCTCCTCTCGTTCTGCTGTGCCGAACCGAGCGGATCGGCTCGGTTCCGCACACCAGAACGGTGGCGTGGCGCGGCGGGGTGTTCGGTCAGCAGGGGTCCGGGCGGATGCGATCGGCCACGAGCTGCACGAGCAGGGCGTCGGCGCCGATGTGCTCGTCGAGCCGGATCGTGACCCCCGGGTGCCGCTCCCGCGCCGTCGCCGCGAGCGCCGGCAGATCCCGCTCCACGTGGTTGCCGACGTGCAGGAACAGCGGGACGATCACCACGGTCGTGGCCCCGCCCGAGACGGCGGCGTCGACCGCGTCGGGCACCGACGGCTGCGACAGCTCGAGGAAGGCGGGGACGACGCACGCGCCGGCGGCGGTCGCCACCCGGTCGGCGAGCGCGACGTGGTCCCGCTCCGTCGCCGGGTTCCGGCTGCCGTGCGCCACCAGGAGGGTGACGGTCGAGGTCGCCACGACGCCACGGTACGGTCCGGCACCGTGGTCGACAACGCCGCCGAGCCGCCCGAGGACGCCGATGCGGTCGGGGTCGGGCCGCACCCGCGCCCCTGGCCCGACGACCCGCGGCTGGATCCGGAGCTGCTGGCGGAGGGCGACCGGCGCAACGTCGTCGACCGCTACCGCTACTGGCGGGTGGACGCCGTCGTCGAGGACCTCGACCGGCACCGCTTCCCGTTCCACGTCGCGATCGAGAACTGGCGCCACGACCTCAACATCGGGACCGTCGTGCGCAACGCGAACGCGTTCGGGGCCGCGGCCGTCCACGTCGTCGGCCGGAGGCGCTGGAACCGGCGCGGCGCCATGGTGACCGACCGGTACGTCCACGTGCACCACCACGCCACCGTGGAGGAGCTGGCGACCTGGGCGGCGGGGGAGGGGCTCCCCGTCGTCGGCCTCGACAACGTCGACGGGTCGTTGGAGCTCGAGCACGACGCCCTGCCGGAGCGGTGCGTCCTCCTGTTCGGCCAGGAGGGGACCGGCCTGTCGCCCGAGGCCGTCGCCGCGTGCGCCGAGGTGCGGGAGATCCGCATGTTCGGGTCGACGCGCTCCGTGAACGCCGGGGTGGCCTCGGGGATCGCCATGTACGCGTGGCTGCTGGCCCACGGGCCGTCCGGCGGGTCCCCGGCGGGGTGACCCGTGGGTGTGACGGGTACCCCCACCGGGTACCTTGACCTTGATACCCCATGGGGGTATCAAGGAGGTGTGCACCACGTCGACACGCCGCCCGGGGCCGAGGAGCTCGATCTGCAGGTCACCGGCATGACCTGCGCCTCGTGCGCCGCCCACGTCGAACAGCGCCTGAACCGCCTGGACGGGGTCGACGCCTCCGTGAACTACGCCCTCGAGCGGGCCCGCGTGCAGTTCGACCCCGAGCTCGTCTGCGTCGACGACCTGGTCGGCGCGGTCGAGTCCGCCGGCTACGGCGCCGTGCCCCCGCGATCGGCGCCGGCCGGTCCGGCGCAGGG
>JAEVZA010000262.1 GCA_023392475.1 Actinomycetes bacterium | reverse complement strand
CTCGAGCACCGTCACGTGGTGGCCGTTGCGGGCCGCGGCGATCGCCGCCTGCAGCCCCGCCGGCCCGGCGCCCACGACGAGGACCCGCCGCCCGACCGCCACGGGCCGGGCCTCGCCGACGCCCTCCGACTCGCGGCCGGTGCGCGGGTTCTCGATGCAGCCCAGCCAGCGGTTGAGGCCCATGCGGCCCACGCACTCCTGGTTGCAGCTCAGGCACAGGCGGGTGTCGTCCGTGAAGCCGGCCCGCGCCTTGGCGACGAAGTCGGCGTCCGCGATCTGGCCCCGGACGACGCCGACGAGGTCGCACTGCCCGTCGGCGAGCGCCCGCTCGGCCTGCAACGGGTCCTTGAAGCGCCCGACGCCGACGATCGGCAGGTCGACCGCCGCGCGCAGCGCGCTCGGGATGAACATCGCGTAGCCCGGCGGGATGTGCATCGACGCCTCGATCATGAACAGCGACGCGGTCGCCACCCCGATCGACGTGTTGATGTAGTCGACGTGCCCGGTCGCCTCGACCATGCGGGCGACCTCGACCGCGTCCTCGATCGTCGTGCCGCCCTCGATCAGCTCGTCACCGCAGAGGCGGACGCCGAGCGCCAGGTCCGCGCCGATCGTCGAGCGCACCGCCGCCACGATCTCGAGCAGGATCCGGGCGCGGTCGGCCAACGAACCGCCGTACTCGTCGGTGCGGCGGTTCGTGGCGGGCGACAGGAAGCCGCGCACGATCGAGCTGTGCGAGCACTGGAGCTCGATGCCGTCGAAGCCGCCCTCGGCGCAGTGCTCGGCCACGCGCGCGTACGAGGCGACGATCTCCGCGATCTCGGCGCGGTCGACCGCCTTCGGCACCTCGCGGAAGAGCGGGTCGGCGACCGGCGACGGCGCCCACACGGGCAACCGGGAGTACATCGAGCTCGCCTGCCCGCCGTTGTGGTTGATCTGGGCGAAGATCGGCGTGCGGTGGCGGTGCACCGCCTCGGTGATGCGCCGGTACCCGGGGATGACCTCGCGGTGGAAGCCGTGGATCAGCTTCTCGTACGGCCAGTCGGTCGGGTGGGTCGAGTGCTCCTCGGTGATGATGAGCCCGGCGCCGCCCCGCGCCCGCGCCTCGTAGTAGGCCGCGTGCTGCTCGGTGGGCAGGCCGTCCGCCGCGTAGTTGGTGAGGTGCGCGGAGAAGACGATCCGGTTCCGGACGGTGACCGGTCCCAGCTGCAGGGGTGACCAGAGGAGCTGCTCCGCCATGCGGGCAGGCTACGTGGCGCCGCGCGGGCGCCGGAACTCGGCGGCGGCGCCGCCCGTGCGCGGCTCGGTCAGCCGGCGGTGCTGCGGCGGCGGCCGAGCACGATCGCGGTGACGACGCCGGCCACCGTGGAGGCGGCGGCCGTGGCCCCGCCGGCGACGGCGGCGATCTTGCCCCACATCAGCTGGCCCGACCCGCCGTCGGGGAGGTCGGTCACGTGGCGCTCCTGGTCGACGTAGACGTCGCCGACCGGCTCGAGGCCGAACCCCACGAGGCGACCGTTGCGCACGTGACCGAACAGCCCGCCCGGGAGCGCCACGGCGACGTCCTCGTGCGTGCGGAAGGCGGTGTTCGCGGACTTCGCGAGATCCAGCGCCTGCTGGATCGTGCTCTCCACGAGTGCCTTGGTCGTCTTGATCATCGGTCGCCTCCGTGCCGGCTCCGTGGCCGCACTTCCCCCAGTGCGCGGAGCTGTGGGTTCAGGGTACCCGCACTCGTCGCGGGGTCAACAGGTCGCGACGGCCGCGACCGGCCGGTCGGCCGGCCGCGGCGCATCGCTCGTCATCGGGTCGTCACGCGTTCGTCAGGTCGTGGTCGAGCCGGTCGGCGGCGCTCTTCACGTCGCTCCAGCTCTGCTGCGCGTCGTCGCCGATCTGGCGGGTGCCGTCGTGCAGGTCCGTGTCGAACGAGTCCACCTCGCGCTTCACGTCGGCCCAGGCCTGGCGGAGCCCGGCGTCGAGGTCGGGACGGACCTCGTGGACGCCGCTCGTCGCCCGCGACGGCAGGGCCATGATGTCGGACTTGATGCGGGCCCAGCCGGCCTGGAGGTCGGCGGGCAGGGCGTGGGCGCCGCTGTCGAAGCGCTTGCCGGCGTCGAGCAGCGCGTCCCACTGCTGCTCGAGGCCCTTGCCGGTGTCGTCGACGGCGTCCTTCGCGTCGTCGACCACCGTGCTGGCCCCGGCACCCAGGTCGTTGGCGACCTCGTCGCCGGTCTTCCTGACGTCCTTGGCGGCGTCGTCGCTCGACGAGCAGCCGACGAGGCCGAAGGTCGCGGCCGTCACCGCGACCAGGCCGAGCGCGCGAACGGGGGTGGGCTTCATGGTGGGGGGTCCTCCGGTCCGGCGACCGCACCGAGCGGCCGCACCTCCACCACGAGGCTACGGAGCGACGTCCCGGATCCCACCCGGCCCGGCCGGGTTCGTGCGAGGGCTCAGTCGACCGTCCAGGTGGTGCCGGTGCGCAGCAGCCCCGCCAGCGCCTCGCGACCCGGGGGCGCCTCGTTGACCGGGTTGCCCGTCCCGTACACCTGCCGCTCGACCGCCCGGAACACGCCCATGGGCGTGGGCTCGGTCGGCTCCGGCGACAGCCGGCTCAGGGCGAAGGCGATGCCCGGGTCGTCGCGCCGCTCGTCGTGCACGAGCAGCTGGTCGACGCCGACGTCCGCCACGTCGACGACCACGGCGCCGCGCTTCGGGTCCAGCACCACGCCCTTCCCGCCGTCGGGACCGAACCGGATCGGCTCGCCGTGGCGGAGCGGGATCAGCATGTCCTCGCGGTGCGCCTTCGACGTGATCGCCTCGTAGGCGCCGTCGTTGAACACGTTGCAGTTCTGCAGCACCTCGACGAAGGACGCGCCCCGGTGGGCGTGCGCCCGGGTGAAGGTCTCCACCATGTGCTTGCGGTCCATGTCGTGGGTGCGGGCGACGAACGTGGCGTCCGCGCCGAGCGCGACCGACAGCGGGTGCAGCGGCGCGTCCTCGGAGCCGCGGGGCGTGGACTTCGTGACCTTCCCGAGCTCCGACGTGGGTGAGTACTGGCCCTTCGTCAGCCCGTAGATCCGGTTGTTGAACAGCAGGATCGTCAGGTTCACGTTGCGGCGGAGCGCGTGCAGGAGGTGGTTGCCGCCGATGGACAGCAGGTCGCCGTCGCCGCCGATCACGAACACCGAGAGGTCGGGGTTGGCGAGCGCGATGCCCGTGGCGATGGCCGGCGCCCGGCCGTGGATGCCGTGCAGCCCGTAGCTGTTCACGTAGTAGGGGAAGCGCGCGGCGCAGCCGATGCCGCCCACCACCACGACGTCCTCGCGCCGCACGCCCATGTCGGGCAGCGCGAACTGCATCGCGGCGAGGATCGAGTAGTCGCCGCAGCCCGGGCACCAGCGGACCTCCTGGTCGCTCTGCCAGTCGGCGCGGGTGGTCTCGGGGACGGGGCCCCGGTCGATCGTGACGGGGATGCTCATGCGAGGACCTTCTCGATCTCGACCGTCAGCTCGGCGGCGGTGAACGGCTGCCCGGCGACCTTCGACACCGGCACGGCGTCCACCAGGTAGGTGGAGCGCAGCACCATCGACAGCTGCCCCAGGTTCATCTCGGGCACGAGCACCTTCGGGTAGCGGCGCAGGACCTCGCCCAGGTTCGGCGGCAGCGGGTTGAGGTGCCGGAGGTGCACGTGGGCGACGCGCCGGCCGGCGGCACGGGACCGCGACATCGCGTGCGTGATCGCCCCCCAGGTGGAGCCCCAGCCGACCATGAGCACGTCGGCGTCGTCGACGTCGCCGACCACCTCCGCCAGCGGGATGTCGTTGGCGATGCCGTCGACCTTGGCGGCCCGCAGCTCGGTCATCCGCTGGTGGTTGTCCGGCGTGTAGGAGATGTCCCCGGAGCCGTCGGCCTTCTCGATGCCGCCGATGCGGTGCTCGAGCCCCGGCGTGCCCGGCACGGCCCACGGCCGCGCCAGCGTGTCGGGGTCCCGGAGGTAGGGCCAGAACGACGGCGAGCCGTCGGGCTCCGTGTGGTTCGGCTCGGTGGCGAACTCGACCGAGAGGTCGGGCAGCTCGTCCACGTCGGGCAGCCGCCACGGCTCGGCGGAGTTCGCCAGGTAGCCGTCGGACAGCAGGATCACCGGCGTGCGGTACTTCAGCGCGATCCGGGTCGCCTCGATCGCGGCGTCGAAGCAGTCCGACGGCCGGCTCGCGGCGACGATCGGCAGCGGCGACTCGCCGTGGCGGCCGAACATGGCCTGGAGCAGGTCGGCCGCCTCGGTCTTGGTGGGCAGGCCGGTCGACGGCCCGCCGCGCTGGATGTCGACCACGAGCAGCGGGAGCTCGAGCGACACCGCCAGGCCGATCGCCTCCGCCTTGAGCGACAGGCCCGGGCCCGACGTGGTGGTCACGGCGAGCTCGCCGGCGAACGACGCGCCGACCGCCGCGGTGCAGGCCGCGATCTCGTCCTCCGCCTGGAACGTCCGCACCGCGAACTGCGGGAAGCGGGCCAGCTCGTGGAGGATGTCCGACGCCGGGGTGATCGGGTAGGACCCGAGGAAGACCGACAGCCCGGACAGCTGGCCGGCGGCGACGATCCCCCAGGCGAGCGCCGTGTTGCCGGCGATGTTCCGGTAGGTGCCCGGCTCGTGCGCGGCGGCCGGGACGAGCTGGGTGGTCGGGATGAGCTCGGTCGTCTCGCCGAACGCCTGGCCGACCTCGAAGGCGCGGAGGTTGGCCGCGAGGACCTGCTCCTTCGACGCGAACCGCTCCCGGATCCAGTCCCGCACGTCGTCGGGGTTGCGGTTGTACATCCAGCACAGCAGCCCGAGGGCGAAGAAGTTCTTCGAGCGCTCCGCGTCGCGCGTCTTCACGCCGAGCTCCTTCACCGCGGTGACGGTGAGGCTGGTCATCGGCACCTCGATGACGGAGTAGCCCTCGAGCGTGCCGCTCTGGAGCGGGTCCTCGGCGTAGCCCGCCTTCGCGAGGTCGCGCTCCTCGAACTCGTCGGTGTTCACGATCACCGTGCCGCCGGGCACCACCTTCGAGAGCTCGGAGCGCAGCGCCGCCGGGTTCATCGCCACCAGCACGTCGGCGGCGTCGCCCGGCGTGGTGATCGGGTGGCTGGAGATCCGCACCTGGAAGGCGGACACGCCGGCCATCGTGCCGGCGGGTGCCCGGATCTCGGCCGGGAAGTCGGGCAGCGTGGCGAGGTCGTTGCCGGCCAGCGCGCTCACCGCCGTGAACTGGTTGCCCGTGAGCTGCATCCCGTCGCCGGAGTCCCCGGCCAACCGGATGACGACGTCGCCGATCTCCTCGACCGGTTTGTCGGGCAGCGCCTGCTCGGACGTCGTCCCACCGTTCCTGTCCAAGTCGTCCACCACGCATCCCCCTTGACGTCGCGTGACGATCGCTGTCGACGGTAACACCGTCGAGCTGAGCGTACGGGAACGCGTTCCAGTTCCGGGCCGCGGGTGCCGCGTGGCGGGACGTGCCCGGCTCAGCCGAGGTCGAGCGCGGCGCGCCGGCCCTCGAGGACGGCCTCGTGGACCGTCCGCGGGGCGACGTCGTCACCGGCGCGGGCGACGTGCGCCTCGCCGGCGCCGCCGGTCGCCTCCCAGAGC
>JAEVZA010000133.1 GCA_023392475.1 Actinomycetes bacterium | reverse complement strand
GACCCGACCCGTCGCCCGGCACGTGTGCTCGTGGACCTCGCGGCGATCGGCGACGACCGGCGGTTCTCCGCCCGCGCCGACGAGGTCGCCCGCGTCGTGGCCCTCGTCCGGGCCGCCGAGGCGGTCGGGGTGGCGTCGTGGTGCGTGCACACCGCCGCCGCGTACGCGGTCGACCGCGTGCAGTTCGGGCGCCCGATCGGCCAGTTCCAGGCCGTGAAGCACCGCTGCGCGGACTCGCTGTGCCGGCTCGAGGCGGCGCGGGCGGCCGTGTGGGACGCGGCGCACCTCGATCCCGACGACCCCCAGTTCGAGCTGGCCGTCGCGGCCGCGGCGGCGCTCGCACCCGAGGCCGCGTTCGAGTGCGCCAAGGACGCCGTCCAGGTGCTCGGGGGGATCGGCTACACGTGGGAGCACGACGCCCACCTGTACCTCCGCCGGTCGACGTCGCTGCACTTCCTGAACGGCGCGCCGTCCGCGTGGCGGGACCAGGTGGTGGACCTCGCGTCCGCGGGCTCGCGGCGCACGCTCGAGCTGGACCTGCCCGCCGAGGCCGACGCGGTGCGCGACGCCGTTCGGGCCGAGGTGGAGGCGCTCGCGGCGACCGACCGCTCCGGGTGGAACGCCCGCCTCGCCGACGACGGCTGGATCCAGCCGCACTGGCCGCGGCCGTGGGGCCGCGACGCCGGCGCGCTCGAGCAGCTGGTGATCGACCAGGAGCTCCGTGCCGCCGGGATCCGGCGGCCGCACCTCCAGGTGGCCGGGTGGGTGCTGCCGACGCTCATCGCGCACGGCACCCCGGAGCAGCAGGAGCGGTTCGTCTCGCCGTCGCTGCGCCACGAGCTGACCTGGTGCCAGCTGTTCTCGGAGCCGGGCGCGGGCAGCGACCTCGCGTCGCTCACCACGCGCGCCGAGCGCGTCGACGGCGGCTGGTCGATCTCCGGTCAGAAGGTGTGGACGACCATGGCGAAGGAGGCGGACTGGGGCATCTGCCTCGCCCGCACCGACCCCGACGCGCCGAAGCACGAGGGCATCACCTGCTTCCTCGTCGACATGTCGACGCCGGGCATCGACATCCGGCCGCTCCGTGAGCTCACCGGCTTCGCGCTGTTCAACGAGGTCTTCCTCGACGGTGTGGTCGTACCCGACGAGATGGTGGTGGGCACCGTCCACGACGGGTGGCGCTGCGCGCGGACGACGCTCGAGAACGAGCGCGTGTCGATGGCCTCGGGTTCGTCGTTCGGACCGGGCGTGGAGGCCGTGCTCGACCTCGCGGCGCGGCACCACCACCTCGACGACGCCCTCGTGCGCGACGCGCTCGGGCGCCTGCTCGTCACGTCGCAGGCCCTCGCCGTCATGGGCCTGCGGACCACCGTGCGGGCCATCGGCTCCGAGGGCGGCTCGACGGTGCCGGGACCGGAGGCCAGCGTGCGCAAGCTGATGGGCGTCGAGCACGAGCAGCGGGTGCAGGAGGTCGGCATGTCCCTCCTCGGCCCCGACGCGGTCGTGGACGAGGGCGACGGGGCCCGCTGGTTCGGCGGCTTCCTCGGCAACCGCGCGCTGTCGATCGCGGGCGGCACCTCCGAGATCCAGCGCAACGTCATCGCCGAGCGGCTGCTCGGCCTGCCGCGGGACTGAGGAGCGGGGCGTGGCGACGACCGACGGCGGTGGGCTCCCCCTCGGGATGGTCACGCCGATCGTGTCGATGAACCCGCGCGTGGCAGCCGACTGGGAGTCGTCGGCCACGCCGGAGGACCTCCTGGCGGTCGCCCGGGCCGCCGACCGCCTCGGCTACCACCACCTCACCTGCTCCGATCACGTCGCGGTCCCGGCCGGCGCCACGTCGTCGATCGGGACGCGGCGCGGGACCCGCTACTACGACCCCGCCACCACCCTGGCGTGGCTGGCCGCGTCGACCGAGCGCATCGGGCTGGCCACCCACGTGCTCGTGGCCGGCTACCACCACCCGCTCGCCGTCGCGAAGGCGTACGGCACGCTCGACGTGCTGAGCGGCGGGCGGGTCGTGCTCGGCGTCGGCATCGGCTCGCTGGAGCAGGAGTTCGCGGCGCTCGGCGTGCCGTTCGAGGACCGCGCGGCGCGCGCCGACGGGTTCCTGGTGGCGCTCCGGGCGGCGTGGGGTCGGAGCGAGGTCGACGGGCTCGTCGTCGACCCGTGCGCGACCTCGACCGAACCGGAGCTGTGGATCGGCGGCCGCTCGGGCGCGTCGCTGCGACGTGCGCTGGGCCACGGCACCGGCTGGGTGCCGTTCGGGTTGGACGACGACGCGCTGCGGGCCCGGCTCGACGCGGCGAGGGACACGCCGCTCTGGGCCGGGCGGCGCACGCCGTTCCAGCTGGTGCTCGCGGCGGAGGACCTCGACCCGATGGGGGACCCCGCCGGCGCGGCGGAGCGCCTGGGGTCGCTGGTGGGGCTCGGCGCCACGGTCGTCGACGCGAGGGTCCGGCACCGGAGCCGGGTGCACCTCGTCGAGCAGCTCGAGGCGCTCGCCGCCGTCGCCCGGCGCGTCACGCCGGCTCCCGCCGCCTGACCCTCCAGCCCCCGGCCGGTCCTGTGGTGCAGATCGGTACGTCTCCGTACCGATC
>JAEVZA010000097.1 GCA_023392475.1 Actinomycetes bacterium | reverse complement strand
CGCACCCCGCGGGGATCCGCGCGCGCCGCCCGGGGGCGAGCGACGACTCGATCGCCCGGCTCACGGCCGCCGTCGCCGCGGCCGGCACGCTCCCGCCGGAGCGGTTCGCGGACGACGTGATCACGCGCTGCCTGGACGGGCGGGCCCCGGAGGACGACGTGGCCCTGGTCGTCGTGGCGCGCGAGACCGCGCCGCAGGCGCCCGGCCGGCGCGACCGCGATGACCTCGCGGGCCGCGCGCCGTCCACCCCTGCATGAGCACCTACGTCCTCGTCCCCGGCGCCGGATCCGACCACTGGTACTGGCACCGCGTCGAGCCGCTCCTGCGGGCACGAGGGCACGACGTCGTCGCCGTCGACCTGCCCTGCGACGACGACTCGGCGGGCCTCGACGTCTACGTGGACCGGGTCGTCGAGGCGATCGGCGACCACGACGACGTCGTCCTCGTGGCGCAGTCGATGGGCGGGCTGAGCGCACCCGTCGCGTGCACCCGGGCCCCGGTCCGGCTGCTCGTGCTCGTGAACGCCATGATCCCGTCGCCCGGCGAGAGCGGTGGCGAGTGGTGGAGCCGGACGGGCGCGACCGAGGCGTTCCGCGAGCTGGCGGTGGCCGACGGCCGGGACCCCGACCGCTTCGACGACGACGAGGTCTTCCTCCACGACGTGCCGCCCGCGCTGGTCGCGTCGGGTGCGGCGCACGTGCTCGAGCAGTCCGAGGCGCCGTTCGCCGCGCCGTCGCCGCTCGAGCGCTGGCCCGACGTGCCCACGCGGGTGCTCGTCTCCGAGGGGGACCGGTGCTTCCCCAGCCCGTTCCAGCGGCGGATCTCGCTCGAGCGGCTCGGGATCGAGCCCGACGAGCTCCCGGGCGGCCACCTCCCCGCCCTCGCGCACCCCGAGGAGCTGGTCGAGCGCTTGGAGGCCTACCGGTCGGCCGTGGCCTGACGACGGCCGGGCGTCGCCTGATGGCGGTGGGCGGCGCTGCTCGTGCCGCCACCGCACGGCGGTCTCAGCTCGGCGGCGTCCAGTCCTTGTGGAGGACCCGGCGCACCATCGGCTCGAACGTCGACATCGGCTCGCTCTCGTACGAGGCGTCGAACGACACCTCGTCGTAGCGGGCGCAGAACTCCGCGGTGCGGTCGAAGTGGGGGCTGTCGCGGTAGGCGTCGCGCTCGTTCGGGTCGATGCCGAGGTGCTGGCCGTAGAAGTAGACCTGGAACACCGGGTGGTGGGCGAGCATCCAGTGGTTCGCCTCGGAGATGAACGGCCGCAGGACGGACGCCACCACGTCGCCGTGGTTGAACGGCCCGAGCGACTCCCCGATGTCGTGCAGGAGCGCGCACACGACGTACTCCTCGTCGCGCCCGTCGCGCAGCGCGCGGGTGGCGGCCTGGAGGCTGTGCTCGCAGCGGTCGACCGGGTAGTCCGCATCCGCCTGCAGGTCGGTCAGCATGCCCATCAGCAGGTCGGGAAGCGCGGCGACGTTGGCCTCGTGGACGTGCGCGAGGACGGCGAAGTCCGCGTCGGTGCCGGCGTCCATGCGCCGGAAGTGCATCTGCTCGTGCGGCTCGGTCACCGCCCCAGTATCACCGGGCGCGGCGCCGGACCGGTCGCTCAGGCGCTGGCCGGGTTCCGGGGGACGAGGGGGTTCATCGGCCGGTCCCCCGCCTCGGGTGCCGTGCCCGGCGTGCCGGGTGCCACGCCCGGGGGCCGGGTGCGGGCTCGGGCACCGGCGCCTCGGTGCCGGGTGGGTCGGGGATCGGGTCCGGCGTGGGCGGGTTGGCCGGCATCGGGGCGGGGGTGGGGGCGTCGCCGCCGCCCCGCTCGGCCGTGGAGGTGCGGGGGCGGAACCTCGTGCGTCGGGTGAGCAGGTCACGTTCCATGGTGTGGATCCCTACCCGGGGCGGCGGGCCGGAGACGTGACGGGCGTCGTGCGATCAGCCATCGACGGCGGCCCGCTACCGACGGTAACGTCCAGGGTCCCCACCACGGGGGCGGACGATCCGTCGCAGGGGCGCGACGTGGGAGGCAGCATGGAACCGCGGGTGGACGGCGCCGAGCGCCGCACGATCGAGGTCCACGGCCACGAGGTGTCCTACCGCACCGGCGGCGAGGGACCCGTCGTGCTGCTGGTGCACGGGATGGCGGGCAGCTCGTCGTCGTGGCTGCCGGCCCTGCAGGAGCTGGCCGGGCGCGTCACGTTCGTCGCCCCCGACCTGCCCGGCCACGGCCGCACCGACAAGCCGCGCGGCGACTACTCGCTCGGCGCGCACGCCTCGTTCCTGCGCGACGTGCTCGTCGCCCTCGGCCACGAGCGCGCCACGGTCGTCGGCCAGTCGCTCGGCGGCGGGATCGCCATGCAGTTCGCGTACCAGTACCCGGAGCGCACGGAGCGCCTCGGGCTCGTGTGCGCCGGCGGCCTCGGCCGCGAGGTGATGCCGCTGCTGCGGGCCCTGACAGCGCCGGGTGTCGAGTACGTGCTGCCGGTGGCGTTCCAGCCGCTCGTCCGCGACGTCGTGGAGGGCGCCGCGGGGCTCGCCGCGAAGGTCGGCCTGCGCCCCGCGCCGGCGACGAACGAGATGTGGCGCTCGTACACCTCGCTCATCGACCCGCGCACCCGGACCGCGTTCCTGCAGACGCTGCGGGCGGTGGTCGACGTCAAGGGCCAGCGGGTCAGCGCCCGGGACCGGCTCTACCTGACGAACCAGGTGCCGACGCTGCTGGTGTGGGGCGAGGACGACCCGATCATCCCCGTGTCGCACGCGCACGAGGCCCACGAGGCGATGCCCGGCAGCCGGCTCGAGATCATGGAGGGGTGCGGTCACTACCCGCACTGCGAGGAGCCGCGGCGCTTCACCCGCCTGCTGCTCGACTGGATGGCCACCACGGAGCCGGCGCACCTCGAGGCGGCGGACCTCGCCGCGATGCTCGCCCGCTAGGTCCCGGGCCGGCAGGGCGGCCCGAGTCGGCCGGGTCGGCCGAGTCGGCCGGAACGCCTTGACCCCGGACCATGGTCCGGGGTCTACCGTCGCCGGCATGACGTCCGACGACGCGACCCTCAGCATCGGCCGGCTCGCCGACGAGGTGGGCGTGAACGTCGAGACGGTCCGCTACTACGAGCGCCGGGGCCTCCTCGCCGCCCCCGACCGCAGCCCGTCCGGGTACCGGCTCTACACGGCGGCCGACGTGGAGCGCATGGAGCTCCTCCGCCGGGCGAAGGACCTCGGCTTCACGCTCACCGAGATCGCCGAGCTCCTCGACGCGGCGGGCACCGGGTCGGCCGACGAGGTCGTGGGCGCGGTGCACCAGAAGCTGCTCGACGTGGAGGAGCGGATCGCCGAGCTCGACGCCACGCGCTGCCGGCTCCGCCGGCTCGTGCACGCCTGCGAGCACGGCGACCACGAGGCCTGCCTCGCGCTGCGGGTGGGCGCCGGGACATCCGACGACGGAGGACCACCATGACCACCAGCCTCGCCACGACCGAGGAGGCGCTCGAGCTGATCGCCGCCCACGAGGGCGCGCTCCTGCTCGAGTTCGGCGCCGACTGGTGCCCGCCCTGCCGACAGATCGAGCCCGCCCTCGAGGCGATCGAGCGCGACCTCGCCCCCGATCTCACCGTGAGGACGGTCGACGTGGATCGGCTGCCCGAGCTCGTCCGGCGCTACGACGTCCGCTCCGCGCCGACGATGCTGCTGTTCCGCGACGGCGAGCAGCGACTCCGGATGGTCGGGGCGCGCCCCGAGCGGGCGCTCCGCGAGGCGATCGCCGAGCACCTGTAGCCCCAGTGCCCCAGAGCCCCAGAGCACGGGAGTAAGGGAGTCCCGCGGCGCTGTCCACCCGCCGGGCCGCCGGTGACGTGGACCCCCGCACCGCCGGGCTGCGAACCGGGTTCGGGCGACAGCGATCAGTTGCCTTCGGCGATCACGTTCGCCGCGAGCCGGTCGGTGTGCGTCCACACCCGGGTCCGGCACCACGCGCGTGCCGGCTCGCGGCGAATCAGATCGGCGTGGGCCGATCGATCACGTTCGCCCGAAGCCGGTTCGCTCGCGGTCACCGCGGTCCAGTGCGGTCCGGTCCGATCCGGTCCGGTCCTGGGCGGCCCGGGGCGCCCGTCGCTCAGCCCGTCGCTCAGCCCGTCGCTCAGCCCGTCGCGCCGAAGCGCTCGACGCGGATGCGCTCGGCGGGCACGCCGGTCGCACCGACGAGGTCGGTCACCGCGTCGCAGAACCCGTTGGACCCGCAGACGAACACGGTGGCGTCGTCGGGCACCTCGGGGAGGTCGGCGGCGGCCAGGCGGCCGGGCGACCTCGGCGAACCGGTCGGCGCCTCCCTGGAGTGCACCACCGTCGTCTCGGGGCCGACCAGCTCGTCGGCGTAGTACAGGTCGGAGGGCGTGCGGACGGACACGACGAGCCGCAACAGGTCCGTCCGGCCGAGTCGCCTCGCCAGGCGGAGCATGGCCATCAACGGCACCACCCCGCTCCCGCCGCCCACGAGCACGGCAGGCGTGTCGCCGCGCCACACGAACCAGCCTCCGATCGGGCCGCGGACCTCGAGCACGTCGCCGGGCACCACCTCGTCGTGGAGGAACGACGACACCTCGCCGTCGGGCAGCCGCTCCACGGTGATCTCCACCTCGCCCGACCCGTCGGGCGGCGAGGCCAGCGAGTAGGAGCGGCTGGCGACGTAGCCGTCGGGCGCCGTGAGCCGGATGACGACGTGCTGGCCGGCCAGGTGCTCGAACGGCTCCGCCGGGCGCAGCCGGAACGTGCGCGCCCGCGCCGTCTCGGCCCGGACCGACACGACGGTCGCGTCCTGCCACCCGCTCGGCGCGGGGACCGCGGCATCGGCGAGGTCAGTCACCCTGGTAGCGCTCCTCGGTCCAGGGATCGCCGTGGTCGTGGTAGCCGTTGCGCTCCCAGAAGCCGTGCTCGTCGTGGTCCATGAGCACGAGGCCCGACACGTACTTGGCGCTCTTCCAGAAGTAGAGGTGCGGCACGAGCAGCCGCGCCGGTCCGCCGTGCTCGGGCGTGAGAGGCGAACCGTCGTAGTCCCAGGCCACCCAGGCGCGACCGCCGGTCACGTCGGCGAGCGGCAGGTTCGTCGTGTACCCGGTGTGCGAGGTCGCCATCACGTGCGTCGCGGTCGGCAGCGGCCCGGCGGCGTCGAGCAGCACGTCGACCGAGACGCCACCGAACGTCACCCCGAGCTTCGACCACGTGGTCACGCAGTGGATGTCGCCGTGGAAGGTCGACGGCGGCAGCGCGTGGATCTCGTCCCACGTCCACGTGGTCGGGCGCTCCACGAGGCCGCTCACCTCGAAGGTCCACGTCGCGGTGTCCAGGTGCGGAGTGGGCTCGGCCGTCAGCACCGGCCACGTGTCACCGGCGTCGTACTGGCCCGGCGGCAGGCGTGGGTCGCCCGCCGAGCGCCGTCGTCCGCTGAAGCCCCTCGTCACCATCCGCGCCTCCTCCGTCGGCGGGTCGGCCCGGACCCGGTGGACGCACGAACACTACGGGCGTGCGCGCTGGCGGTGGCGCCCCGGAGCATCCATGCTCTGGAGCGGTGTGCCGGGAAGCCTGGTCGGCGTCGGACCGACCGCGATCCCGGAGGCGCCCCCGATGGCCGACGACGAGCTGAACCGAACGGGCCCGTCGCGGCTCCCGGCCGCCGTCCGGGAGTTCCTGGACACCGAGGTCGCCGGCGCGGCCGCGCTGCTCGCCGCAGTCGTCGTGGCCCTCGTGTGGGCCAACTCGCCGTGGTCGGACTCGTACGACGCCCTCTGGCACACCGAGCTCGCCCTGCACGTCGGGTGGGGCCTCGAGATGTCGCTGCACCAGGTCGTGAACGACGGCCTGATGACGGTGTTCTTCTTCGTCGTCGGCCTCGAGATCAAGCGGGAGCTGGTCGACGGCGAGCTGTCGGACCCGCGCACCGCGGCGGTCCCCGCCATCGGCGCCCTCGGCGGCATGGTCCTGCCGGCGCTCCTGTTCGTCGCGATCAACGCCTCGACGGGCACCGCCCGGGGCTGGGGCATCCCGATGGCGACCGACATCGCGTTCGCGGTGGGCGTCCTCGCCCTCGTCGGCCGCCGCATGCCGGCCGGGGCGAAGCTGTTCCTCCTCACGCTCGCCGTCGTCGACGACCTCGGCGCCATCCTCGTGATCGCGCTCGTGTACTCCACGTCCATCGACGTCGCGTCGCTGCTCGGCGCGGTCGGCGTCCTCCTGCTGGTGGTGGTCGCCCGCCGTGCCGGCGTGCAGCACCTCGCCGTGTACGTGCTGCTCGGCGTCGCGCTGTGGGACCTCACGTTCGAGTCGGGCGTGCACGCGACGATCGCCGGCGTCGCCCTCGGGCTGCTCACGCCGGCGCGCGGCCCGGGCTCGGTCGCCGAGCGCCTGGAGCACCGCCTCCACCCGGTGAGCAGCTTCGTGATCGTGCCACTCTTCGCGCTCGCCAACGCGGGGGTGCGACTCGACGTCGGCGCGCTCGCGGAGCCCGCCCCGCGGGCGGTCGCGGTCGGCGTGGTCGTCGGACTGGTCGTCGGCAAGACGGTCGGCATCAGCGGCGCGACGTGGCTCGCGGTGCGCACCGGGTTCGGCCGCCTCCCCGAGGGCATGCGACTCGGCCAGCTGGTCGGCGTCGCCGCGGTCGCCGGCATCGGCTTCACGGTGTCCCTGTTCGTGACCGACCTCGCGTTCGACGACCCGTCCATCCGCACCGCGGCGAAGACCGCGATCCTCGTCGCCTCGGCGATCGCCGCGGTCCTCGGCGGAGCGATCGTGGCCTGGCGGAGCCGGTCCCCGACGGGCGTTGACCGGGCGCGTTAGGGCTTCCTAACGTGTCCGGGTGCCGAACGCCCTGGTCCGAGCCGTCTCCGACGCCGCGGTCAACCGGCTCTTCCGGTCCGCGGAGGTGGAGCAGGTCACCGACCCGGCGCCCGGCTACCGGATCGTCGACCTGACCGGGGAGGCGCTCCGCGACGTCCGGTGGGTGCCGGGCCAGAAGCTGCAGCTCCGGACCGACGGGTTCACCACCCGCACCTACACGCCGACGTGCTGGGACCCCGAGCGCGGCACCACGTCGCTGCTCGCCGCGGTGCACGGCGCGGGGCCCGGTTCCGCCCTGGTCGCGGACCTCCAGGCCGGCGACGAGCTCCGCTGCTTCGGCCCGCGGGGCTCGATCGACCTGCCGAAGGTGCCTGGCACGGCGGTGTTCGTCGGGGACGAGACGTCCGTCGGGCTCGCCCTGGCGTGGCGGACGCTCGACCGCCCGGCGCGGCACTGCATCGAGGCGCAGGACCCGACGGCGACCGGCACCCTGCTGCGCACGGTCGGGCTCGAGGCCGACGTCGTGGTGGCCGGCGACGACGCGCTCGCGAGCGCCGCGCTCGCCGCCCTGACCTCCTGCCCCGACCCGCACCTCGTGCTCACCGGGCGCGCCCAGTCGATCCGCGCCGTGCGCGCCGCGGTCAAGGCCGAGCTCGGACCCGGCGTCGCGTCGACGGTGAAGGCCTACTGGGACGAGCGGCGCGCCGGGCTCGACTGAGCCGGCGCACCTCGCCGAGCCGTCCCGCCCGACTCAGACGTCGCGCCCGTCGAGGCGCTCGATGCGGGCGAGCAGGTCGTCCGCGAAGCCGTCCTCGGCGGCGTCCACCCAGTGCGCGGCGACCTCGCCGTCCGCACCGACGAGGACGGTCGTCGGCCGCCCCGCGAGGTACGACGCGCCGAACCGCTCGGCGAGCGTCCCGTCGGGGTCGGCCAGGATCCGGGCATGCCCCTCGACGCTGGCATCGACCTCCTGCACGTCGCGCTGGGACCGGCGGGCGACGGCCAGCAGCTGGATGCGGTCGCGGCCGAAGTCCGCGAGGCGGCGGCCGAGGCCCGTGATCACCTCGAGGGCCGGTGGGTCGTCGTCGGGTTCGAGGAACACCAGCACCACCGGGATGCGCCCCAGGATCCGGTCCAGGTCGACGGCCCCACCGGTGCTCGCGGGCACCTCGCCCACGCCACCGACGGGCCGGTTCGCGTCATCGTCCATGGCACGGCACCTACCCAGCCCCGACCGGCCCCACGCGGCCGTCTCCCCGGGCACCCGGACGGGTAGGTCGCGCGCATGAGCCCGACCGATCCCGCCAACCCGACCGACACCCCCCTCGGCCACGTGCTGGACGAGATGACCGGCGACGCCGCCGGCTTCCGCAGCCGGGCCGGGGCACGGATCGAGTGCCTCACCTGCCACCGCGACTTCCCCGCGGACGGGGTGGACGCCGATCACCTGTCCCGGTTGGAGGGCGCGTCCGATCCCGACGACATGGTCGTGGTGGTGCCCGTGGTGTGCCCGCACTGCCGGGCGGCGGGCGCCCTCGTGCTGCCCTACGGCGCCGACGCCCCGGCCGACGACGGCGACGTCCTGCGCGCCATGCACCGGCGCCCCGCCGTCGCCACCGCCGGTCCGAGGCGAGGCCGGTGAGCGACCCCGCTCCCTTCCCC
>JAEVZA010000067.1 GCA_023392475.1 Actinomycetes bacterium | reverse complement strand
GCAGACCACGGCGATGAGGGCCACGAGGAGCGCGTACTCCACGAGGGAGGCGCCACGCTCGGTCTTCGCCTTCGCCGTCAGCCACGCCTTGATGAACTCGTACTGGACCATTGTTCTGACTCCCTGTCTCCGGTGAGATCCCGGTCGTTGGTGCTTCTGCCGACAGGAATCCCCGGACGGGTTCCCGCTGGTTGAAGGATCGACAGCGGGGGAGCCGACTGGATAGGCCATTCGGCCTGTAGCGATCTGAATCTTTCTCAGGAAGTTGGCGCCAGCGGTTCCGCCGGGGCCGAGGCTCCGGCCCCTCCGATGGGTCGACGCGCCCCGATGGGCGTCCGGACATCGACGACGGAACACGCCCCGTCTCCCGCCCGTACGCGCTCGCAGGAGCGCCCGCCCTCGCCCGGTGCCACTCGCTCCCCGGCCGCGATCGCGCGGTGCGACTGGGCAACTTCGCCCAGTGGTTGACCGTGGTTGGGTCAGTGGTCCGGCGGGTACGTTCCGGACATGCTCGGTCAGGACGATGTGAAGACGGTGCGGCGGTCGGAGGCGGCCGCCGAGCGAGCGGCCTACTCGCGCCGGCGGGCCGCCGAGGCGGACGCCCGTGCCGAGGGTGAGCCCGACCTCGAGATGGCCAAGATGCACCGGGCCGAGGCGGCGTTCCACCGCCGGGCGGCGGAGTCCCAGGACCACACCGCCCAGGCGCTGCGGGTGCTCGAAGGCTGACCGGTCCGACGGTCGACCCGCCTCGAGGGCTGATCCGTCGGGCGCTAGGCGGGCGGGCCCGCGCTGAGGTCGTCCACGCTGACGACGGACGGGCTCGGCGTCGACGCCGCGGACAGGTAGGCCCAGATGCCGACGCCGCCGGGGCGCTGCAGCACCGTCGTCGCGTCCGTCGCCTGCAGCTGCCACGCGCTCGGCTCCGTCCCGGCGGCGTTCCAGACCTTGCCGGTCAGCGTGGTGGTGCCGGTGCCCGTGACCACGAGCCGGGCACGGAGGCGGTCACCGGCGTGGACCGTGAGGCCGGGCACCGTGGCGAGGGTCTGGATCGCGGTCTCGGCGCCGGCGACGACCTTGACGAGCTGGGCCGTGACGGCGCCGCCCGCCTGGAGCCGGAGCTTGAGCCGGTAGTCGTCCGACGGGTCGACGCGACGACCGACGAGGGCGAGGTAGGTGCCGCCGCCGCTGGGGTCGCTGCCGGACGCGAACGTGACCGACGCGTCGGTGGCGGTCCGGCTCACGGCGTCCAGGCTGGCCCGCACGCCGAGCGTGGGTGCCAGGGCGATGCTGCCGACGCCGTTGGCGACGCTGAACACCGAGGTCGTTCCGGTGATGGTCCACGCGCCGCCGAGATCGGCATCGCCCCACGTGCCGGTCGAGGTGCGGGAGAACGAGTCGAGGGCGTACTTCGACGACGGCGGCACGACGACCACCCTGGAGGTGGACGCGGTGGCCCCTCGGTCGTCCGTCACGGTCAGCGTCACGGTGTACGTGCCCGCCGCCGCGTAGGTGTGTGCGGCGGTCGCTCCCGAGCCGGTGGTGCCGTCGCCGAAGTCCCACGCCCACGTCGCCACGTGGCCGTCGACGTCGCTCGACGCCGTGCCGTCGACGCCGATGGAGAGGCCGGTGGCCGTCGACGTGAAGCTCGCGGTCGGCGGCTGGTTCACCGGCTGCGCCCACGTGTAGACCGCGAGCGCCTTGACCGGTGAGGTGAAGGCGCCGGCGACGAACAGCCGCCGGTTGACGGGATCGGCGTACGCGGCCTGCACGCCGTTGTTGCCGCCGTCGGCGTTCGACTGGAAGCCGGTGAGGCCGGGGTCCCAGTCCGTGAGCTGCAGGTTCGACGCCTCGAGCTGCGCGGCGAAGTAGGGGTACGGGATGGTGGTGTTGGCGTTGTTGCGGTGGTAGCCGACGACGTAGGTCGATCCGACGATCGCGACGGCCTGGCAGTCCCCGATGAGGACCTTCGACAGGATCAGCGCACCGGTCGTCGGGTCGAAGATCTTGAACTCGTCCGCCCCGTAGCCGGCGATGCCGGCGAGGAGCCTGGTCGCGTCGGCGCTGAACAGCAGCCGGCTGGCCGCCTCGCCGTCGTAGTCGGCGTGGGCGCCGACCCCCGAGTCGGGCCGCAGGTGGGCGTTGAACGTGGGATCCGGGACGCCGGTGAGCGGGTTCGCCTTGATCAGGCCGTGCTGGGTGAGCCCGCCGAAGACCTCGAACAGCCCGCCCACGTAGACCGCGGCGCCGTCCGGGGACAGCGCGAAGGAGCGGACCGATCCTCCCGAGACCGGTTGGCTCCACGTCGTGGCGCCCGTCGCCTCGCTCGCCAGCCGGGCGGTTCCGCCGTCCCCGCCGTAGTAGACGCCGTCCTGGGTGGCGAGCACGGTGCGCACGTTGAAGGTGGGGGCCGGGTTCCAGCTCGTCAGGGCGAAGCTGGGGGAGAGCGCCGCGAGGTGGGTGCGCGTCGCGCCGGCGAACGACATGAAGTCGCCGCCGACGTAGATGGTCCCGCCCCGGCTCGAGATCGTCCGCACGTAGGAGCTCGCGTTGCCGGCGTAGACGAGGGCGCCGGTGAACTCGTCGACGACGGCGAAGTTCGTCGCGGGGTGAGACACCCCGTCGGGGGTGATCACGGCGGTGAAGTTGCCGCCGAAGGCGATGAGGTCACGTGATGCGCCGGCGACCTTGGTGATGTCGAGGATGTCGCCGTTCGTCTGCGCGAACGGCTGGCGGGCGCCGATCGGTGTCGACGCCGGGACGGTGCCGGACGCCGCACCGGCCGTCGTCGCCGCCAGCGGCGGCACCAGGAGTGCGAGCGCGGCCACGACCGCCACGCGGATGGTCACGTGTCGCACGTGGGACCTCCCGCCGCAGGGTCAGCCGCCGACCTGGACGCGCATCACCGCACCGCTCACGCCCGGTGCCGCCGAGCCGACGGTCACGTACATCGCGCCGTCGGGCCCCTGCGTGATGCCGCCGGGGACGGCGAGCTGCCCGGCACCGAACCGGTCATGGCGGGTGGGCGCCCGGAACGGGATGCGGACGATGTCGCCGGGCGGTGTGGCGCTCACGCCGCCGGCGAACATCTCCGTCGCCCAGAAGTTGCCGGCGCGGTCGAACGCGCAGGCCGTCAGGGTCGACAGACCCGAGGCCCACACGGTCGGGACGGTCGGGAAGTTCGCGTCGGGGTCGACCCGCCACACGTGCGAGCGGTCGCCGGTGCCCGGGGCGAAGAGGTTGGCGACGAAGTTCAACGTCCCCACGTAGAGGAAGCCGTCGGGGCCGACCGCCATGCAGGTCGGCGTGGCGTCACGGAACGGCGGGGCCGTCTCGTTCGGGATGTAGGCCACGATGCGGGCCGTGCCGTCGGCCCGGATCTCGCTGATGGTGTTCGCTCCCGCATCGGCGACGAAGGTCCGGATCCCACCGCCTGCGTCCTTCGTGACCAGGACCCCGTAGGGGTTGGAATCGGGGAAGTCGCTCGGGAACAGGTCCGTCCGGGCGGTGGTGAAGTCGTACATCTGCGTGCCGACGTCGGACCGGCTCGTCGCCGCGCCGGACGCCGCATCCAGGCGGAACAGGTGACCGGCCTGCGGGTCGTGGATCGCTCCGCCGCTCGACTCGAGCACGCCCGGCGTCGACTCACCCGTGATCATGACCACCTGGCAGCCCTCGCGGTTGCCGTTGCTGTTCTTCGTGCAGCCGTTGCCGATCGCGCTGAGCCCGTTCGGGCCGAGCACGTCGGGCGGCGCCGTGGGGTCCTCCGACTCGTACAGCGAGTTGAACCGGGTCGACCACGTCGGGGTCGTCGCGCCGGGCAGGAACTTGTCGACCTTGCCGGTCGTGGTCATGCCCGCCGACCCGGGTCCGGCGACGCCGGACTCGGCCACGTACATCGCGCCCTTGCCGTCGAACGCGATGCCCCTCGGCGCGGCGAGGCCCCCGACCACCGGGGTGATCGTCGCCGACGGCGACGCCCCGACGGTGGGTGTCACCGCCACGACGGAGACCACCAGCGCGATCGCGGACACGATCACCGGCACACGAACGGCCCTGCCACGATTCCTCATCGTCGGCCCTCCCCTGCATCGCGTGCCCCTCCGGGTACGCAGGTTCCACCGTCCTCCCGGGGTGACCGAAGGTCAATGAGGGGACGGTTAAATCCCGGCCGAGCGCCCACCCGCCGGTTCCGTCGGGCCCCCCGGGGGGGGGGGGGGCCC
>JAEVZA010000015.1 GCA_023392475.1 Actinomycetes bacterium | reverse complement strand
CGGCCGCACCGATCAGCTCGCGCGCCGTGAGCCCGGCCGCCGCCCCGCCGACGACCACGCCGGCCCACGTGGAGCGGTCGGGGCGGACCGTGCGGAGGCCGCCCCACCGGAGGCTCGCGAGGAACCGCACGAGGCCCGGCGCGCGGTGGTCCATGGCGTCGACGGCGTCGGCGAGTCGGTTGCGGGCGTCCACCCCCACATGATGGCGGGCGGCACCGACGTTCCGGTCGGCACCCCGCGGGGCTCCCGCACGTCACGGGTTCGGCGGTGCTGGGACCGGGCGCGGTGGGGAAGGTGCAGTGACGGGTGACACAGGGCCGCGCGCGTGGCCATACTGTCGGTGCGGCGGGGGGACGAGCCGGACGACCGAACGGGGGTCTGCCATGAGGGTGTCGACGATCCTGTCCGCCAAAGGCGCCGCGGTGGCGACCATCGCGCCCGACGCCGCCATCTCGACCGCCGTCGACGAGCTGCGCCTGCACGGGGTCGGCGCCCTCGTCGTGTCGTCCGACGGACGCGCCATCGAGGGGATCCTCTCCGAGCGCGACGTCGTGCGGCGGCTGGCGGAGCGCGGCGAGGCCGTGCTCCACGAGCCGGTGGCCGACGTCATGACCGTGGACGTGCGCACGTGCTCGCCCGACGACGGCCTCGAGACGCTCGCCCGCCTCATGACCGATCACCGCCACCGCCACCTGCCCGTGGTCACCGACGGCGGGCTCGTCGGCATCGTGAGCATCGGCGACGTGGTGAAGGCGCGGCTCACCCAGCTCGAGGCGGAGACGCAGCAGCTCCAGGACTACATCTCGACCGGGCGCTGAGGCGCCCGCGCCCCTTCCCGCCCACGAGCTGCCCCACCCGCGTCCTGTGATGCGAGCGCACGCTCTTCCACGCGCTCTCGCACCGCAGAACGGTCCGGTGGGTCGTCCCGCCGCCGCCGTCAGGCGCGGTGGCGGTTGACCGCGGAGACCACGGCCTTCAGCGACGCGGTGAGGATCGACTCGTCGAGAGCGACGCCCCAGCGCACCGTGCCGTCGGGGGCCTTCGCCTCGACGAAGGCCGCCGCGGTGGCGTCGGTGCCCGCCGACACGGCGTGCTCCGAGTAGTCGACCACCTCGACCTCGACGCCGAGGCCCTCGGCCAGCGCGTGGACGAACGCGGAGATCGGGCCGCCGCCCTCGCCCACCACCGTGCGGGGTTCGCCTTCGACCACGAGCTGCGCGGTGACCTTCGAGCGCTCGGCCGTGGTGGTGGCCTCCGCGGCGCGGAAGACGATCCCGCCCTCCGGCTCGGTGAGGTAGGCGGCCTCGAAGGCCTCCCACATCTGCGACGGCGTGATCTCCGTGCCGGTGTCCTCGGCGACGTGCTGGATGTTCTTCGAGAACTCGATCTGCAGGCGGCGAGGGAGGTCGAGGCCGTACTCGGCCTTCATCACGTAGGCGACGCCGCCCTTGCCGGACTGGCTGTTCACGCGGATGACGGCGTCGTAGGTGCGACCGAGGTGCGCCGGGTCGATGGGCAGGTACGGCACCTCCCACGCGTCGTACTCGTCCGTGCCACCGGCGGGGCCGACGCCGAGCGCCTCGGTGCCCTTCTTGATGGCGTCCTGGTGCGAGCCCGAGAACGCCGTGTAGACGAGGTCGCCGACGTACGGGTGGCGCTCGTGCACCGGCAGCCGGTTGCAGTACTCGGCGGTGCGGCGCAGCGCGTCGATGTCGGAGAAGTCGAGCTCGGGGTCGACGCCCTGGGTGAACAGGTTCAGCCCGATCGTGACGAGGTCGACGTTGCCGGTCCGCTCGCCGTTGCCGAACAGCGTGCCCTCCACGCGGTCCGCGCCGGCCAGCAGCCCCATCTCCGCCGCGGCGACCGCGGTGCCGCGGTCGTTGTGCGGGTGCAGGGACAGGACCACCTGCTCGCGGTTCGGCATGTTGCGGTGCACGTACTCGATGACGTCCGCGTAGATGTTGGGCAGGTACATCTCGACCGTGGCCGGCACGTTGATGATCACGCGCTCCTCCGGGCCGAGGTCGAGCGCGTCCATGACCGCGGCCGAGATCTCGATCGCGTAGTCGGGCTCCGTGCCGGTGAACGACTCGGGCGAGTACTCGTAGCGGATGTCCGTCCCGGGCAACGTGTCCTGGTACTTGCGCACCAGGCGGGCGGCGTCGGTCGCGATCTGCGTGATGCCGCCGCGGTCCTTGCCGAACACGACCTTGCGCTGCAGCACGGAGGTCGAGTTGTAGAAGTGGACGATCGCCCGGTCGGCCCCCTGCAGGGCCTCGTAGGTGCGCTCGATGAGGTCGGCGCGGCACTGCACCAGGACCTGCACGGTCACGTCGTCGGGGATGCGGTCGCCCTCGATGATCTCCCGGAGGAAGTCGAAGTCGGGCTGGGAGGCCGAGGGGAAGCCCACCTCGATCTCCTTGAACCCCATGTCCACCAGCGTGGTGAACATCGTCATCTTGCGGACCGGGTCCATCGGGTCGATCAGCGCCTGGTTGCCGTCGCGCAGGTCGACCGAGCACCACGAGGGGGCCCGGTCCAGGACCTCGTTCGGCCACGAGCGGTCGAGGAGGCCGCCGTTGGCCGACCCGCCCTGCTCCGGGGAGAGGGGGAGGAACGGCCGGTACTTCTCGAAGGGCATCTTCGTGGGCGAGGTACCTGACATGGCGGTGTCCTGTCTCGTGTGGGTCTGGTGCTGGCTGGTCTGGCTGGTCTGGCTGGTCTGGACTGGCCTGGCTGGCCCGGCTGGCTGGTCGGTGCGCCCCGAGGCGTCCCTGCCCCGAAAACCGAAGAACCTCCTGCGTTGGCGCAGGAGGTTCGGCGAGCCGCTGTGTGGGGCGGGCTCGCCTACATGAGCAGGAGGAGGGTGGTCGCGGTGCGCATCGGCTCCGAGCCTACCGCCGTCCCCGGGGGCGGGCAACGCACCACCGCGAGCTCACCCCGCCACGATCGCGTCGAGCACGCCGACGGGCGGCGCGACGTAGTACGCCCCCGACACGGCGCGAGACACGTCGGTCAGCCGGTCCCGCGCGCCGTCGGCCACGCCGTACATGCGCTCCAGCATGTCGTGGAACGTCGCGAGGTCGGCGTTGAAGGCGAGGAAGAACAGGCCGAGCTCGGACGTCGTCCCGTACGGGAAGGAGCGCCGGTAGATCTCCCGCTCCTCGCCGTCGGCGTCATCCATCACCACCCGCTCGACGTGCGCGCGCTCGGGCATCGGGTCGAGCTCCACGGAGCCGTCCCGGGTGCGGCCGAACACGAGCTCCTGCTCGTCGGCCGCGAGCCGCTCGAAGGCCGCGAGGTCGTGGATCCACCGCATGGCCAGCACGAACGAGCCGCCCGCCGACGGACCGGCCGGGATGCAGGCGACCTCGACGCGCTCGTCACCGGTCGGGTTCTCCGTCCCGTCCTCGAACCCGGTCAGGTCCTGGTGGTCGAAGTACTGGAACCCCGGCGTCTCCTCACGCAGCTCGGCGAGCCCGTCGAGCGCGCCGCGGACCAGCCAGGCGCCCGAGAGGTTGCGGTCGGCCGTCGACGACGACAGCCACACGAGCAGGTCGTCCTGGGTCGCGGGGGCCACGTGGCCGTCGGTGCCGCGGACGTCGGTGTAGGGGCGCATGCCGGCGGGCATCTCGCCGGGCGCGAGCGTGCCGAGCAGGGAGGCCCCGATCGCGACGACGAGCCGCTCCGGCCCGCGCTCGGCGCCGTCGAGGCCACGGACCTCGCCGATCGCGGCCCGCAGCGCGCCCACGTCGACCCCGGGGACCACCTCGTACTGCTGCACCCAGTGGCACACGGGCGACTCGTCGAGGATGCCGGGCTGGAGGGATCCGTCCGCGTCCATCTGCGGCAGGATACGGGCGTGGAGCAGGGCCGGATCGCGGACGGGCTGCGCATCGGGCCGATCGCGGTGGACCCGCCGGTCGTGCTCGCGCCGATGGCCGGGGTGACCGACGCGCCCTTCCGGGTGCTGTGCGCGTCGTTCGGCGGCGGCCTGTACGTCAACCAGATGGTGACCGCACGCGCGCTCGTCGAGGGGCACCCCACGTCGTGGGCGCTCACCCGCTTCCACCCCGACGAGCGCGTCCGCTCGCTCCAGCTCTACGGCACCGAGCCGGGGTCGCTCGGCGAGGCCGTGCGGCGGTTGGTGGGCGACGGCCTCGTCGACCACCTCGACCTCAACTTCGGCTGCCCCGCCGCCAAGGTCACGCGCAACGGGGGCGGCGCCGCGCTGCCGGTGAAGCGGCGGCTGCTCCGACGGGTCGTGCGTGCCGCGGTGTCCGCTGCCGACGCCGAGTCCGGCGGGGCCGTGCCCGTGACCGTGAAGTTCCGCATGGGCATCGACGACGACCACCTCACGTTCCTCGACACGGGCCGGATCGCGGTCGACGAGGGCGTGGCCGCGGTCGCGCTGCACGCCCGCACCGCGCTGCAGCACTACGCGCCGACCGCGCGGTGGGAGGCCATCGCGGAGCTCCGATCCGCGATCACCGAGGTGCCCGTGCTCGGCAACGGGGACGTGTTCGACGCCGAGGACGCCACCGCGATGCTCGCGGCGACCGGCTGCGACGGCGTCGTGATCGGGCGCGGGTGCCTCGGGCGGCCGTGGCTCTTCCGCGACCTCGACGACGCGCTGGCCGGTCGGCCCCTCCGACCGGCACCCGACCTCGGCGAGGTGGTCGCCACGATCCGGCGCCACGTCGCGCTGATCGAGGCGTGGGAGGACGGGCCGCTGCGCCTGTCGCCCTTCCGGAAGCACCTCGCCTGGTACCTGAAGGGCTACCCCGTCGGCTCCGACGTGCGGCAGCGCGCCGGGCTGGTGAGCACGCGGGACGACCTCGAGCGCCTGCTCGACGCGCTCGACCCCGCGGCGCGCCCGACGCAGGACCCGGGGCGCATCGTGCGCAGCCACCACGGCGCGCTGCGCCGGGTGGCGCTGCCCGACGGGTGGCTGGACGACCCCGACGAGGACGTCCACCTGGACGTCGGCGCCGAGGCGCTGGTCTCGGGTGGCTGACGCCCCGCTGGTGCTGGCCTCCGCCTCGCCGCGCCGCGCCGAGCTGCTCGAGCGGGTGGGGTACCGCTTCGAGGTGCGACCCGCGGACGTCGACGAGTCGATCCTCGCCGGCGAGCCGGCCGCGGGCTACGCGGCCAGGGTCGCGGCGGACAAGGCCCGGGTGGTGTGGGAACCGGGGCTCGTGGTCGTGGCCGCCGACACCTGCGTGGTGCTCGGCGACCCGGCGCACGGCGAGTCGGTGCTCGGCAAGCCCGTCGACCCGGTCGACGCGCTGCGCATGCTCCGCTCGCTCGCCGGGCGCACCCACACCGTGCTCACCGCCGTGCTGGTGATCGGTCCCGACGGCGCCGAGCGGCCGCTCGTCGAGGCGGCGCGCGTCCGGATGGCACCCGCGGACCCCGATGCCCTCGCCGGGTACGTGGCCGGCGGCGAGCCGATGGACAAGGCCGGCGCGTACGCGCTCCAGGGCGTGGGCGCGGCGCTCGTCGAGTCCGTCGACGGGGACCCCACCACGGTCATCGGCCTGCCGCTGCGGGCCACCGTCGACGCGCTGCGGGCCGTCGGCCTGCCGCCGCCCGCGCTCGGCGCCTGACCGGACCGCTCGGTACCGCTCGCCCGACCCGGCGATGGTTTGCTGGCTCGCTCGAGGGTTCTGCGGCGGTCCAGGCTCGGAGAACGAGATCGAGGACCCCTATTTCCCCGTGCGCGTCCGTGAGGACCCCTATTTCCCCGTGGGGTCCGGTTCGGCGGGGACGTCGCCGGGCTCGAACCGGTAGCCCATGCCCGGCTCGGTCACGAAGTAGCGCGGCCGCGACGGCACCGGCTCGAGCTTCCGGCGCAGGTTGGCCAGGTGCACGCGGAGGTAGTTGGTCTCCTGGTCGTACTGCGGCCCCCACACCTCGTGCAGGAGCTGCCGCTGCGACACCAGCCGCCCGGGGTTCCGCACGAGCTGCTCGACGAGCGCCCACTCGATCGGCGTGAGCCGCACCTCCTCGTCGCCCGCGACCGCCCGCTTGGCGACCAGGTCGATCGTGAAGTCGGGCGTCTCCACGACCGGCTCGTCGGGCTCGGGGTGCTGGCGCCGGATGGCCACCCGGAGCCGGGCCAGCAGCTCGGCCATGCCGAACGGCTTCGTCACGTAGTCATCCGCGCCCGCGTCCAGCGCGGCGACCTTGTCCGACTCCTCGCCGCGCACCGACAGCACGATGATCGGCACCTCCGACCACCCCCGCAGCCCCTCGATGACCTGTACGCCGTCGATGCCGGGCAGGCCGAGGTCGAGCAGCACCGCGTCGGGGCGGCGCGCCGCGGCCAGGTGCAGCGCCTCCTCCCCCGTCGCCGCGAGGTCGACGTCGTAGCCGCGGGCCCGCAGGTTCACGCCGAGCGCCTTGCGGATCTGCGGCTCGTCGTCGACCACCAGCACCCGCGTCACCGCGCCACCTCCGTCTCGTCGTCGGTCGGGTGGCGGCCGTCCACCGTCGCCGGCAGCGGCAGCCGGAACACGACGGTCAGCCCGCCGCCGGGCGTGTCCTCCAGCTCGAGCTCGCCGCCGACGGCGCGGGTCAGGCCCTGGGCGATGGCGAGGCCGAGGCCGACGCCCGCCTGGGTGGACCGGTCGCCGAGCCGCTGGAACGGCTCGAACACCCGCTCGCGCTGCGCGGGGGCGATCCCGGGGCCCCGGTCGACGACGCGCAGGTGGACGTGCTCGCCGATCGCCGCCGCCTCGATCACCACCGGCATGCCCTCGGGCTCCACGGCCAGCGCGTTGGCCACGACGTTGGCGAGCGCCCGCTCCAGGAGCGGGCCGTCCACGTGGACCAGCGGCAGCGTCTCGGGCACGCGCACGTCCACGGCCGCGGCGTCGCCACCGGCCACGTCCCCCACGGCGGAACCCACGACCTCCTCCAGCGCCGTCGGGCGCGACAGCACGCGCAGCGTGCCGGTCTGGAGCCGGCTCATGTCGAGCAGGTTCCCGACCACGCGGTCGAGCCGGTCGACCTCCGTGTCGATCGTGCGCAGGAACGCGGCGGTGTCCTCCGGCCCGAACGACACGTCGGGCGCCTGGAGGCTGGTGACCGATGCCTTGATGCCGGCGAGCGGGGTGCGGAGGTCGTGCGACACGGCCTGCAGGATGCCCGTCCGCAGGGCGTCCGCCTGCGCCATCACCTCGGCGGCCGCGGCCTCGCGGTGGAGCTGCGCCGATTCGATGGCGACGGTCAGCTGCCGGGCGAGGGCGTCGAGGAGCTCGACGTCCTCTGCGTCGAGCGTGCGGCCGCGCAACACCAGCGCGAGCGCGCCGTCGTCGGTCAGCGTGCGCTCCACGCCCAGGCCCGGGGCGTCGGGCGCGTGGTCGCCGGCGGAGGCCACGACGGTCCAGGCGCCACCGTCGTCCCGCTCCAGCACCGACACGGCGTCCATGCCGAGCGCGCCGCGCAGCTCGCGCGTGATGGCCGGGATCGGGTCCGGGTCGGTGGCGAGCGAGGTGGCGCCACGGGCGAGCGCGTCCGCGTCGGCGCGCGCCCGCGCCGCCTCGGACGACCGCCTCGCCACGCGGTCGACGAGGGACGACACCGTGGCGCCGACGGCGACGAACACCGCCAGAGCGAGCGCGTCGTCGGCGTCCGCCACCGACAGCGTCCGGTACGGCGGCACGAAGAAGTAGTTGGCCGCGAACGCGGCGAGGACCGCGCCGACGATGCCCGGCAGCAGGCCGCCCACCGCGGCGACGGCGACCACGAGGCTCAGCACGAGCAGCAGCACCGTGGAGATCCCGACGTCGTCGCGGAACGGGAGCAGCAGGAGGATCACCGCCGGCAGCCCCACGACGAGGAGCCCCCAGCCCCACGACCGCCGGCGGCGCGAGAGGTTCGGGCGGAGCAGGTGCACCTCGGGGATGGACTCGCCGACCGACGGCCGCTCGGGCGGCCCGCTCGAGATGACGTGGACGTCCAGGTCCCGCGCCAGGCGGAGCAGCCGGTTCACGACGGACCCGCCGGTCACCTCCTGGCGCCGGCTGCGGCGGCTCGCGCCGATCACGAGCTGCGTGGCCCGCTCGGTGCGGGCGACGGCCACGAGCGTCTCGGCCACGTCGTCCCCGAGCACCTCGCGGTACGAACCGCCCAGCTCCTCGAGGATGCGGCGGTGGCGCTCCAGCTCGGGCCCCCTCGCCTCGGTCAGGCCGTCGGACCGCGACACGTGGACGCCGACCAGATCGCCCCGGAGGCGCGCGGCCAGCCGCCCGGCGCGGCGGATGACGGCCTCGCTCCCGGGCGCCCCGGTGAGGGCGACCATGACCCGCTCCCGGGTCTCCCACGCGTCGGCGATGCCGTGGTCCTCCAGGTACCCCTGGAGCTGGTCCTCGACGCGGTCGGCCAGCCACAGGAGCGCCAGCTCCCGCAGCGCGGCGAGGTTGCCGGGGCGGAAGTAGTTCCCGAGCGCGGCGTCGATGCGCTCGGCCGGGTAGATGTTGCCGTGGGCCATCCGGCGGCGGATCGCCTCCGGCGTCATGTCGACGAGCTCGATCTGCTCCGCGGAGCGGACCCAGGCGTCGGGGACGGTCTCGCGCTGCCGCACCCCGGTGATGCGCTCGACCACGTCGTTGAGCGACTCCAGGTGCTGCACGTTCACCGTCGACACCACGTCGATGCCCGCGTCCAGGAGCTGCTCGATGTCCTGCCACCGCTTCTCGCTCCGCGAGCCGGCCACGTTGGTGTGCGCCAGCTCGTCCACCAAGGCCACCTCGGGCCGGCGGGCGATCACGGCCTCGACGTCGAGCTCGTCGAGCGTGGTGCCACGGTGCTCGACCACGCGGCGCGGGACGACCTCGAGCCCGGCCAGCTGCTCGGCGGTGTGCCCGCGGCCGTGGGTCTCGACGAGGCCGACCACGACGTCGGTGCCGCGCTCGGCGCGGCGTCGGCCCTCGTTGAGCATGGCGAACGTCTTGCCGACGCCGGGCGCGGCACCGAGGTAGATGCGGAGGCTGCCGCGTCGTCGCGCCGGGGCGGCACCGTCGTCGGAGGACCCCGAGCTCATGCGGACAGCATGCCCCCTCCCGATCTCCGGCCGTCGCAGGGTGCCGTCACGGGTCGTGCCGGTCGAGGTCGAGGTTCAGCTCGAGCACGTTCACGCCCGGGTCGCCCAGGAAGCCCAGCGGGCGCGGCTCCACGTGCCGGCGCACGAGCGACCGCACGGTCGACACGCGCATGCCGCGGGCGTGCGCCACCCGCGGTGCCTGCAGCTCCGCGTTCGCCAACGTGATCTGCGGATCCAACCCGGAGCCCGACGCCGTCACGGCGTCGGCCGGCACCTCGGCGCCCGCCGGCAGGCCGTTCTCCCGCCGGTAGGCGACGGCCCGCTCGGCGACGGTCGTGAGGTAGTCGGGGTTGGTCGGGCCGAGGTTCGACCCGCCCGACGACTCGCCGTCGTACCCGGCGCCGGCCGCGGACGGCCGGGGGTGGAAGTACGTCGGGGCCGCGAACCCCTGCCCGATGAGCTTCGAGCCGACGACCCGGCCCCCGCGCTCGACGAGCGAGCCGTTGGCCTGGTCGTGGAAGGCGGCCTGGCCGACGCCCAGCACCACGAGCGGGTAGGCGAGCCCGAGCAGGGCGGTGAGCGCCAGCATCGAGACGATGGCGGGGCGGAGCTGCCGGAGGAGCGCGCTCATCACCTCACCCCCAGCGCCGTGATCACGACGTCGATCAGCTTGATGCCGATGAAGGGGGCGACGATGCCGCCGAGGCCGTAGATCAGCAGGTTCCTCCGGAGCACCGCCGACGCCGCCTCGGCCCGGAAACGCACGCCACGCAGCGCGAGCGGCACCAGCATCACGATGATCAGCGCGTTGAAGATGACGGCCGACAGGATCGCCGAGCGCGGCGACGACAACCGCATGATGTTCAGGTCGTCGAGCGCCGGGATCACCGCCGCGAACATGGCCGGGATGATGGCGAAGTACTTGGCGACGTCGTTGGCGATCGAGAACGTGGTCAGCGCCCCGCGGGTGATGAGCAGCTGCTTGCCGATCTCGACGATCTCGATGAGCTTCGTCGGGTCCGAGTCCAGGTCCACCATGTTCCCGGCCTCCTTGGCGGCCTGGGTCCCGGTGTTCATGGCGACGCCGACGTCGGCCTGCGCGAGCGCCGGCGCGTCGTTGGTGCCGTCGCCGGTCATGGCGACGAGGTTGCCGCCCGCCTGCTCACGCTTGATGAGCGCCATCTTGTCCTCGGGCGTGGCCTGGGCGAGGAAGTCGTCCACGCCGGCCTCCTCCGCGATGGCGGCGGCGGTCAGCGGGTTGTCGCCCGTGATCATCACCGTGCGGATGCCCATCGCACGGAGCTCGTCGAAGCGCTCGGTCATGCCGGGCTTCACCGTGTCCTTGAGCCGGATGACGCCCAGGACCCTGGGCGGGTCGCCCGGCACGCAGTCGTAGACCACGAGGGGGGTCGCTCCGTCGGAGGCCACCTTCTCGACGATCGGGCCGAGCTCGAGCGGCACCGTGCCGCCGGCCGCGGCGACGGCGTCGCGGACCGAGTCCCCGGCGCCCTTGCGGACCTGGCGGCCGTCGGGGAAGTCCATGCCGGACATGCGGGTCTGGGCGGTGAACGGCACGAGGACCGCGCCCGTCGGGTCGGGCGGCGTCAGGCCGAACGCGTCCGTGGCGAGCGACACGATGGAGCGGCCCTCCGGCGTCTCGTCGGCGAGCGAGGAGGCCAACGCTGCCTCCGCCACGTCGCGCTCGGACACGCCGTGCACCGGCAGGAACTCCGCCGCCTGCCGGGAGCCGAAGGTGATCGTGCCCGTCTTGTCGAGCAGCAGCGTGCTCACGTCGCCCGCGGCTTCGACCGCCCGCCCCGACATGGCGAGCACGTTGCGCTGGACGAGCCGGTCCATGCCGGCGATGCCGATGGCCGAGAGGAGGCCGCCGATCGTCGTCGGGATCAGGCAGACGAGGAGCGCCACGAGGACGACGATGGACTGCTCGGCCTGGGAGTAGATCGCGAACGGCTGCAGGGTGACGACCGCGAGCAGGAAGATGATCGTCAGGCCGGCGAGGAGGATGGAGAGCGCGATCTCGTTCGGCGTCTTCTGCCGATCCGCGCCCTCCACCAGCGCGATCATCCGGTCGAGGAACGTCTCGCCCGGGCGGGCCGAGATGCGGACGACGATCTCGTCCGAGAGCACCCGCGTCCCGCCGGTGACCGCGGACCGGTCGCCGCCCGACTCGCGGACGACCGGCGCCGACTCGCCGGTGATCGCCGACTCGTCGACGGTGGCGATGCCCTCCACGACGTCGCCGTCGCCGGGGATCACCTCGCCGGCCGACACCACGCACAGGTCGCCGAGGTCGAGCTGGGTGGACGGCCGCTCGACGACGGATCCGTCGTCGAGCCGCACCCGGGCGACGGTCTCGGCGCGGGTCTTCCGGAGCGTCGCCGCCTGGGCCTTCCCCCGACCCTCCGCCATGGCCTCCGCGAAGTTCGCGAAGAGGACCGTGGCCCACAGCCAGATCGTGACCAGCAGCGCGAACGCGTCCTGCGAGCCGCTGCTGCTCCCCCAGTCGGCGATGCACAGCACGGTGGTGAGCACGGCGCCGACCTCGACGATGAACATCACCGGGTTGCGGGCCATGGACCGGGGGTTCAGCTTCACGAAGCTGTCCCTGATCGCCGGCCCGACGATGGTCGGCTCGAACAGCGACCGCTTCGGCGGCTCCTCGTGCTCCTGCTCGGTGGGAGCGGGGGCCTCCTCGGTGAGCGTCATGACGACCTCCTGGACGACGGGGGGATCCGGTGCGGGTGAGCCGCCCGGTGGGGCGGCACGTGCAGCAGGCGGTCGCTCATCGCACGCCCAGCTGCTCGACGATGGGCCCGAGCGCAAGTGCGGGGAAGAAGGTCAGGCCGGCGACGATGATGATCACGCCGGTCAGCAGCCCGAAGAACAGGGGCGTGTCCGTCGGGAAGGTCCCTGCCGTGGCCGGCACCTTGTTCTTGCGGACCAGCGAACCGCCGATGGCCAGGGCCGGGATGATGAGCAGGAACCGGCCGATCAGCATCGAGACGCCCTGCGTGATCGTGTACCAGTCGGTGCCGGTGCTCATGCCGGCGAACGCCGAGCCGTTGTTGTTGGCGGCGGACGCGTAGTTGTAGAGGACCTCCGACAACCCGTGCGCGCCGGGGTTGAGCAACGACGACAGCGCGCTCGGGAGCACGACGCTGATCGCCGCGAAGACCAGCGCCGCCACCGGCATGCCGACGATGTACAGCACCACGAGCTTCATCTCGGAGGCCTGGATCTTCTTGCCGAGGTACTCCGGCGTGCGCCCGACCATCAGCCCGGCGATGAAGACCGCCAGCAGGGCGTTGATCAGGATGCCCATCATCCCGGCCCCGACGCCGCCGGGCGACACCTCGCCGAGCTTCATGCTCAGCATCGGCAGGCCGCCGCCCATCGGCGTGAGCGAGTCGTGCATGCAGTTGACGGCGCCGGTCGAGGTGCCGGTGGTGGCCGCCGCGTACGGGCCGCAGCTGGACGGCCCGAACCTGACCTCCTTGCCCTCCATGTTGCCGCCCGGCTGCGTGGAGGACTGGGCCTGGTTGACACCGAGCGACGTGACGTCGCCGTTGCCGCCGGTCTCGAAGAAGGTGGTGAACATCATCATCGTGACGAGGAGCACGACCATCACCCCGAGGAGCACCCAGCCCTGCTTCGGCTGGCCGAGCAGCCGGCCGAACATGACCGGGAACGAGAACGGGATGAGCAGCAGCAGGTAGATCGACAGCAGGTTGCTCCACCCGTTCGGGCTCTCGAACGGGTGGGTCGAGTTGGCGTTGTAGAAGCCCCCGCCGTTCGTGCCGAGCTGCTTGATCGCCTCCTGCGAGGCGACCGGGCCACCGGGGATCTGCTGGGTCGTGACCTTCGACGTCGACTCCTTGCCGTTCGTGTCCGTCACCGTGGCGGTGACCGTCCGGTCCACGGTGTGCGCGGTGGTGCTCCCGGTGAGGTTGTCGACCACGCCGAGGCCCACGAACACGATCGCGGCGACGAAGGCGATGGGCAGGAGGATGCGGGTGCAGCTCCGGATCAGGTCGACCCAGAAGTTCCCGAGCGTCCGGCCCCTGCGCCGCATGATCCCGCGGATGATCGCCACCGCCACGGCCATGCCGGACGCGGCGGACACGAAGTTCTGGACCGTGAACACGACCATCTGGCTCAGGTGGCTGCTGACCTGCTCGCTCGAGAACCACTGCCAGTTCGTGTTGGTCAGGAAGCTGACCGACGCGTTCCACGCCCCGAACTCGGTGACCCCGGACCGGTCCGTCGGGTTGAGCGGCAGCACGCCTTGGAGCCGCAGGAGGAGGTAGCCGAGGAGGAGCCCGACCGCGGAGAAGGCCAGGAGCGAGACGGCGTAGACGTTCCAGCGCTGCTCCCTCCTCGGGTTGACGCCGATGATGCGATAGATCAGCCGCTCGACCGGGAGGAAGACCCGGTCGCCCGGTGCTGGGCCCGGACCGCCCTCCGGGTCGTGGGCGTACACCTTCGCCATGTACCGACCCAGGAGGGGGGCGCTGACGGCGAGGAGGCCGAACAGCACGACCAGCTGGACGATGCCCTGCGGTGACATCAGAAGCGCTCCGGGAAGATCAGCACGACGACGAGGTAGACGACGGCCAGCGCGGCGATCACCAGACCGGTCGCGTTCTGCCAGTCGAGGAAGGCCACCATCAGGCGGTGACCTCCGCGCCCGAGCGGTCCCCTGCGTCGCCGCCGAGGTCCGCGTCCACCGGCTCGTCGAGCGGCTGGCTGATGTCGTGGCTCTGGTCGTCGGGCTCGTCGGGCCCGATGATCCGGTTGCACAGCGCCACGTAGGCGACGCAGATGCCGAAGAACGCGACCGTCATGGCGATCACGATGAGGTCCTTCACGTGTCCTCCTGGAGCGGGTGGTCGGGGTTGGGGGGGTCCGGGCGCGCCGCCGTGGGGCGGCCCGCGGGCCGGTCAGCAGATGCGGACGAGCGCCGGGCCGACGACGTCGGCCACCAGCACGGCGAGGCGGCGGTCGACGAGCGACACCGCCTGCCGGGGGCGCGGCACGAGCACGAAGCGGCCGACGACCTTGCCCTCGCGGTCCGCGACCGGCAGCGACAGGCCCTCGCGCGGCAGCTCGAATCCGCCGGGCGCGTGGCGCATCGGTCCGTCGACCACGCCGCGGTGGTCGAGGTCGGGCGGCGACGGCTCGTCACCCCAGTGGAACGTGCACGAGGCGAGGTGGAGCTCGCGGGTCAGGTACACCGACGCGCGGTCGATCAGCGCCTCGGACGAGGAGTGCACCGACACCATCTGCGCGAGCTCGTGCAGGCCGTCGATCCCCTCCCGGCGGGCACGCGCGATCCGACCGCGGCTCGCGGCGAGGTGGGCCAGCTCTCCCGCCGCGGCGCCGACCACGACGATGAGCACGAACGTGAGCACGTCCTGCGGCCCGTCGATGCGGAGCGAGAGGTACGGCCGGGTGTGGAGGAAGTTGAACGAGAGGGCGGCGACGACGGCGGTGACCAGGCCGGCGCGGCGCCCGCCGGCCGCCGCGGCGGCGATGACGACCAGGACGAGGGCGAGGGCGACGTTGGCCCCGCCGACGTCCGAGCGGAACGGCGACAGCAGCAGGGCGACCAGCACGGCGCCGGCCGCGCCGAGACCGGTGGCGACGAGGTCGTCGGCCCGGCTGCGACCCTCGCCGTCGTCGCCCCCGGTTTCCGGTTCGCTGCGATCCCGATCCGTCATGCCACCGTCGTACGACCGCACGACGGGCGGTGTCAGCCCTCTTCACGCGTCCTTGACGCGGCCCCTCGGCGGCTTGGCGACGGCGTGACGGGTGGGCGCGAACAGCAGATCCGGGCGGCGGCCGTCAGCGGTCGGGCAGCGGGGCCCAGGGGCGGGCGGCCTCGATCTGCGAGGCCAGCCGGATCAGCAGCGCCTCCTGCCACGGCGGGGCCGCGAACTGCACGCCGACGGGCAGGCCGTCGACCGACACGTGCAGGGGCAGCGAGATCGCCGGCTGGCCGCTGACGTTGAAGAGCGCCGTGTACGCGGCCATCGGCGTGCTGTTCGCGACGGGTGCGTTCGGGTCGTCCTCGATGCCGGCACAGACGGATCCGACGGGCGGTGGCTCGATCGCCATCGTCGGTCCGACGAGCACGTCGAAGTCGCGGCCGAACTGCGAGGTGAACTCGCGGCTCGCGGCCTGCAGCTGGGCGAGGGCCTCCACGTAGGTCAGCGAGTCCGTCGCCTGCGCCTGGGCGCGGCTGGCGAGGTTGTGCGCCTCCATCCGGTCGGGGTCGACCAGCCCCTGCGCGGCCGAGATCGTGGCCCACACCGTGAGGAAGCCGACGAGGAACGCGCCGGGGTCGGGGTAGTGGGGGGAGCCCTCCCGGACGTCGTGGCCGAGGTCACTCAGGAGGTCCGCCGCGCTCCGCGTCGCGTCGACGCACGCCGGTGCGGGCGGGATGCCCAGCGCGTTGTCCACGGCCACCAGGACCCGCAGCCGCCCCGGGTCCGCACCCACCTCGTCGGCGAAGGGCCGGGCCGGCGGGGGCGCCACGTTCCAGGCCCCGGTGTCGAGCTCCGTCAGCACGTCGAGGAGCGCGGCGCTGTCGGCCACCGTCGTGCACAGCGCGCCGGAGGTCGACGCGGACGCGAGGCTCTCGACGTCGCTCGTCACGCGGTTCCGCGACGGCTTCAGCCCGACCAGCCCGGTGCAGGACGCCGGGATCCGGATGGAGCCGCCGCCGTCGGAGGCGTGCGCGACGGGCGCCATCCCCGACGCCACCGCGGCCGCCGCGCCGCCGGAGCTCCCGCCCGGCGTCCGGTCCGGGTCCCACGGGTTGCGCGTGGGCCCGAAGCGGGTGGACTCGGTGCACGAGATGGCGCCGAGCTCCGGCGTCGTCGTCTTGCCCATGAACACGAACCCGGCCCGGCGCAGCCGCCCGATCTCCAGGCCGTCCGCCGCCGCGGGATCGGGTGACGACGCCTCGGAGCCGTGCGTGGTGGGCCAGCCGGCCACGTCGTTCAGGTCCTTGATCGGCAGGGGGACGCCCAGGAACGGAGGGAGCTCGTCGGCCGGCGTGCCCGTGATCGCCTCCGCCGCGGCACGGGCGTCGGCACGGGCCCGCTCGTCGTCACGCAGGCTGAACGCGTGCAGCTCCGGGTCCAAGCGGTCGACCTCGGCCAGGTAGCCGTCGAGGACCTCGACCGGGCTGACCTCCTTGGCACGGATGGCGGCGGCGACCTCGAGGGCGGTGGCGTGGCGGTCCATGCAGTGGGACGCTACCGGCCGCCGACGGCGTCCGGCCGGGCGCTCGCAGGCCGCGAACCCGTACCATCCTTCGGGGCGTGCATCCGGGGGTCTGGGATGGCGAGCGATGAGCCGACGACGAACGGGGTCGCCGTTCGCTTCCTCGGCGCGGTGGAGGTGCGGGGCACGGGGACGTCGGCCGTGCGCGGCCGGCGGCAGGCCGGCCTGCTCGCGCTGCTGTGCGCGGACCTCGGGCGGACCGTCCCGAGCGTCCGGCTGGAGGACGAGCTCTGGGACGGGCGACCGGTCAGCGACGCCGCGCTGCGCGTGACCCTCCGCCGCCTCCGGGAGCGCTTCGCGGCGGCCGGCGTGGAGGACCCGCTCCGCCGCGCGACCCGCGGCTACCGGCTCGAGCTCGACCCGGACCGCGTCGACCTCGTCCGCTACGAGCGACTGGTGGAGGCGGCCGGCGCGGCGTCGATGAGCGGTCGTCCCGGCGAGGTGCTCGACCTGACCGGCCGGGCGTGCGACCTGTGGACCGGGCCGCCGTTCGTCGACCTCGCGGGGTTGCCGACCGCGTCCGTCTGGGCGGACTGGGCGGCCCGGCTCCGGGTCGATGCCGCGGCGCTCACGGCCACGGCGCACCTCGCGCTCGGCGACCACGAGCGGGCGCTGCGGTCGCTCGACGGCCTCGGCGAGGACGCCCGGCTCCGCGAGGACGTGGCCGGGCTGCGCATGGTGGCCTCCGTCCGCTGCGGGCGGCGCGACCTCGCGCTGGACG
>JAEVZA010000466.1 GCA_023392475.1 Actinomycetes bacterium | reverse complement strand
GTCGCACGAGTGCGCCCCGTGAGGCCCCGGCGTCCCGGGCGAACACGGCCGTGGCCACGGCGTTCGGCCCGTCGGCGGCGTCCCCGCCCGCCGCCAGCCGGACGTGGACCTGGGCACCGGCCCGGCCGTCGCGCAGCACGTCGACGTCCATCTCGACGCGGCCGCACGGCACCGGCCGGCAGAACGCGGACGATGCGGCGACCAGCCGAAGGTCGGTCCGGTCGAGCACGGCCGAGGCCGCGCCGGCCATGGCGGCCATCACCACCCCGCCGTGCGCGAAGACGACGCCCCACGCCTCGTCGATCACCGCGGTCACCCGGCCCGGGCGCTCGGGATCGACGACCGGGACGAGGCTCGATCGCAGGTTCACCGGTCGCACAGATCCGTCCCACCCAGTGGACCCCGGGGTCCACCGTCGCTCGCGTCGGTCAGGTCGAGCACATAGAACTGCACCCACGCCTCCGTGCGCCACCGGCAGCGACGCGCTCCGGCCGCCGGACGCGGCATCTGCGCCGAGCGCAGTCACACCGGAGACAGGGGGACGACCACGTGGGGATCGAGCTGCAGGCGGGCACCCGCCTCCGATCGGCCGTCTGCGACACCGAGGTCGTCGTCGTGAAGGCGCCGCCCACGGAGCTCGACCTCCGGTGCGGGGGCGCACCGATGGTCCCCGCGGGCGAGGACGTCCCCGCCGGCGCCTCGATCGAGCCGGGCCTCGACCAGGGCACGCTCATCGGCAAGCGCTACACGGACGGCGACCTGCTCGAGATCCTGTGCAGCAAGGCCGGCGACGGGTCGCTGTCGATCGGCACCACGCCGCTCGAGGTCAAGGGGGCCAAGCCCCTGCCGTCCTCGGACTGACGGCACCGGCGCCGGTGGCCCCGGAACCGGGCGGACCGGCAGGCGGGTGCGGCCGAGAGCCGTCCCACCCAGCGAACCCACCCCCGGCCACGGGGCCCGCAAGTCTTGAAAGTGACGTCGAGGTCAGATTTGATACAACGCACGTCCTGTCGGATCCGAAAGGGGGGACACCCGACGTGAGCCACCACGAACGGCCGCCCCGTCCGGAGACGGCGACCCGGGCGCGCGCCAGCGTGCCACCCGCGGCGGTCGACCCGGCGTTCCACGCGCTGGTCCGCCCGTTGCAGGAGGACCCGGCCTGGCGTCGCCGGGTCCGGGGCGAGCGCGTGCTCGCCGCGCTGCGCCGCACGGGGTGGAGCGCGTGGGCCGCCATGGGCCGGCTCGGCTGCTGCTTCGCCTCGGTCCCGTCCGTACCACGGGCCGGGACGCGCGCCGTGGGTGCACCGACCGTGGCGGGTGACCGCCGGGTACCGAGGACGTAGCGGTGCGCCAGACCCGGCGCCGGGGGGATGCCGGGCGATCGTCGAACACCAGCGAGAACAACCAGCCGACACCCGGGGGGACAATGCGACACGCACGAGGACTCGACGCACGGAGCGGCCTGCGCCGACTGACGATCCTGTCGGTCGCCGTGACCGCGATCGCCCTGGTGGCGGTCGGGTGCGCGGACGACAAGAAGGAGAGCGGCTCCGGGTCGACCACGACGACGGCCGCCGGCTCCACGCCCGACGCGGCGACGCTGCTCGGCACGCCGAAGAAGGCCACCGGCACGCCGGTCAAGGTCGGCGTCGTCTCCGACGGCTCGACCCAGGCCTTCGACAACACGTCGGAGTTCGTCGCCGCCAAGGCCGCCGCCGACTACTGGAACGACTACCAGGGCGGCATCGACGGCCACCCGGTGACGACGATCGACTGCGAGACCAAGAGCGATCCGTCGGGCGCCGCCGACTGCGCCAACAAGATGATCTCCGAGGGCGTCGTCGCCGTCGTGATGGGCCAGTCCGCGGTCGCGGAGTCGGTCTGGAAGCCCCTGCACGAGGCGAAGGTGCCGCTCATGGTCCTCGCCGCGAGCGGCCAGGGACCGCTGAACGACCCCGACAGCACGTTCAACCTCCAGAACGGCTACGCCACGCTGTTCGCCCTGCCGGTCTCGGTGGCGAAGGAGAAGAAGGCCAAGAAGATCGCCTTCGTCGTCATCGACGTCCCGCAGGCCCTCGAGGCCTTCGACAGCACGGCGCCGCAGATGCTGAAGGACGCCGGGCTCCAGTACGACGTCGTCAAGGTCGCGCCGGGCACCGCCGACATGACGCCGCAGATGCAGCAGGTCTCGAGCAGCGACGCCGGCGTCGTCAGCGTCGTGGGCAACGACTCCTTCTGCATCGCGGCCTTCAACGGCCTGCAGTCGACCGGGTTCAAGGGCGAGATCACCACGATCACCCAGTGCGTCACCGACGCGACCCGCAAGGCGGTCGACCCGTCCGTCCTCGACGGCATGTACCTCACCGCCACCTCCGCGGTCGGCGACAAGGGCAACGAGGGCTACGAGCGCTACGTGGCCATCATGGACAAGTACACGGACGACAAGGACGTGGACAACGGGATCACGATGGGGGCCTACGTCTCCATGTCGTCCTTCCTGACGGCGCTCGACAAGCTCAAGGGCGACGTCACGACCTCGAACGTCACCAGCACCATCAAGGCGATGGACAAGACCCTGATGCCGGGCGGCGGCGGCCTCGAGTACCAGTGCGGCGGCAAGGCGGTCCCCGCCACGCCGTCCGTGTGCACCAGCCAGGTGCTCCAGGCGCAGCTCGACGCGCAGGGCAACCCGGCCAAGTACTCCGTCGGCGAGCCGACCAGCTGAGCTCGAACGAACCCGGGGTCGGGGGGCGCCGCTCCCCGACCCCGCCCACGATGAAGGCGCCGTGAACCACCTGGGCAACCTCCTCCTCGGCATCGGCAACGGCGGCGTCTTCGCGGCCCTGGCCGTCGCGCTGGTCATCACGTACCGGAGCTCGGGGGTCGTCAACTTCGCTACCGGCGCCATCTCGCTCACCGCCGCCTACATCTACGCCGGGCTCCGCCAGGGCGAGCTGATCCTGATCATCCCGGGGCTCCCCCGGTCGATCGACGTCGGCGCGCCGCTCAACTTCGCGTCCGCCGCCCTGATCGCCCTGGCCATCGCGGGGGTGATCGGTGCGCTGCTGCACCTGCTCGTGTTCCGGCCCATGCGCAACGCCCCGCAGCTCGCGAAGGCGGTGGCCTCGCTCGGCGTGCTGGTCGTGCTCCAGGGCACGCTCGCGACCCGACTCGGCACCGCGCCGGTCAGCGTCGCTCCCCTGTTCCGCTCCGAGCGCTGGTCGCTCGGCTCGATCGGCATCCTCTCGGACCGCGTGTACCTCGCCGCCACGGTGCTCGGCCTCACGCTCCTGCTCGCCGCTGCCTACCGGTTCACCCGCTTCGGCCTGCTCACCCGCGCCGCGGCCGAGTCGCAGACCGGCGCCTTCGTCAGCCGCGTCTCCCCCGACCGGATCGCGCTCGCCAACTGGATCATCAGCGCCGTCGTGGCCGGCATCGCCGGCATCCTCATCGCACCGCTGAGCCCGCTCACTCCGATCACCTACACCCTGTTCGTGGTGCCGGCCCTCGCCGCGGCCGTGATCGGCCGCTTCGAGTACCTGCTCGTCGCGGCCGTGGCCGGCCTGGGCATCGGGATGCTGCAGTCGGAGGCGACGTCGCTCTCGGGCCAGTACGACTGGATGCCGACGACCGGGTCCGCCGAGCTGGTGCCGCTGATCATCATCATCATCGCCCTGCTCGTCGCCGGTCGGGACATGCCGGTGCGCTCCGGGCTCGTGCGCCAGCCCCTCGGACGGGCGCCTCGACCCCGCTCGCTCCTGTGGCCGACGGTGGTCGGCTCCGCCGTCGGCGTGGTGGCGCTGCTCGCCACGTCCGGCGAGTGGCGTGCCGCGGTGATCACGACGTTCATCGCGGCGGTCATCGCGCTCTCCCTCGTCGTCGTCACCGGCCTCGCCGGCCAGGTCTCACTCGCGCAGCTGGCGTTCGCCGGCGCGGCCGCCTTCACGCTGAGCACGCTGACGACGAGCTGGAACCTGCCCTTCCCGATCGCGCCGATCCTTGCGTCGCTCGTGGCGACCGTGGTCGGCGTGCTCGTCGGCCTCCCGGCGCTCCGCCTCCGCGGCGTGGCGCTGGGCGTGGTCACGCTGGCATTCGCCTACGCGATCGAGGCCGTGTGGTTCCGCAACACCGACATCGTGGGGACCAGCGGCGCCACCGTGGAGGACCCGAGCCTGTTCGGCATCGACCTCGGCGTCGGGGTCGGCAAGGCGTTCCCGAGGCTGGGGTTCGGGCTCCTCTGCCTGTTCACGCTCGTGCTGGTCGCGCTCGGCGTCGCGATCCTCCGGCGCAGCTCGCTGGGCTCGGCGATGCTCGCGGTCCGCGCGAACGAGCGCTCGGCCGCCGGCGTGGGCGTCGACGTCATGCGCGTCAAGGTCATCAGCTTCGCGATCAGCTCCTTCATCGCCGGCCTCGGCGGCTGCCTCATGGCGTACCGCCGCACCCAGGTCACCTTCGAGTCGTTCACCGCCATCGGCGGCCTGGCGCTGCTGGCCACCGCGTACCTGGCCGGGATCACCTCCGTGTTCGGCGGCGTCACGGCCGGCGTGCTCGCGAGCGCCGGCATCGTCTTCTTCCTGATGGGGCGCATCTTCGACCTCGGCGACTGGTACGCGGTGATCACCGGCGTGCTGCTCGTCGTCACGCTGATCACCAACCCCGAGGGCGTCGCCGTCATCGGCCACCGGCTGGCGGAGCGGTTCCGCCGGCAGCCGGCAGACGCCGACGCCGAGCCCGACGCGGCGCCGGCGGTCGAACGCGAGCTCGTGGCCGCCGACCTCAGGGCCCCGGCGCCGCGCCAGGGGCTGGGCAGCCTCGAGGTCCGAGGCCTGACGGTCCGCTACGGCGGCGTGTCCGCCGTGAACGACGTGTCGCTGACGGTCCCGAGCGGCGCCGTCGTCGGGCTGATCGGCCCGAACGGCGCCGGCAAGACGAGCGTGATCGACGCCATCACCGGCTTCGCCCCGGCGCAGGGCGCGATCGAGCTGGCCGGCACGGATCTGACCCGGCTCGCCCCGCACGTCCGGGTCCGGCGCGGCCTGGCCCGCACCTTCCAGTCGATCGAGCTCTACGACGACCTCTCCGTCGAGGAGAACGTCAGCGTCGCGGCGTCGGGTCTCCCCGCCTCGGAGCGCCACGGGGCGATCTCGGCGGCACTCACCCAGGCCGGCATCGACGGCGTGCGGGACCGGGCGGCCGGCGACCTCAGCCAGGGCGAGCGCCAGCTGGTGTCCATCGCACGCGCCTGCGTGACGGACCCCGCCATCCTCCTGCTCGACGAGCCGGCGGCCGGGCTCGACACGGCCGAGCGGGTCCGCCTGGCGGAGCGCATCCGCCACATCGCCTCGACGGGCACCGGCATCCTGCTCGTCGACCACGACGTGTCCCTCGTGCTCGGCGCCTGCGACGCCATCAACGTGCTGGACTTCGGTTCGCTGATCGCGACCGGGACCCCGGGCGAGATCCGCAACGACACGAAGGTGGCCGAGGCGTACCTCGGCGCCGTCCACGAGCAGAGCGACGTGCCCGCATGACCTCACGACTCAGCTGCCAGGACCTCACCGCCGCCCGTGGCCCGGTCACGGTGCTGCGCGACCTGTCGCTCGACGTGCCCGAGGGCCGGGTCCTGACGCTCCTCGGCCCGAACGGCGCGGGCAAGACCACGTTGCTGCTCACGCTGGCCGGGCTCCTGCCGGCGCGCTCCGGCACCGTCGTCGTCGACGGCACGCCGCTCCGGACCGGCAGCCCGACGCAGGCGAGCCGCGCCGGGGTCGTCCTGGTGCCCGACGACCGCTGCCTCTTCACCTCGCTGACCGTCGAGCAGAACCTCCAGGTCCCCCGCCGCCGCGGCGGGCCGACGCCGAAGGACATGCTCGAGGTCTTCCCCTCGCTCGAGCGGCGCTGGTCGGTCCGCGCCGGCGCCCTCTCCGGCGGCGAGCAGCAGATGCTCGCCATGGCGCGGGCGCTGATCCAGGAGCCACGCGTGCTGCTCATCGACGAGATGAGCATGGGGCTCGCGCCGCTCGTCGTGGAGTCCCTGTTCCGCACGGTCCAGGACATCGCGCACACCCGGGGCACGGCCGTCGTGCTGGTCGAGCAGCACGTGCGGCTCTCGCTCGAGGTCGCCGACGAGGCGATGGTCCTCAACCGCGGCCGCGTCGTCCTGCAGGGCCGAGCGGAGGACCTGCGCGCCGACGACCGCGTCGAGCAGGCCTACTTCGACGAGCTCGACGAACCCGCCACCGCCTGACACCCACCCGGCCCCGCCGGGCACCACCCACCCCCCGACCGGTCCGGACGGACCGACCCACACCTGGAGGCACCCGCCATGACCGACCTGCCGAGCATCCGCCCCGAGGCCCGGATGCTGATCGACGGCGAGCTCGTCGACTCGGGGTCGGGCGCCACGTTCGAGGTGGTGAACCCCGCCAACCAGGAGATCGTCGGCCACGTCGCCGACGCCTCGGCCGAGGACGTGCAGCGGGCCATCTCCGCCGCCCGCCGGGCCTTCGACGAGACCGACTGGTCCACCGACCGCAGCCTGCGCAAGCACTGCCTCGAGCAGCTGCAGTCGGCGCTCGAGGACGAGCGCGAGGAGCTCCGCGAGCAGCTCATCCAGGAGGTGGGCGCGCCCCGGATGCTGACCGGCAGCGCCCAGCTGGACACGCCGCTCGAGAGCGCGCTCCGCCACCCGATCAAGCTCATCGACGAGTTCGAGTGGGAGACGGACCTCGGCGAGGCGGTGAACATCCAGGGCAACCTCGACCACCGGAAGGTCGTGCACATGGCGGCCGGCGTCGTCGGCGCCATCACCCCGTGGAACTTCCCGTTCGAGGTCTCGATCATCAAGCTCGCCCAGGCGCTGGCCACCGGGAACACGATGGTGCTCAAGCCGGCGCCCGACACGCCGTTCAACGCGACGCTCCTCGGCCGCCTCGTCGCCGAGAAGACCGACATCCCGGCCGGCGTGCTGAACGTCGTGCCGTCCTCCGACCACCTCCGCGGCGAGGACCTCACGCTCTCCCCCGAGGTCGACATGATCTCGTTCACGGGCTCGACCGCGGTCGGGCAGCGGATCATGGAGAAGGGCGCGGCCACCTTGAAGCGGCTCTTCCTCGAGCTCGGCGGCAAGTCGGCGACCGTCGTCCTCGACGACGCCGATCTCGTCGCCGCGTCGTTCATGGGGCTCGCCGTGTGCACGCACGCCGGCCAGGGCTGCGCGATCCCCACCCGCATGCTGCTCCCGCGCTCCCGCTACGAGGAGGGCATCGAGCTGCTCGTGCAGATGATGGAGAACGTGCCCTACGGCGATCCGCAGCGGCCCGACGTGCTGCAGGGCCCCCAGATCTCGGAGAAGCAGCGGCAACGGGTGCTCGGCTACATCGAGCAGGGCAAGGCCGAGGGCGCCCGGCTCGTGCTCGGCGGCGGCGTGCCGACCGGCCCGGAGTACGACGACGGCTTCTTCGTCGAACCCACGCTGTTCGCGGACGTCGACAACTCGATGACGATCGCCCAGGAGGAGATCTTCGGCCCGGTGCTCGTGGTGATCCCGTTCGAGGACGACGACGACGCCGTCCGCATCGCCAACGACAGCCGCTACGGACTCGGGGGCGGCGTGATGTCTGGGAGCCACGAGCGCTCGATGGCCGTCGCCGACCGCATCCGCACCGGGATGGTCAGCATCGACGGCGGCGCCCCCTACGGCGCCGACCTGCCGTTCGGCGGGTTCAAGTACTCGGGCGTCGGCCGGCAGAACGGCCTGGCGGGGTTCTCGCAGTACCTCGAGCTCAAGTCCTACGCCTGGCCCGCATCATGACCGACGTCGCACCCTCCGACCTCTACTACGACCCGTTCGACTTCGCGATCGACGACGACCCGTACCCGGTCTGGGCCCGCCTCCGCGAGGAGGCGCCGCTGTACCGCAACGAGGAGCTCGACTTCTACGCGCTCAGCCGGTTCCACGACGTCGAGGAGGGCCTCAAGGACTGGCGGACCTACAGCTCCGCGAAGGGCACGCTGCTCGAGCTCATCAAGGCGGACATCGAGCTGCCGCCCGGCACGTTCATCTTCGAGGACCCGCCGGCGCACGACCTGCACCGCGGCCTGCTGTCACGCGTGTTCACGCCGCGCCGCATGGCGGCGATCGAGCCCGAGATCCGGGCCTTCTGCGCCCGCAGCCTGGACCACCTGGTGGGCAGCGGTGGCTTCGACGTCATCGCGGACCTCGGGGCGCAGGTCCCGATGCGGACGATCGGCATGCTGCTCGGCATCCCCGAGTCGGACCAGGTCGCGCTGCGGGACAGCATCGACCACGGGTTGAAGCTCGCCGAGGGCGAGATGCCGACGCTCTCCGAGCACGCTGCCGACATCGGGCACTCCGACCTGTTCGAGGAGTACATCGACTACCGGTACCGCCACCCCGCGGACGACGTGATGACCGACCTCATCACCGCGGAGTACGAGGGCGACGACGGCGAGCGCCACCGCCTCACGAAGGAGGAGGCGCTCGGCTACATCAACCTCGTCGCGGCGGCGGGCAACGAGACCACGAACCGGTTGATCGGCTGGACCACGAAGCTGCTCGCCGAGCACCCCGACCAGCGCCGCGACCTCCACGACGACCGGTCGCTGATCAACGGCGCCATCGAGGAGGTCCTCCGCTTCGAGTCCCCGTCGCCGGTGCAGGCGCGGTACGTGCTGCAGGACGTCGAGTGCCACGGCACGACGGTGCCGGCCGGCTCGGCGATGCTGCTCCTCAACGGCTCCGCGAACCGCGACGAGCGGGTGTTCGAGGACGCCGACCGCTTCGACATCCGCCGGGACATCGCGCACCACCTCGCCTTCGGCTACGGCATCCACTTCTGCCTGGGGGCGGCGCTCGCCCGCATCGAGGGCCGCGTCGTGCTCGACGAGGTGCTCGACCGCTTCCCCGACTGGACCGTCGACGAGGAGCGCGCCGTCCGCGGGCGCACCTCGACCGTCCGCGGGTGGGAGTCCATGCCCATCCTCCTGCCGTGAGCCGGACCGGCGCCCGGGTCTGATCGGCGCACCGTGCTCCTCGTCCGCGAACCCGATCAGGAGTTCCTCCGGGACACGACCGCGCGGTACCTGTCCGACCACGCCGACGCGCGCGCCGTGCGGGCGCTGCGCGACCACCCCGACGGGTTCGAGCCGGGCTACTGGCGCGGCGGCGTCGAGCTCGGGTGGACCCACCTGCTCGTGCCCGAGGCGCAGGGCGGCGGCTCGGTGTCCGGGCACGGGCTCGTCGACCTCACGCTGCTCGCCCACGAGTTCGGTCGCCGGGCGGCACCGGGGCCGCTGCTCGTCAACGCGGTGGTCGCCGGCGCGCTGGCCGACGCCGGCGGGCACGACGACCTCGTGGTCGCCGTGCTGTCGGGCGACGCGCTCGCCACCTGGGCCGGCCCGGTCGACGTCGGCGGGGGTGCGCCGCCGCCCGAGGTC
>JAEVZA010000452.1 GCA_023392475.1 Actinomycetes bacterium | reverse complement strand
GGACCTCGGCGCCGCCCGACGCCACCGGTCCCGTGGCCACGACGAGCCGCGGCCCGGCCCGGCCGATGACCGCGTCCCGCTCGGACGCGGTGAGCCGGTGGTTCACGCCGGCCGTGACCGCGCCGAGCTTGGCGGCGGCCGCGTACAGCACGACGTGCTCGGGGCACGGCGGCAGCACGAGCGCCACGACGTCGCCCTCGGTGATCCCGCGCCGGGCCAGGCCCACCGCCGCCTCGTCGGACAGGCGGTCGAGGTCCGAGTAGGACAGCTCCCACCCGGTCGGCGCCACCAGGGCGGTACGATCCTCGAACCGCCGGGCCGCCTCGGTCACCGTGCGGGCCAGCACCACGCCTCCTGCCGCCGGAGCCCGTCAGCCCCATGCCGCCCCGCAAGCCCACGAAGTCGACCGCCCGCACCGCCGCCTCGAAGCGACCGGCGGCCAAGCGACCCGCTGCGAAGCGTGCAGCCGCGAAGCGAGCGTCCGCGACGCGGAGCGCGAAGCGCCCGGCCGCGACGCGGGCCGCCGCCGACGCACCGGTGGACGTCGACGCCGCGGAGGCCGGCCGCAACGGCGAGGCCACGCGCGCCCGGCTGCTCGAGGCCGGCATGGTCGTGCTCTCCGACCGCGGCTACCACGCCGCGCGGGTGGACGACGTCGTGAGGGCGGCGGGCGTCTCGCACGGCACCTTCTACCTCTACTTCCCGAACAAGGAGGCGCTGGTGCTGGCGCTCGCGGAGCGCTGCGCCGACGACCTCGGCGGCCTCGTCGGCCGGCTCGGCGACATCTCGCCCGACCCGGCGGGCCGGACCGCGGTGCGCTCGTGGCTCACCGAGTTCGTCGACATCTACCGGTCCTACGGCGTGGTCATCCGCTCGTGGGTGGAGAACCAGGTCGGCAACGAGGAGCTCACGCGGCTCGGGCTCGACACGTTCGCCCGCGTGGCCGACGAGCTCACGGAGCGGCTCTCCGCCTCGCACCCCGACGACGCGGCGCTCCGCGTCACCGCGCTCGTGTCGCTCATGGAGCGCTTCACGTTCCTGGTCGTGACGCGCGACCTCGGCGACGAGGCGGCCGTGCTCGACACGGCCGCCACCGTCATCCACCAGGGCTTCTTCGCCGGCACCGCCGCCTGAGCGGTCGACCACCGCGGGCCCGCCCGGCCCGATCAGCCCTTGCCGGACATCTGCAGGCCGCCGGGCTGGGTGCCGAAGACGTCCTTCGCCAGGACCGACGTGAGCCGGGCCGGGTCGAACTTCTGCGGCTCGCCCTTGACCTGGTTCGACGCCGTCGCGCCGAGCGACCACCCGTGGTAGTGCGTGATGTCCGAGCCGACCGCCCGGAACACCTGGCCCGAGACGAGCTGGCTCTCGTCGGAGGCGAGCCACACGACCATCGGGGCGGAGTTGCCCGGGTTGAGCCGCTCGAACTCGCCGTCGGGGACCTCGTTCGCCTCGCGGAGCGGGATCTGCGGCATGGCCTCGTTCACCATGCGGGTGGCGCCACCGGGGGCGATCGCATTGGCGCGCACGCCGTAGCGGGCGCCCTCCAGCGCGGTGATCACGGTGAGGGCGGCGATGCCGGCCTTGGCGGCCCCGTAGTTGGCCTGCCCCGGGTTGCCCTGGAGCCCGGCCGACGAGACGGTGTTGACGATCGAGGCCTTGCGCACCCGGCCGGCCTTCGACTCGTCGGACCAGTAGACGCACGCGTGGTGCGTCATGTTGAACGTGCCCTTGAGGTGGACGGCGATGACCTTGTCCCAGTCGTCCTCGCCCATCTTCACGATGCTGACGTCCCGGAGGATGCCGGCGTTGTTCACGACGACGTCGAGCGCGCCGTAGGTGTCGATCGCCTGCTGCACGATCGCGGCCGAGCCCTCCCACGACGTGACGTCGCCGTAGTTGGCGACGGCCTCGCCGCCGCGCTCGAGGATGATCTTGACGGTCTCGTCGACCGGTGCGTTGTCGGAGCCCTCGCCCTTCGACGAGCCGCCGAGGTCGTTGCACACGACCTTGGCGCCCTGGGCCGCCAGCTCCATGGCCTCGCCCCGGCCGACCCCGCGGCCGGCGCCGGTGACGATCGCGATCTTGCCGTCGACGATGCCCATCTGCAGTTCCCCCCGATCCCGCGAGCGGGTCTGTGGTTGAATGAGTCCGGACCTGACACGTGCGTCAGGTACGGACGGGGACCGTAGCAAACCCGGTCGTCCGTCGGCACCGGGAACCGTCCCATCCACACCAGGGGGTCGCCGTCATGGGCGAGATCGACTTCGACAGCTACATCGGCCGGCCCACGGGCGAGGGCGTGGTGACCATCGAGCGCGCCACGGTCAGCGCGTTCGCGGCGTCCGTGCTCGACGACAACGCCGTGTACCGGAACCGCGACGCCGCGGTGGCCGCCGGCTTCGAGGACATCCCCACGCCACCCACGTACTTCTTCTCCGCCGCCCAGAACTGGGGGCAGTGGGAGGAGGAGCAGCCGCCCGACCCGACCGACGGGTCCAACCCGATGGCCGAGGTGATGGGCGGGCTCATGTCGACCGGCGGGATGATCCTGCACGGCGAGCAGGAGTTCACGTACCACCGGCCCGTCGTGGTGGGGGAGAAGCTCCGCCAGCGCGGCGTCGTGAAGGACATCTACCAGAAGGCCGCCGGCGAGCGGACCATGACGTTCATGGTGATCGAGACCACCTACACGGACGACGGCGACGAGCCCGTGGTGACCTCGACCATGAACCTCCTCCACCGCTCGTAGCGCCGACGCCGGCGCGGGTGGCGGCCCGGCCACCCCCGCCGACTAGGGTCCCCGCCGTGCTGATCCTCGCCATCCTCGGGTTCGGAATGCTGATGGGCTGGCTCGCACAGCTGGTCCTGGGCATGGGCACGAGCCCGAACGCCCAGTCCCTGATCGCGGGCATCGTGGGCTCGTTCGTCGGCGGGCTCCTCGGGAGCCTGCTGACCGGCAACGGCCTCTCGATCAGCCCGAGCGGGATCATCGGCACGTTCGTCGGCGCCATCATCGTGCTGCTGATCTGGCGGGCGGTCGCCGGCCGCTCGTCGTCCGCCACCTGACCGACGCCCACCCCGACCGCCGCCCCTGACCGTTCCGCGGTGCCCGCGCGCGGGTCCTCGACGGGTCCCGCACCGGGGAACGGGCCGTGGGGGCCGTCCCGGTCCGCTCAGCCGGGGACGACGCGGCTGGTGTCCGAGCCGGCGTAGGTCTCGTCGGGGCGCACGGCCCGGTCGGTCCACGCCCACAGCCGCCAGAGCAGGCGCTCGCGGTCCACGTACGGGTCCCGCCCGTGCAGGAGGCGCGTGTTGTCGACCACGAGCGCGTCGCCCGCTGCCAGCGAGAACCGCTCGAGCGTCGGCGTCAGCTCGCGGAGCAGCGCGCGCCACCGGTCGAGCAGCCGCGCCGTGCGCTCCGGGTCGGGGTCGTCGGCCGCGGGCCGGACGTCGAGCGCCCGCCGCCAGGCGACCCGGCCGCCGTCGAGCCGCAGGCCGATCGGACCGAGCGAGGGCAGCTTG
>JAEVZA010000417.1 GCA_023392475.1 Actinomycetes bacterium | reverse complement strand
GGCCGGCGCCACGTCGGGGACGGTCGCGGCCACGTTCGAGCCGTCGGCGCCGATCCCGTGGGTCACGACGTCGTGGGCGGCGATGTCGTGGTGGGGGGTCTCGTCGACGATCGGGTCCGACGGGGTGCCGGCGGGCGGCAGCGGCTCGGGCTCCGGGCTCGGGGCCGCGGCCGCCGCGGCGGCGAGGGAGGCCTCCTCGGCCTTCGACCGCTCCTCCGCCTCGGCGGCGAGCGCGTACTCGGACAGCTTCTGGCGCGGGCGGGCGGCGAACTCGCCGAGCTCCCGCAGGGGCTGCATGGCGGGGTCGTCCATGACGTCCTTCACCTGACCCTGGAGGCCCGAGGTCATGGTGCGCAGCTTGTGCAGCATCTTCCCCGCGCTCCGGGCCATCTCCGGCAGGCGGTCGGGGCCCAGCACGACCAGGGCGAGGATGACGATCACGAGGATCTCGCCTCCGCCGAAGTTCTGGATCATGCGGCCGGACCGCCCGCGGACATGGCGGTCATGCTACCGGTGGCGCTGCGCGTCGACGTCCCGGCCCAGCGTGTCGACGGCGTCGCCGAGCCGCTCGGTGGCGGTCCGGACAGGGGCCGCAGGGGCGGTGCCGACGAGGCGCGAGGCGGTCTCGGCACGGTGGGCGGCGGTGCGCAGGACCACCAGCGCGACGGCGGTGGCGAGGAGCGCGAGGACGGCGGGGAGCACCTCACGACCGTAGGTCGGGGGCGCCCCGAGGGCGCGTCAGCGGTCGGTCATCGTGTCGAGCGTCACGAACCAGTCGGGGGTGGCGAGCAGGTCGTGGAAGTCGAGCACGTCGTCGTGGCTGATCGGTTCGCCGGTGCGCCGCTCGTGCAGCTCGGCGGGGAGCTGCCACTCGGTGCACGGCACGCCGGCGGCGAGGAGGACGTCGACCACGTGCGCCTCGGCGGGTCGCACCTCGATCATCCGGCACACCGGGCACCGGAAGAGGTACGTCGACGACTCGTTGTCACGGCACTGCCGCACCTTCAGGTCGCGGCTGCGGAGCTCCACGTCCCCGCAATCGCTGCACGTCGCTCGGATCAGCGCCATCGGTCTCTCCAACGTTCTCAGCTACGCCCATACCTTCGGCCCGTCCCCCCCACCGGTTGACCTTTCCGGGGAAACTCCCGATGCCCCGTCGGTGCCAAGATGGCGTCGCCGTGGCCCCCCGACTGCCCCCGCTCCGCTCGCCGCAGCTGCTCTTCGCCCACCGTGGCGCCCGCGCCCACGCGCCGGAGAACACCCTGGAGGCCTTCACGCTCGGCCTGCGGCTGGGCGCCAACGGCCTCGAGAGCGACGTCTGGCTCACGGCCGACGGCGTGGCCGTGCTCGACCACGACGGCCTCGTGGGCGGGGCGTTCCGGCGCAAGCCCATCCGGCGCCTGGACCACGCGGACCTGCCCGACCACATCCCGACCCTGGCGGAGCTCTACGCCACGTGCGGGACCGACTTCGCGCTCTCGCTGGACGTGAAGGACGGCGACGTGGTCGACGAGGTGCTGCGCGTCGCCCGCACGGCGGGGGCCGTGGAGCGCCTCTGGCTGTGCCACCCCGACCTCGACGTGCTGGCCGGCTGGCGCGAGCGGTCCGGCGCCGCGCTGCTCGTCCACTCGACCCGGACCGCCCTCCTCGACGGCGGGGCCGAGCGCCACGCCGCCCGGCTGCGCGACGCCGGGGTGGACGCCGTGAACCTCCACCACTCGGAGTGGACCGGCGGCAACGTCGCCCTCTACCACCGCTTCACGCGGTGCACCCTCGGTTGGGACGCCCAGCACGTCCGCGTGATCGCCGCGCTCCTCGGGATGGGGATGGACGGCGTGTTCAGCGACCACGTCGACCGCCTGGTCGACGCTGCGGCGGCGCTCGAGTCGACGTCCTAGTCAGCGGGCCCGGACGCGCCGCGCGACGGGCGCGGCGGTGCCGTCAGAGCGAGCCGAAGCGGCTGAACGGCCACATGATGACGAACGCCCGGCCGACGATCGAGTCCTCCGGGATGGGTCCGAAGACGCGCCCGTCCTGCGAGTTCCCGCGGTTGTCCCCCATCACGAGGACCTCGTCCTTCGGCACCTTGATGCCCCGCTCGAGGGAGTACTCGTCGCGCAGCGTGAGGGTCGAGGTGCCGGGTGGCAGGTACGGCTCGTCGAGCTTCCGGTCGTTGACGTACACGTGCCCGTTGCGGGCGGTCACGGTGTCACCGGGGAGGCCGATCACCCGCTTGATGAGGTCGTCGGGGTCGCCCGGGGCGGCGGGCAGGTCGGCCGGGCGGTTGAACACGATGACGTCGCCGCGGTGGACGTCGTGCAGCTTGTAGCTGAGCTTGTTGACGAGGACGCGGTCGCCCTTGAGCAGCGTCGGGTCCATCGACTCGCTCGGGATGCGGAACGCCTGGACGAAGACCGTCTTGACGACGACGGCGACCACGATGGCGCCGACGATGACGGCGACCCACTCGAGGGCGTTGCGCGTGCTCGACCGGGTCTTGCGGCGGTCCCGCCGCCGGCCCCGGCCCGACGTGGGCGCCGCTGCCCTGGCCCCGGCGGGCGGCTCGGGATCGGCTCCCGCGCTCGGGGGATCGCCCACGGTCGGCTCGGACATACCGTGGCGAGCGTACCTGCGGCCGGGTGGGCGCAGCACCACCGTCCGTGGAACCTCTCAGCCCCCGGGCGGGCCCGCCGGCGGCGCCGGTCAGTAGCGCCCGAGCACCCGCTCGGCGGCCGCCGCGGCGAGCGGGGCCAGGTCCGAGCCGTCGTCGTCCGCGGCCTCGACGTCGGGGCCGAGCCGGAGGAGCAGCCGCTCCAGCCACGGGGTCGCGGTGACGAGCACCTCGATGCGGAGCCGGCCATCGGGCAGGTGCTCCACGGACCGGGTGGGGAAGGTGTCGGCGACCCACGCGGACTCGGCGGGGAGCACCAGCACGGCCGTGCGGTCGGTGGCGGAGAGGTCCAGGTCGGCCACCGCGTCGCCGTGGTCCGCGACGGGCTCGTCCGTCGGCTCGGCCGACAGGATCCGGTCCACGCGGAAGGCGCGCGGCCCCTCGGCCAGCAGGCACCAGCCCAGCAGGTACCAGTGGCCGTCCCGCGCCACCACCCGGTCGGGGTCGACGTCACGCTCGGACCGGTCGTCCCGGCCGGACGAGTAGTAGTCGATGCGGACGCGGCGACCCTCCCGGGCGGCGGTCCGGACCACGTCGAGCACGACCGGATCGGCAGCGCCGACGCGGACGTCGACGGCACCGGGAGCACCGGGGCCGAGGACGTCGGCGAGCTTGTCGACCGCCCGCCGCAGCGTCGGGTCGGGGTCGGGGCGGTCGAGGACCGCGAGGCCGGCAGCGTAGAGCGAGAGCGCCTCGTCCTCGGTGAGCCGCAGGGGGCGGCGGAAGTAGTCGCCGAGGGTGACGAACACCCGGTCGTCCTCGATGAACACGTCGACGCGGGCGTCGGGCGTGAACGGGTGGATGCCGACGTCGTACATGAGGAGGTCGAGGTCGGCCCGCAGGTCGGGCTCGGTGAGGCCGAACCGGTCGCACACCTCCGTCAGCGTCGAGCCCTGGGACTCCACGATCCAGGGCAGGACCGAGAGGATCCGCTCGACGCGCTCGGACGCCGTGGCCCGGGTCACGACGCCACCGTCCCGCGGTCGCGCACCGACTCGAGCCAGGCGACGAGGTCCGCGCGCAGCTCGGGCGGTCCGAGCAGCTCCGCCCGGTCGAGGAACGACAGGACGAACCCGCGGAGCCCGTCGGCGCTGCGGACGTCGAGCTCGACGACGACGGCACCGTCGCCACGGCGCTCGACGACGCGCAGGTCGGGATCCTCGGCGAGGACCGGACCGGCGACGACGCCGTCGAGCAGCAGCGTGGCGGTCGTGGCGGCGCCGCTGCCGAACTCCCACGGGCGGAGGCGGACGCCGCCCGGGTCGTCGGGCGGCTCGAAGCCGCCGGGCTCCCCCACGTGCACGGAGCCGCGCACCCGGTCCAGCCGGAAGCTGCGCACGTCGTCCCGGTCGGTGTCCAGGCCGCTCACGTACCACCGGCCCCGCTCGTACTGCAGGCGGTGGGGCTGGAGGTGGCGCTCGTCGGTGCCGTCGCCGTGCCGGAACGTCACCTCCTGGCGGCCGAGCACGGCGCCGAAGAGGGCCGGCAGCGAGGGCGGCGCCTCGACGGCCACCTCGGCGTCGGCGGCGGAGGTGCCCTCCAGCCCGCCGAGCTTGCGGAGGGCGTCCTCCACCTCGTCCTCGCCGATGCCCTCCAGCCGCACGGACGTCGCGGCCAGGTGCAGCGACGCCAGCTCCTCCGGCGTGAGGCCGGGATCCGGCAGCTCGTAGCGGTCGCGGCGGATGCGGTAGGCGGCCTTCGGCTGCTCGAGGTGCTCGACGGTGACGGTCTCGATCGGCACGCCGACGTCCCGCAGGTCGTCCTTGTCCCGCTCGAACGTGCGGCGGAAGCTCTCGTCGTTGTCGGCGGTGTACCCCGGGACGCGCTCCCGGATCTCGTCCGCGGTCAGCGGGATCGACGACGCCTGGAGCGCGGCGACGACGTTCAGGAGTCGGTCGACCTTGGCCACGGGTCGAGAGTGTACGGGCGGCCGGGTGGGGCGCCCGCGACGGGCCCGA
>JAEVZA010000307.1 GCA_023392475.1 Actinomycetes bacterium | reverse complement strand
CGCCGGCGCCGCGGTCGTGGCCGGCGGCATCGGCCGGTGGCTGCAGGACCAGGCGGTGGTCGCGGGGGAGCGGCTCCGCATCGTGCTGCCGAGGCCGGCGGCGCCGATGCCGCCGGTGCCGGCGTCGGTGTCGTCGGGCGTCCGGGGATCCGTGCCCTTCATCACCCCCAACGCCGACTTCTACCGGATCGACACGGCGCTCGCCGTGCCCAGGGTGACGACCGAGGGCTGGACGCTCGCCGTCTCCGGCTACGTCGACCACCCGATCAGCCTCACGTACCAGGAGCTCCTCGCACGCCCGATGGTGGAGGCCGACATCACGATCAGCTGCGTCTCCAACGAGGTCGGCGGCGACCTGATCGGCACCGCCCGCTGGCTCGGGTGCCGACTCGACGACCTGCTCCGGGAGGCGGGCGTGCAGGACCGGGCGGACCAGGTGGTCGGCCGGTCCGTCGACGGGTTCACCGCGGGGTTCCCGACCGCGCTGCTCGACGGTCGCGACGCGCTCGTGGCCGTCGGCATGAACGGCGAGCCGCTGCCCATCGAGCACGGGTTCCCCGCCCGCCTGATCGTGCCGGGCGTGTACGGCTACGTCTCGGCGACGAAGTGGCTGAGCGAGATCCAGCTGTCGAGGTTCGACGAGCTCGAGGGCTACTGGATCCCGCGCGGCTGGTCGCGGCTCGGGCCGATCAAGACCGAGTCCAGGATCGACACGCCGCAGGACGGCGACGACGTCGAGGCCGGCCGGCAGCTCCCGATCGCCGGGGTCGCGTGGGCGATGGACCGGCGCATCTCGAAGGTGGAGGTGCAGGTCGACGACGGCCCGTGGCAGGAGGCCCGCCTGTCGGACGAGCACAACGACACGACCTGGCGGCAGTGGATGCTCCCGTGGACGCCCACGTCGGGGCTGCGCACCATCCGGGTGCGGGCCACCGACGGCACCGGCGCCACGCAGACCGAGGACGTCAGCGACACCGCGCCCGACGGGGCCACCGGCTGGCACACCATCGAGGTCCGGGCCGGCTGACCCGCGGCTCCTGGTTCCGTGCTGGGAGCGCGCGGGAGATCCAGGGTGCTCGCACCACAGCGCGGCGGGCGGGAGGCCCGCGGCGGTCAGAGGTACTGGACGAGGTCGCCCTTGAGCACCCGGCGGCAGTCGAGCACCGGGAGCTCCGCGGCGGCGATGGCCTGGTGGTCGAAGTCCTCGTGGTCGACGAGGTACGCCACGACGTCTGCCTCGGCCAGGTCGTCCGCCGAGCCCGCGACCTTGCGGACGCCGGCGGGGAACTGGTGGTCGTCCACGTGCGGGTCGGCCACGTGCACCGTCGCGCCGAGCGCCTGGAGCTGCTCCACGATCGGCCGGGACGGGGTCTCGCGCGCGTCGCCGGTGTTGGCCTTGTAGGCCAACCCGTAGACGAGCACCGTCGAGCCCTTCACGGCGCGGCTCCGGTCGTTGAGGAGCGCCTGGATCCGGCGCACGACGTACTCGGGCATGTGCTCGTTGACGTCGTTGGCGAGCTCCACGAAGCGGAACGTGCGGCCGAGCGAGCGCTCGACCTGCCACGAGAGGTACGACGGGTCGATCGGCAGGCAGTGGCCGCCGACGCCCGGGCCCGGCGTGAAGCGCATGAACCCGAACGGCTTCGTGGACGCCGCGTCGATCGACTCCCACACGTCGATGCCCAGGTCGCTGGCGAACATCGCCAGCTCGTTGACCAGCGCGATGTTCACGTGCCGGAACGTGTTCTCGAGCAGCTTGGTGAGCTCCGCCTCGCGGGTGCCGGAGACCGGCACGGTGCGCTCGACGATGCGGTCGAAGAAGGAGCGCACGGCGTGGAGCGACCCCGCGTCCACGCCCGACACGACCTTGGGCGTGTTCTCGAGGCGCCAGGCGGCGTTGCCCGGGTCGATCCGCTCGGGGCTGTAGCCGAGGTGGAAGTCGGCGCCCACGCGGAGGCCGCTGCCGGCCTCGAGCAGCGGGCCCACCAGCTCCTCGGTGGTGCCGGGGTAGGTCGTGGACTCGAGGATGACGGTCGCGCCGGGCCGGACGTGGGGGGCGAGCATGCCGGCCGCGGACTCGATGTAGGACATGTCGGGCATGCCGTCGGCCATCGGCGTGGGGACCGAGATCACGGCGACGTCGAAGCGGGCGAGGTCGAGCGTGGCCGACGTGGCCCGGTAGGACCCGGAGCGCACCGCGGCCTCGAGCCGCTCGTCGGCGATGTCCTCGACGTACGAGCGCCCGGCGTTCAGCAGGTCCACCTTCCGGCGGTCCACCTCGAAGCCGATGACGTCGAACCCGGCCTCGACGGCGCGCATGGCCACGGGGAGGCCGACGTAGCCCTGGCCGATGACGACCAGGCGGTCGTCGATCCGACCCTGCTGCAGGTCCTCTGCTGACATCGCACCGCCCCCTTCGCCGATCGCCCCTGAACGGCGTTCGCAAGTGTGATCGCCCGGGGGCGCCGGGTCAACGCCCCGGGCTGGGCAGATCCGCCACCCTCGTCCGGAACCACTCGATCGTGGTCCGCAGGCCGTCCTCGAGCCCGATGGGCTCGATGGCCGGGAAGAGCTCCCGGAGCCGGGTGTTGTCGGCCTGGGTGTGCTTCATGTCGCCGACCCGGGCGTCGATGTGGTCGACCGGCAGCTCCCGGCCGAGCAGGCGCCCGAGGACCTCGACCAGCTCCAGCAGGTTCGTCCGGGTGCCGTACGCGAGGTTGACCGGGCCCGGATCGCTGACCTGCCGCACGACGGCGTCGGTCAGGACGTCGCACACCGTGTCCACGTACGTGAAGTCACGGGACTGCAGGCCGTCGCCGTGGACCGGCAGGGGGTTGCCCTCGAACGCCGCCTCCAGGAAGGCGGGGACGACCGACGAGTAGGCGTGCCGGGGCGGCTGGAGCGGCCCGAAGACGTTGAAGAAGCGGAACGCGAGCGTCGGGATCCCGTAGCTGGCCTGCCAGGCGAGCACGTAGGACTCGGAGGCCAGCTTCGACGCCGCGTACGGGCTGAGCGGCCGGGGGGCGAGGTCCTCCGTCTTCGGGAGGGTGAGGTTGCCGCCGTACACGGACGACGACGAGGCGAAGATCACCTGCACGCCGCCGGCGCGGCGGCTGGCCTCCAGGACGTTGACGGTGCCGGTGGCGTTCGACTCGTGCGACGGCACCGGGTCCGCCACCGAGCGGGGGACGGACGGCCGTGCGCCCAGGTGCACGATGGACGAGGCGCCCTCGAAGCAGGCGTCGAGGTCCTCCGGCACGAGGATCGAGCCCTCCACCAGGGTGGCGTCGACGCCGTCGAGGTTCTCCCGGAACCCGGTCGAGAGGTCGTCCAGCGCCACGACGTCGTCGATGCCCGGCTCGGCGGCCAGGCGCTCGCACAGATTGGCGCCGATGAAGCCCGCACCCCCGGTGACGACGACCTTCAACGTGGACCTCCCCCGGCGGTGACGCTCGCCCGCCGGACGTGCACCCTAGCCAGCCCGTCGTCCGGATCCTCGGGTGGGTCGATCTCCCCACTGCGGCCGGCGCCGCCGCCTGCCACAGTGTGGGCCGGCATCTCCCAGGGCATCCGCGGAACCACCCTCGTACGGGTTGCCCGAGAACCGTGAAACTGGTTCAATCTTCAAGGTCGCCGGGGCCAAGGGCGGCGAAGGGGCGAAGTACGTGGGGGCACATCTCACCCGTCATCGGTTCATCCTGCAGGCCGGCTACGACGCGCTCGCCTGGCTCGTGGGGCTGTCGTTCGCCGCGCTGCTGCGGTACGACTTCGACGCCGCGCTGATCGACGTCCTGCCGCTGCTGGCGCTCGTCGCCGTCGCCGTCGTCGCCCAGGTCGCGATCGGCCGTGCCGTCGGCCTGTACGTGCGCCGCTGGCGCTACGGCACCCTCGAGGAGGTCACGGCCGTCGTCAAGGTCGTCGGCCTCGTGACGGCCGTCGTCGCCGTGGCCAACCTCGTCCCGCCGATGCACCGCGGCGTGCCGCTCAGCGTGCCCGTCATCGGCGGCTTCATCGCCCTGTGCATGATGGCCGGCGGCCGCTTCGGCTGGCGCGTGAAGCTCGACGGCTGGAGCCGCAACGGCGACGAGCGCGAGCCGATCATCGTGTTCGGCGCCGGCGAGGGCGGCCTCCGGATCATCATCTCGATGCTCCGCTCCGGTCCGTACCAGCCGGTCGGCGTCCTCGACGACGACCTCCGCCTCCGCAAGCTCGAGCTCAAGGGCATCCCGGTCCTCGGCGGCCGGGAGGACCTCGCCGACGTCGTCCGGTCGACCGGCGCCACGACGATGGTCGTCGCCGTGCCCTCCGCGCCCGGCGAGCTGCTCCGCGACCTGTCGCGGCGCGCCGACGAGCTCGGGGTCGAGACCCTCGTGCTCCCGCCGGTCGCCGAGCTCATCGGTGGCAGGGTCAACGTCCAGGACGTCCGGCCGCTCACCGAGGCCGACCTGCTCGGCCGTCGTGAGATCACGCTCGACATCGAGGGCGTGGCCGGGTACCTGACCGGCCGCCGCGTGCTCGTCACCGGCGCCGGCGGCTCCATCGGCTCGGAGCTGTGCCGCCAGATCCACCGCTTCGCGCCCGAGTCGCTCGTGATGGTCGACCGGGACGAGTCGGCGCTGCAGTCCGTCCAGCTGTCGATCGAGGGCAGCGGCCTGCTCGACCGGCGCGAGCTGGTCGTGTGCTGCATCCGCGACCGCGACCGGCTGGCCGAGGTGTTCGCCGAGCACCGTCCCGAGGTCGTGTTCCACGCCGCGGCGCTCAAGCACCTGCCGCTCCTCGAGATGCACCCCGAGGAGGGCTGGAAGACCAACGTGTGGGGCACGCAGCACCTGCTCGACCTCTCCGGCAGCACGGGCGTCGACCGCTTCGTCAACATCTCCACCGACAAGGCCGCCGAGCCGACGTCCGTGCTGGGTCGCACCAAGCGCCTCGCCGAGCAGCTCACGGCCCACGCCGGGCGCATCCACGAGGGCGTCTACCTGAGCGTCCGGTTCGGCAACGTCCTCGGCAGCCGTGGCTCGGTGCTGCCGCTGTTCCGTGCGCAGATCGAGGCGGGCGGCCCGGTCACGGTCACCCACCCCGACGTCACCCGGTTCTTCATGACGATCCCCGAGGCGTGCGAGCTCGTCATCCAGGCCGGCGCCCTCGGCCACGACGGCGAGGCGCTCGTGCTGGACATGGGCGAGCCCATGCGGATCGCGGACCTCGCCCGCCGGCTCGTCGCCGAGTCCGGCCGCGGCGACGTCGAGATCGTCTACACGGGCCTGCGCCCCGGCGAGAAGCTCCACGAGGAGCTCTTCGCACCGGGCGAGCACCCCGTGGTCTCCGAGCACGAGCTCATCTCGCGGGTCCCGGTGCCGCCGCTCTCGGCGTCCGACGTCGCCGAGCTGGACCCGTTCCGGCACGCGCCCGTGATCGACCTGCGCCAGCGGACGACGCGCTCGAACGGCGAGCTGGTCAGGGAGAAGCGCTCGGTCTGACGGCGACCCCGACCAGCGGGTTGGGGGAGCGTCGCGGCGGCCGGATCCCGTGCGGTCGCGTGAAGCGTCGCAGCGACGTGAGCACGTCGACGCGCAGGCCGGCGCCGACGAGCAGCGACCGCAGCTCGCCGCGCGTGTAGTGGTGGTGCGCGACCCGGGCGGGACCGTCGCCGATCCACCGGTCGCCGCGGTCGCTGCCGAGCGCGCCGATCGTCGCCAGCGCGTCGTGGGCCGCGAACCACGCGGCCCAGTCGGGGCGGCCGCGCCGCTGCTGCACGACGAGCGCCAGCGCGCCACCCTCGTCGAGGACGGCGGCCAGTGCCCCGACCGTGCGCCGGCGCTCCGCGGCCGGCACGACGT
>JAEVZA010000293.1 GCA_023392475.1 Actinomycetes bacterium | reverse complement strand
CCACGGGGGGTTCCCGCTGGCGCCCGCCGGTGCCGGCCGCGGTGGTGGCCGGCCAGGCCCTCGCGTGGTGGTCGCTGTGGCGGTGGGACACCGCCCGCTGGCGCCGCACGCGGGTCTCGCTCGTGCTGGACCTCACCGCCGAGGAGCTCGCGCGCGTCGTCGACCGCGTCCGCGCCGAGGGCTACGACGCCGAGCCCTGGGAGCGGCGGGACCGCGCCGGCGGCCCGGTGGCGGGGATCGTGTGCCGGTCGCGCGACCTCCGGGCGGTCAACCGCCTGCTCGACGCCTCCTGACCGGGGTAGACCTCGGCGCATGAGCACCTCGTTCCGCGTCGGCGTCCAGCTGCACCCCCAGGCCACGACCGTCCCCGCCCTGCTCGACGCAGCGGCCGCGGCCGACGGGATGGGCGCCGACTCGGTGTGGGTGTGGGACCACTTCTACCCGCTCTACGGCGACCCCGACGCGGCCCACTTCGAGGCCTACACGCTCCTCGCCGCGATGGCGGAGCGCACCGAGCGCGCCCGGCTCGGCGCGATGGTCACCTGCAACTCGTACCGGAACCCGAACCTGCTCGCCGACATGAGCCGGACCATCGACCACATCGCGGGCGGGCGCTTCACCCTCGGGATCGGGTCGGGCTGGTTCGAGCGCGACTACGACGCCTACGGCTACGAGTTCGGGACGGCCCGCAGCCGCCTCGCGGACCTCGAGCGGGACCTCCCGATCATCCAGGATCGGCTCGCGGCGCTCACCCCGCCCCCGGTCGGGTCGCTGCCGATCCTCGTCGGCGGCTCGGGCCGGCACGTGACGCTGCGGCTGGTCGCCGAGCGCGCGGACGCCTGGAACAGCTTCGGGCCGCCCGAGCACTGGGCCGAGCTGAACGGCGTCCTCGACGACTGGTGCGACCAGGTCGGCCGGGAGCGCTCAGCGGTCGAGCGGACCGTGTGCATCGGCGCGGGCGAGGTCGGGGACTGGCAGGCCTACGTGGACGCCGGTGCCGAGCACATCATCGTGATGACCGGCGACCCGTTCGACCTCGATCCCGTCGCCGAGCTGGTCGAGGCGGCCCGCGGCTGACCCGCTGCTCGCCGGGCGACCGCCGCCCGGTGGCCGCCGCTCGGCGGCCGGAGCTCAGCCGGCCGCGGTCGTGGTGGTCGAGAACGACGTGGAGGTCGTGGTGCGCCGCACGGCCGTGGTCGTGGTGCGCCGGACCGTCGTGGTCGTGCGCGACCCGCCGCCGCCCGACGTCCCCGTCCCGGAGGACCCGGTGCCCGAGGTCCCGGAGCCCGAGGTCCCGGAGCCGGTCGAGCCGCTCGAGGAGGATCCGGTGCCCGTGTCGTTGATGCCGGTGTCGGCGGTGCCGCTCGAGCTGCCGCTGCCCGTCGTCGTCGTCGACGACGTCGCCGCCGCCTGCGCCAGGCTCGAGTACTTCGCCACCGCGTCGAGGCACTGCCCGTCGACGCCCTTCGCCTGGAGCACCCGGCGCACGGACGCGAGCACCTGGTCGGGCGGGATGCGCCCGCTGCCGATGGCGTCCACGAGCCGGGCGTGCGCGGCGGGCACGGCGTCCGACCCGGAGACGAGCGCGACGTCGGCGCCCGCGGCGATGGCCTGCTCCGCCGCCTCGGCCTGGTCCGCCACCGCGGCGACGGCGCCCATGCCGAGCGAGTCGGTGATGACCAGGCCGTCGAAGTGCTGCCGGCCGCGGAGCTCGCCGGTGATCGCCGCGGAGGAGAGGCTCGTCGGCTCGCCGTTCCGGGTCAGGCCCGGCACCGCGGCGTGGGTCACCATGATCGCCGGCGCGCCGGCGGCGATGGCGCGGTCGAACGTGGTCAGGTCCTTCGACCGCAGCGAGTCGATGCTCGCCAGCGTGGGCAGGCGGTCGTGCGGGTCCGACTTCCCGCCGCCGATGCCCGGCCAGTGCTTCACGACCGGGATCACGCCGGCCGACGAGATGGCGGGGACGATGGCGTCGACGAAGCTCGACACGGTCTGCGGGTCGGTGCCGTAGCTGCGGGTGCCGAGCCCGGACCCGGTGCCCACGTCGGCGACCGGCGCGAAGTCCATGTTGAAGCCCAGCTGCTTCATCTTCTGGGCGTGCTCCTTCGCCTGCGCGGCGGCGTCCTCGGGGCTGCCCTTCGCGACGGTGGCGGCGGCCGGGATCGTGCCGGCGGCCTGGCGGAGGCGCTGGACGGTCCCGCCCTCCTCGTCGGCCGCGGCGAAGGCCGGCAGCGGCGCGTCCTGGACAGCCTGCGCGACCTGCGTGCCGACGTCCCGCGTCTGGTTGCCCTTCAGGCCGAACCCGCCGACGGTCCCGTTGGCGATCGGTGTCGTCGCGAGCTGCGGCGTGGTCACCATGACCATGAGGAGCTGCGCCGCCCGCGCCTCGACCGGCAGCATCTGCGCGCAGTCGGGAGGTGCCGTGGTCGACGCGCCGGTCGAATTCACCGTGGTGGCCGCCTCGACGTCGACCTGCGCGCCGGTCGTGCCGGCGCAGGACGCGGCGACGACGAGCGCACCGGCGCCGAGCGCCACGGCCACGACGTGCACGGCCCGCGCCCCACGGGCGCGGCGGTGCGATCGTCGGCTCGTGGGCATGGGCCGCCACGCTAGTGGTCGCCCGCGGCGGGCTCCCAGCACATCGGGTGCTCCCGCCCTGCCCTGCCGCCCCCGAACCCGGACCCGGATGACCCCTCCGTGGTCGTCCCGGTCCGAGTTCGTCGAGCGGCCGGCGTCGGCACCGGCCTCGATCTCGGGGGCGGCCGACCGCTCAGCGGCCGTCATCCCCCGAGATCGATCGACCGGCACGGCGGTCCGCGCCCGGTCCGGCCGCCGGGCCGGTGCGCCCGGTCCGTCGAGGACATCGGGCGCCACGGACCTACCATCGGTCCCATCGACGAGCGACGACTGCAGGCTGCACGGTGACCGATCGTGACCTCGTGGAGCCACCGTCATCCCCGGCCGGGCCGCCCGACGCCGGCGAGGACCCGCCCGCCGACGTGCGCGTCGGCGTGACGCGCGCCGGGGCCTGCGCGTACCCGCCCCACTTCCCGGTCGACACGACGGTGTCGGCGCTGCGGACCGCGCACGCTGACGTCCGCCCCGGCGAGGTCGGCACGACGCGCGCCCGCCTGGTCGGCCGGGTCATGCTGCGCCGCGACCACGGCGGCATCGTCTTCCTCGTCCTGCAGCAGGGCGGGGCGCGGGTGCAGGTGGCGGTCGAGCGCGCCGCGGTCGGCGACGACGGGATGCGCGAGCTCCGCCGCGTCGAGCGCGGCGACGTGATCGGCGTCGACGGTCCGGTCGGCGCCACGCGCAGCGGCGAGCTGTCGGTGTTCGCCGACCGCGTGGTGCTGCTCGCGCCCTCGCTGCGGCCGCCGCCGCACAAGCTGCACGGCCCCCAGGAGCCGGGTCGCCGCGTCCGGGAGCGCGAGCTCGACCTGATCGCCAACCCCGAGAGCCGCCGCGCCTTCGAGGTGCGGTCGGAGGTCGTCCACGCGCTGCGCACCGACCTCCACGAGCGCGGGTTCATGGAGGTGGAGACACCCGTCTTCGCGACGTCGGCCGGCGGGGCGGTGGCTCGCCCGTTCACGACGCGCCACCACGCCCTCGGCATCGACCTCTACCTCCGCATCGCCCCCGAGCTGCACCTCAAGCGGTTGGTGGTCGGCGGGTTCGACCGCGTCTTCGAGATCGGTCGCGTGTTCCGCAACGAGGGGATCGACGCCACCCACAACCCCGAGTTCACGATCCTCGAGGCGTACCAGGCGCCCGGCGACTACCTCGACATGATGGACCTCGTCGAGTCGCTGGTCGTGGGCGCCGCCCGCGCCGCGATCGGCACGACCGTCGTCGACGTGGGTGGCACCCAGGTGGACCTCGCGGTGCCGTGGACCCGCGTCCGCATGGTCGACGCGGTCGAGGCCGCGATCGGGGTGCGCATCGAGCCGTCCGACGACGTCGAGCGCGCTCGGCACGCCCTCGACGGCGCCGGCATCGCGTGGCAGGGCTCCTGGGGCGCCGGCCGCTGCCTCGTCGAGGCGTTCGAGACCGTGGTCGAGCCGACGCTGGTGCAGCCGACCATCGTGATGGACCACCCGGTCGAGACCTCGCCCCTCGCCCGTCGCCACCGCGACGACCCGTTCACGACCGAGCGGTTCGAGGTGTTCGTCGGGGGCCGCGAGCTGGCCAACGCCTACAGCGAGCTCAACGACCCGGTCGACCAGCGCGCCCGCATGGAGGCCGCGGCGCTCGTGGGCAGCGGCGAGGACGTCTCGGACGTCGACGAGGACTTCCTGCGCGCCCTCGAGCGCGGCATGCCGCCGACGGGGGGACTCGGGGTCGGCATCGACCGGCTCGTCATGTTGCTCACGGCCACGCCGGCCGTCCGCGACGTCGTCCTGTTCCCGACCCAGCGCCCGGAGCGGGGGAGCCGGGCCGCGGACGAGCGGACCAGCGTCGTGCCGACCAGCGCGCTCCCCACCTCCGTGCACCCGGGCGCACCGGTCGCCGTCGTCCGCCTGTCGGGCCTCGTCCGCGTGGTCGCCGTGCTCACGACCGTCGTGGGCGTGCTCACGATGCTCAGCGCGCTGCCGTCCCTCGGCGTGCGCACGGTGTCGCTCGACGAGCTCGTCTCGCCCCTGCCCCGCACGATCGACAGCCGCGTCCTCGCCGTCGCGCTCGGCCTGATCATGGTGCTGCTCTCGGGGCAGCTCCTGCGCGCGAAGCGTCGCGCCTGGAACATGGCGACCGGCCTCTTCCTGCTGTCCGCGGTGTTGAGCGTGATCCGCGGCGGGGAGCTCGTCGCCCTCGTCACGTCGGTCGTCATGCTCGTGATCCTCATGCTCACCCGGCGGGAGTTCACGGGGCTGAAGGACCCGCCGTCGATCTCCCAGGTGGTGCTCCTCGCGCCCCGCTACCTGCTGTTCGTCTACACGTACGGCCTGCTCGCGCTCTGGAGCCAGCGCGACCACCTGACCCCGCCGTTCAGCTGGACGCGCTCGTTCGAGGCGATCACCTACGGGCTGTTCGGCGTCGACGGCCCGTACGAGTACCGCGGCCGCTTCGAGACCTGGTTCCCACGCTCGCTCGTCGTGCTCGGCGCCCTGGGCCTGCTCCTGCTGCTGTGGCTGCTGCTGCGGCCCGCCGTGCGCTCGGGCGGCGCGGAGGGGCGGACGCGGGCGGGCGAGCTGGTGGACCGGTGGGGCTGGGACACGCTCTCGCCCTTCGCGCTGCGGGGCGATCGCAGCTACTTCTTCTCCTCCGACGGCCGGGCGATGATCGCCTACGGCTACCTCGGCGGGTTCGCCCTCGGGTCCGGTGACCCCATTGGCGACCCGGCGTCGATCCCGCTCGTCGTCGACGAGTTCATCGAGCACTGCCGGCTCCACGGGTGGCAGCCCGCGTTCCTCGCCACCCGGGAGATCGACGACCCCTTCTACACCGAGCGCGGGTTCCGCAGCTTCTACCTCGGCGACGAGGCCGTGCTCGACTGCCGCACGTTCGACCTCGACGCGCCCGGCATGGGTCCGGTCCGCCAGTCGGTCCGTCGGTGCGAGGCGTCTCACCGCTACGAGCTGCTCAGCGAGGCGGCCGCCGGTCCGGGGCTCGCCGCGCAGCTCGACGACATCAGCGTCCACTGGCGCCGGGGCGAGGACGAGCGCGGCTACACGATGGCCATGAGCCAGGGCGTGGGCAGCACGGACCCCGACCGCCTCCTCGCGGTGGCGTGGCACCGCGGCGCCGACGGCACCGAGCGCCCGGTCGCCTTCCTGCGGCTCATCCCCGTCGGCCGCACCGGTGGCCCCTTCGGTCCCGGCTACACGCTCGACCTCATGCGCCGCCTGCCCGACGCCGCGAACGGGATCATCGAGTTCCTGATCTCCCGCACCGCGGCCGAGCTCGACGAGCGGGGCGTCGACCGGCTCTCGCTCAACTTCGCGGCGTTCTCGCGGCTGATGGACGACGACGTGCAGCACACGCGCATGGACCGGTTCCTGCGACGGGTGGTCGACCTGCTGAACCCCTACTACCAGATCCGCTCGCTGCGGGAGTTCAACGAGAAGTTCCAGCCCGAGTGGCTGCCGCGGTCGCTCATCTACGCGGACATCGGCGACCTGCCGAAGGTCGGGCTGCGCTACGCGTTCCTGGAGGGGTTCGTCGACGTGCCCCTGCTCGGCCGCTTCCTCTCCGGGCCGTCGGAGTCCACGGGCGCGCCACCCACCTGACATCCTGTGGCGATGAGCGGCGCACCCCGGATCACCGACCGGCTGATCGACCCCGACGCGGACCCCGTGCTCGACCGGTCCCGCCTGCGGTTCGCGGCGATGATGGCCGGCATGGGGATCCTGCACTTCGTCCTCCCGCGCCCGTTCGAGCGGATCGTCCCCCGCTGGTTCCCCTGGCGCCGCCGGGCCGTGCTGTGGTCGGGCGTGGCCGAGCTCGCGTCGGGGGCGCTGCTGGCGGTGCCGCGCACGCGGCGTGCCGGCGGCGCGCTGGCCACCGCCACGATCGTGGCCGTGTACCCCGCCAACGTGCAGATGGCGATCGACGCGACGCGCGGCAGGCCGCAGGTGTCGATGCCGACGTGGCTCACCTGGGCCCGGCTCCCGCTGCAGGTCCCGATGGCCCTGAAGGCGTGGAGCTTCACCCGCTGAACCCCGCCGACGTTGGGCCGACGGGCCCAGAGGAACGCGGGAGGGCCGTTCGTACACTGGATCCGTGACGGCCGCGGGACGGGAACCGATCGACCCGTGGGCGATCCTCGGCCACGTGGACACGGCGATCGGCGTGGTCGCCCCCGACGGGACGATCCGCCACGTGACCGACGCGATCGCCGGCGTGACCGGCAAGCCGTCCTCGCACTACGCGGGGCGCCACGTGGCCACGGAGTTCCACCCCGCCGACGTCGACGCCGTGCGCACCTCGGTCGACCGGCTGCGCGACGCCGAGGAGGGCGCGGTCGCCCACTCCCGCGTGCGCATGTCGACCGAGGACGGCGGCTGGGTGTGGGTCGACCAGGTGATCACCCGGGCCGTCGAGGCACCCGGCGTCCGCGGGTTCGTGTCGAGCGTCCGTGCGGTCGACGCCGATCCACGGGCGCAGGGCGAGCTCGAGCGACGCGTCGGTGACCTCGACCGGTCCGACGCCGGCGACGTCGCCCCCGCCGTTCGCGACCTGCTCGACCTGCTCAGCGCGCAGGACGCGCTCGCCGCGTCCGAGCGCCGCTTCCGGGTCATGGTGCAGCACGGTTCCGACGCCGTGTTCACCTTCGCGGACGACGGCACGGTCACGTCGGTGTCCGACAGCGTGGAGTCGGTGCTCGGCTTCACGCCCGACCAGGCGCGCTCGGCGCCCGCGTTCGGCAACGTCGTCGACGAGGACCGCGCCGTCCTCGACGCGGCGCTGCACCGGTTGCGCGGCGAGCCGGGCTCCACCGAGCGGCTGCGCCTCCGGGTGCGCGACGCGTCGGGATCCACGCGCTGGAACGAGACGAGGATCACCAACCTGCTCGACCACCCCGACGTCGGCGAGTGGGTGTGCAACTTCTGGGACGTCACCGCCGTCGTCCGTGCCGAGGAGGAGCACGCCCGCCTGCTCGACATCTTCGACCTCACGGACGACTGCGTGCTCCTCGTCGACCCAGAGGGCGCGCTCATGTACATCAACCGCGCCGCCCGCCGGTTCTTCGGGATCACGGACGACCAGCTGCCACGCCTGCTCGGACGGCCGTGGCCGCTGAAGGACGAGCTCAACGGCGACCTCGCGGGCACGGTGCTGGGCGAGGGCCGCTTCGAGTCCTGGTCGGGCGAGGTGCTCGCGCACGCCGCGCACGGGCTCGCGCCGGTGTGGCTCCAGGTGCTCGCCCACCGCGACCACGACGACCGGATCCAGTACTACTCGGCGGTGCTGCGCGACATCAGCGAGCGCAAGCAGATGGAGGCCACGCTCGAGCGCCAGGCGACGCACGACGCGCTCACGGGCCTGCCGAACCGGGCGCTGCTGTTCCGGCGCATCGAGGCCGCGGTCCAGGGGCTCCGCGCCGCCGGCTCGGTGCACCGCGTCGGCCTGCTGTTCATCGACCTGGATCACTTCAAGTCGATCAACGACCGCCTCGGCCACGCGCTGGGGGACCGGCTGCTGCGCAGCATCGGCGAGCGCATCCGCACCGCGGTCCGCCCCGGCGACACCGTCGCCCGCTTCGGCGGCGACGAGTTCGTCGTGCTCTGCGAGCGCCTCGAGGACGAGCAGGACGCGATGGTGATCGCGCACCGCGTCGACCGCACGCTGCAGGTCCCGTTCCAGGTCGACGGCCACGAGATCCACGCCGGCGTCTCGATCGGCATCGCGTTCGCCGACGCGGACGACCCCGACCCCGTCGCCGTGCTGCGCGACGCCGACACCGCGATGTACCGCGCGAAGTCGGAGGGTCGCGGTCGCTGGGCGATCTTCGACGACGCCCTTCGTGCCCAGGCGGTCGAGCGCCAGCGGCTGGAGACCGCGCTCCGGGGCACCCGCCACGGCGAGGAGCTCCTGGTGCACTACCAGCCCGTCGTGGACCTCGGGAACGGCGGCGTGTCCTCCGTCGAGGCCCTCGTCCGGTGGGACCGCGGCGACGACGACGGGCCCGTGGCGCCCGACGTGTTCGTGCCCCTCGCCGAGGAGACGGGCCTCATCGTGCCGATCGGCACGTGGGTGCTGCGCACCGCGGCGGCGCAGGTGGCGCGGTGGCAGGAGCGCCCCGGGCTCGGGCACCTCGGCCTGGCCGTCAACGTCTCGGCCCGGCAGCTCATGCACCCCGGGTTCGTGAGGCTGGTCGAGGCGGTGCTCGCCGACACGGGGCTCGTCCCGTCGAGCCTCTGCCTCGAGCTGACCGAGACGGTCCTCCTCGACGACGTGGAGCAGACCCGCTCCCGCCTCGACGAGCTCCGTGCGCTCGGCGTGCGCGTCGCCGTCGACGACTTCGGCACCGGCTACTCCTCGCTGACCTACCTCCACCGCCTCCCGCTCGACGTGGTGAAGCTCGACCGCTCCTTCGTGGCCGGCGTCGGCTCGGACCCGGGCGACACGGCGATCGTGACCGCGGTGGTGGAGCTCGCCCGCTCGATGGGGCTCGACGCGGTGGCGGAGGGCATCGAGACCGACCTCCAGCTCGGCCACCTCCGCGGGCTCGGCTGCCGGCACGGTCAGGGGTTCCTGCTGGCCCGGCCGATGGCCGCCGACGACCTCGGGCGGTGGCTGGCGAGCACCGACGGCGGCCGGGACGCCGTCAGAACGGCAGGTCGGGGTGACCCAGGACCCGGTCCGGGTCGAAGCGATCCCGCAGCGACCGGATCGCCCGCCGGTTCGCCGCCGGGGTGACGCGCCGCCACCAGTCGGCGTTGTGCGGCCCGATGCCGTGCTCCGCGCTGTAGCTGCCCCGGTGGTCGTCGACCGCGCAGCCGAACACGAGCTCTCGCGCCGTCGAGCGCTCGTCGTCCGTGGGCGGATCGTCGGCCGGGAACACGAGGTTGCAGTGCACCCCGCCGTCGCCCCAGTGGCCGAAGTCGGCGACGGTGGCGCGGGGGAGGGCGGCGTGCACCAGCCGGCGGGCGTCCTCGAGGAACGCGACCATCTCGGAGCGCGAGACGGACACGTCGAAGCCCACCACGACGCCGGTGCGAGCGAGGCCCTCGGTGATCGCGTGCCGCACGGCCCACGCGCGCTCTGGTGGCGCGACGACCGCGTCCGCCACCTCGTCGTCGGGGAGGCCCGCCACGACGCGCGCCAGCACGTCGGCGGTGCCCTCGGGGCCGTCGGCCTCCGCCAGCACGACGAGGCCGGGAACCGGCCCGGGGAAGGGGGCGTGCAGGCCGTCGACGGTGTCGAGCGCCGCGCGGACGGCCTCCGCGGACATGACCTCGAACGCGCTGAGGAGCGGTCCGAGGCCCGACTCGAGCGCGGCGAGCAGCCGGATCGCCGCGCGTCCGTCCGCCGGGGCGACGAACGCGGCCGCGCGCTCCGCGGGGAGGTGGTCCAGCTCGACGGCGACGTGGGTGATCACGCCGAGCGCGCCGCACGAGCCGACGAACCAGGACGCGACGCTCGGGCCCGTGTTGTCCTTCCGCAGCGTCGTCAGGTCCTCGAGCACGGAGCGGTCGTCGTCGGCGACCACGACGCGGAGGCCGAGCAGCCGTCGACGCACGTCGCCGTGGCGCAGCATGCGGGCGCCGCCCGTGTTCGTGGCCACCATCCCGCCGAGCGCCGGGTCGGCGGCGAGGTCGATCGGGAGCCAGAGGCCGTGGGGTGCGGCGGCCTCGTCGAGCGCGGACCGCCGGATGCCCGCCGGCGCCACCGCCGCACGGTCGTCCGCGTGCACCTCGAGCCCGGCCGTCAGCCGGTCGGTGCTGAGGACCACGACCCGGC
>JAEVZA010000279.1 GCA_023392475.1 Actinomycetes bacterium | reverse complement strand
CCCAGTCGATAGGCATCGATCGGTGCGGTGAACGCGCCGCCAGCCTGTTCGAGGACCCGGTCCCACTGACGGAAGGGGTCGGTACGCATCAGCATGATGACACCTCCTGAAAGGATTCCTGTCGCACGAAGATCGTAACCCGATGCCACCACGATGACAACGGTGTTCCGCAGACCAGGCGGATCGAGCGTCCCGACTCCGACAGGATGGCCGCCCCCGGAAGAGTTGTCGCCGGTCGCGAGCGACGGCCGCACGTCATTTCCGTGTACCATACGAGAACCGTCGGAGGGAGCGTCGTGGCCGTCATCGATCCGCTCTTCGAACCCGCTGTGCTGGAGTGCCCGCACCGCTACTACGCCCACCTGCGTGAGCACGATCCGGTGCACCGAGTGAGCGGCACCAACGCGTTCCTCGTGTCGCGACTCGACCTCATCAAGGAGGTCGTCGGCGACCCGGAGCGGTTCTCCAGCCGGACCGGCGAGTTCCTCTACTGCGACGAGGACGGACGGGGCGGGCTGCGTCCCGCGATCGGCGCCGCCGGCAACGACGCAGACGCGTTCGGCATCCTCGCCACGGCAGACCCTCCGGACCACACCCGACACCGGGCCCTGCTCAGCCGGATCCTCTCGACCGGGTCGATCAAGGTCCGTGAGCCTGAGTTCCGACGGCTGATCGACGAGGCGCTGCAACCCGGGCTGTCGACAGGACGGATCGAGTGGATGAGCGAGGTGGCCGAACCCCTGCCGATGCTGATGGTGACCCGCCTCCTCGGCATCGCCGACGAGGACGCGCCGACCCTCAAGGACCAGGGCTACGCCGCACTCGAGCTGATCAGCGGCTTCGCGACAGATGGAGATCGCAGCGAACTCGAAGCGAAGCTGCTCGAACTCGGCCCCGCGATCCAGGCCTTCGAGACAGCGCGTGCGTCCTCGAACCCAAACCACGCCACGATCATCGGAGTGTGCGCAACGGCATCCCTCGCCGGCCAGTTGGATGACCTCGAGGCCTTCGGCATCCTGGCCACGCTCCTCGCAGCAGGCGGCGAGTCGACCACCAGCCTGCTCGGCGCAGGCGCACGAGCCCTCGCCGACGACCACGACCTCCAAGACCGACTCCGGTCAGAACCGTCCCTCATCCCCGCGTTCGTCGAGGAGGTGTGCCGAACGGAGCCACCGTTCCGCGGTCACTACCGGCGAGTCACCACCGACACCTCGCTCGGCGGCGTCGACCTCCCCGCCGGCTCCCGGCTGGTGCTCGCGTGGCCGGCCGCCAACCATGCCGACGAGCTCGGCGGCGACACGATCGACCTCGACCGCCCGAACCCCCGCCAACACGTCGGCTTCGGCTGGGGGCTCCACCTGTGCGTCGGCGCCCCGCTGGCACGCCTGGAAGCCCGCATCGCGTTCGAGCAGCTCCTCGGACGCACAGCATCCATCTCGCTCGATCCGTCCGTCGACATCAACCACCACCGGAGCCTCATGGTGCGCCGACTCCGGTCGCTCCCACTGCAGCTCCACCCGCCGACGTGAACCGAGCAGCAGAGACGGACCGTGTCCCTGGTCGACCGCGGCGTCTCACCGAGCAACAGGTCCTCGACGCCGCCCTCGCCGTCTTCCGCTCCAACGGGGTCGGCGGACTCTCGATGCGAGCAGTCGCACGCCGACTCGACATACCCATCATGACGCTCTACGGCTACGTACCGAACAAGCAGGCACTCGACTCGCTCGTCACCGACCACATCCTCAGCCAGGTCCACGTGCCCGGCACGGGAACCTGGGAGCAACGTCTGCACGGCCTGCTGTGCGCCGCTCGCAGCACGCTCGTCGAACGACCGGAACTGACCGACGGCGCCGCGATCGAAGGCAGCGCCATCGACCTCCTCCTTCGGGGGGAACTCGGACGCGAAGCCACCAGACTCGCCAACGAGGTCACTTCCCTCCTGAACGAAGGACCGTTCCGACCCGCCGACGTCGACATCTGCTTCAGCGCGCTGTTCACCTACGTCACCGGCCACACCGACACCAACACCAGCACCACCAGCGCCCCTCAACGATCTGGCCGAACACATGCCACACCGCGTCCGACCGACGCCTTCGGCGCTGGCCTCACCGCACTCATCGAAGGCCTCAAGCTCACCCTCGGCACCGCTGCCGCAGGGACCGGTACGTAGTGCCAGATGTGCACGCAGTGCCGGATCAGGTCCGAGAGGTGCACCCTCTGAACATCTCCGCTACGCCCTTGATCTCCGGCGTGGCGCTCTTCCTGCTCACGGGGGTCTGCGGGATGGCGCCGACAGGCTCGAACCGGCGATGCGGAATCGTGGGAGAACCACGCGGAAGGAGCCACACGCCCGTTGGGGAGTTCGTGTTCCGGTGATCCGGTGGTGGGGGTGAAGCCGGCTCGAGCGAGCTGCGGGCGATCCGGGGAGCCGCCGTTCGATGGCGGCGGTCAGGGCTGGCTGAACCCGGACTCGTGCCCACAGTCTGCCGAATCGTAGGGCTCAGGTGCGCGACCACCATCGGATGTGAGGGGTCGCGATGTTCGCTTACGCGAAGGAAGCGCACCGTGACGGGAGCAGGATACTTGGCAGCGCTGGCCGGTCTGGTCGGTGACGAGCGGTCGGTCGTCCTCGCGGGGTGGGGCGCCGGCATCGGACGCAGGAGATCTCGGCCATGAGGGCCAGTGAACCGGAGGGGTGGCTGTCACTCCGCGATCCGGTCTTGATCTCGACACACGGGGAAGTAGCGGCCTCGGGAGCGGCGATGCCGTTCCCTTGGCGCCCGGGGCCCTGCTCCGCAACCTGGCCGAGCCCCGGGTGCCTACTCCGGCGATGTGGGACGGCGGCCCGCATGTCCCGCCGCAGCGCGACAACCTTCCACATGGCTCGGTCAGTTCCGGTCCGCGCTCGACACGGCCAGATCGGTCAGCGCCGGTCGGGGGTGTACGGAGGCGGTTCGGGCGACGGGCCGTGACGACGCCGGGCACCAGCAGGCCGAAGGCGATCATGCCAACGCCGAAGGCGAGGTGCAGCCAGTCGTCGGCGTCGTCGAGGGGCACGAAGTTCGCCGACGAGCTCTGATCGACGATCAGTCCGTAGGCGAGCAGGACGAGGTACACGGTGCCGCCGATGATGAGGTAGTTCCGGGCCCAGCTCGCACGCCGGGCGGCCAGCACGCCGACGAATGCCGAAACAGCAGGTGCACCACGTTGTGGAGCACGGACACCTGGAACACGCCGAGCAGCTGGGCCATCAGCGCGTTCGGCATGGGCATCGACGTCCCCGACGTGCGCGGCGTCCTCCACTGGGACGCTCCCGAATCGTTGGACGCGTACTCGCAGGAGATCGGCCGGGCGGGCCGCGATGGTGCACCCGCGTGCGCCGTGCTGCTCTTCCGGCCGGAGGACCTCGCGCAGCGCACTGCGCTGCAGGCGCGAGGCTGCGTCTCGCTCGAGACGGTCGGTCGAGTCGCCGCGGCGGTCGAGGAGCTGGGCGGCGGCCGCGTCGAGGAGTTCGCCACGCAGCTCGGACTGCACCGCAGGACCGTGTCCTCGGCGGTCGCCCGGCTGCGGGACGTCGGTGCGGTCGAGCTGCGCGGGACGTCGGGCATCCACGTCCGCGACCTCGACCGCGCTCTCGAGGCCGTGGCGGACGACCGTGCGGCGCGGGCGGCGTGGCGGACCAGCCGGGCCGCGATGCTGCGCGAGTTCGCCGAGACGGCCACGTGCCGGCACCAGATCCTGCTCGGCTACTTCGGGGAGCTGAGCGGACCGTGCGGCGACGGTTGCGACAACTGCGTTCGAGGGGCGCGGCCGACGCTGCGGCCGACGAACCCCGCAACGGGAGCCGCTACCTGGTTGGCGGTGGGCGCCACCGTGTGCCATCCCGAGTGGGGCGTGGGCGAGGTGGTCAGGACGGACGACGACCTCACCGTGGTCTCGTTCGAGCGCGCGGGCTATCGCTGCCTATCGACCGAGCTCGTCCTCGACCGGGCACTCCTCGATCCCGTCGCCGGGCGCCTGTGACCGCGTCGGCCGCGCCCGATCCTCGGCACAACGCAGCGGCTGGGGTCAGGACGGGTGAGTCAAGCAGCGGGGTGGAGTCGTCCCTCCACGGGATCAGAAGTGGAACGCCATGAGTTCTGAGACACAAGTTGACGGGTAGACAATCGCATCGTGTTGAGCTGGGGTGGTCGCCAGGATCAAGGCGCAGGGGTTCGGGCGGTTGACTGGTCCCTGGATGGTTTGATGCCGCCCGCTGCGCGTTCCACCACCGTTGTCGATCTCCGTGGAGTTGCGGTGCTTGATGAAGGGGCTCTCGAGCTGTTGGCGTTGACGGCGCACCGGTTCAAGGGCTGTGACCGGCGTCTGCAGGTCACCGGGGTGACTCCGGCACTCAGGCGTCGGTTGTTGGCGGGCGGTCTTGGCGATGTGCTCGCGCAGATCCCAGGTCAGTCCGATGTTGACGACCTGACGCTCCGCTGATTCGCGGAATCCCAAGCGGTGGCTCTTGCCTGTCGAAGGGTGCCTCGTGAGGGTAGAGACGGTGGTGGTGCGGCGGCCGTCACGTCGTCCTTCTCTCTACAGGCGAACCGCACTGCGGTGACGTGGGGAGACCACGTCACACTTGTCGGACTTGAGGTCTTCTGCCATCGTCCGACAGGCAGGTGTGCCTTGGCGAAGGCGCAGCAACAGGGAGGGATCCGTAGATGGTGGTTCGACGTGTCGCGCTTGCTCTGACGGCGATGGTGATCGCGGGGTCGTTGTCCGGGTGCGTGCAGCCGCCATCTCCACCCACCACGACATCCACCACCACGACGTCGACCACAACCACGACCACAACGCTTTCGGCGTTGCCGGTGCCTGGTACTTGCTTCGAGTCATCCAACCCGAGCCAGGCAGACATCCTGTACAACGGACCGATCGACACGTACGACAACGTGCGGGTCTACACGAGCACCGACGGCACTTGCACCGGCTCGCTGTACGGGGGCGGCCCGCCGAGCTTCGTCCGGTCCTGGGTACACGCCACGTCGAGCGCCGACGCGTCGACCAAGTGCGCTTCGCTGTCGACGCCGTCGAGTCCGCAGACGGCACCGGTCAGCACCGTGTACACCGCAGTGCCTGCGGATGTGTGGTCGTGTTCGCCGAACCCGCCGGCTTTGGTCGAGCCGGCAGCTGGGTGCTACGACAGCTCGAGGGCGTTCCAGGCGGATGTGTTCTACAACGGGACTCCGAACGTGATGGGGAACCTCGTGTTCCACACGCTCTCGGATGGAACGTGCAACGCACCGGCGTTCCCCACGGACCAGATGCTGGTGGTGGCGGCCAGCCAAGCTGCGGCAGACGGTGTCTGCCAAGGGGCAGGACGGCAGTCCTCGTACCCGGCCGATGACCGGGACTACGGCTACGTCGACATCGGACCCGACGCCTACATCTGCACCAGCGACTGACCCGCCCCGGTCCGGCATCAAGATCGTGAGGCGATCAGCCGGCGAGGTTCTTGGCCCGACTGGGCGGCGTACTCTTCGTTGGCGACGACGCCCCTGGGGATGGAGCTCGCCGGGCCTCGATCGCATCCGGAGCGCAAGACGCTCCAGTACACGAGCACGGCCACCCAGGTGCGGGGCTCGCTGGTCGCTCCGACCTCGGCTGGCTCCTCGTCGCCAAGCATCGGCTCTCCTCGACCACGATGCGCGCGACGACGGCCCGTGCACGAGTCGACGCGGGTAGTGGTACGGACAGGGGCACTTGAAAGTGACGCTTGAACGGCTTTCAGCCCTCTGTCATCCTGCGCAATCGTGCGCAAGGGAAGGCGCATCGCAGGTTGGAGGGAACCAAGATGCAGATCCGTCGCGTCGCGCTTGCTGCGACTTCGCTGGTGTTCGCAGCAGTCGTTGCTGGCTGCGTGACACCGCCGAGTCCGTCGACCACGACCAGCACCTCGACGACGTCGACGGTTCCGGCTGCTCCGACGGCCGGCTGTTACGACAACACGGCCGATCCGATGTTCGCGGACTACTTCTACAGCGGCACCCCAAACGTCGCGAAGAACATGACGTACCACAACAGCAACGACGGGACGTGCTCGGGCGCCACGAACGCGGGCATTGATGGCACGCTCGTGCTGGCTGCGAGCGCGGCTGCCGCCGACGCCATCTGCATCTCGATCGGCGGAACGGGTACCTCTGGCACCTTCGCCTCCCAGGGCTGGACCGGCCTGGGATCGTCGGCGTACGTCTGCAATGCGTGACATGCAGATCGTTCTGATGTCTCCGGGTCGCAGCTGCGGTCTCGCGCGGCGGTGGATGGCAGTCGGCACGCTGCTCGTCGCAGCGGCCGCGTGTGCGCCCACACCGGCTCCGCCGAAGGTGCACACCATCGATCAGCAGTACCTCGCACCCGCGGATCAGAACATCGCTGCCGATGTGGCGGCGTGCTCGCCCGGGTACGCACCGGATTCGATCCAGATCGCTCAAACGTTCACCGCAGGCCGCGCCGGAACCTTGGATCAGGTCGGGCTCAACGCCAACCGCATCGACGGCTCGGTCCCCGCCGCAGCGCCCCTGGGCATCACGATCCAGACCGTCGCCACCGATGGGACGCCCAGCGGCACCGTCATCGGGTCGGGCACGTACAACGGCCCGGCCAACGTCGGCGGCGTGCTGTTCAACATGCCGCTGAGCACCCCAGCCCACGTCGTCTCGGGTCAGATGTACGCCATCGTCGTGACCCAAGCCGGTTGCGCCAGCCCCGGCCCGGACAACGGCTGGACCTTCACCGGTGCCAAGGCGCCGAGCGACCCGTATGCCGGAGGCGTCGGCTGGGTCCGCTTGGTCGGCTCGGGCGGCACATGGCGCACCGGCGACCGGACCGGTCAGCTCCTCGACTTCTTCTTCAACACCTGGGTCGCCTGAGCCGCCCCGCACACCGGAGATCTCCCGATGGCACGTCGCAGCCCAAAGACCGTCACGATCACCCTCGCAGTCGCAGCACTCGCCGTCGGCATGGCGGTCGGGTGCGCCGCGCCCGTCCCCTCCCCGCCGACGACCACGTCCACGACCACCTCCACCGTGCCCACGACCGGTGGGCGCGGCACGTTCAACGTGTCGGCCGCCACCGCAGCTGCAGGTGCGACGCTGACGGTCAGCGGGCAGTGCACTGAGCCGCAGTTCCGTCCGCCCCTCTCGGCCGAGGAGTTCACGAGCATCGGACCGGGGGTCATCGTCTACTTCGTCCCCGGCGTCACCACGCTGCCGCTGCTCTGGGCCATGTCCGCGACCGAAGTGGGACGCTCACCGGTCATCTCGCAGACGAACTGGCCCGACTGGACGTTCAACGTCACCGTCCCACCGATGCCGCCGTCGACCGGGCTGCTGGTCGCGGCCTGCTACTTCGAGACCGACGGCATCCCGGGAGAGATCATCTCGACGGCACCCCCGGCGCCGTTCACCGTGACGTGATCCGATCGGCCGGTTCCCCACATCGATGGTCTGACGGCGCTGAAGGAAGGAGCCAGGGATGAGACCACGTACGGCTGGCATCGTCGCTGCCGTGTGTCTGCTCGGTGTCGGCGTGGCGTGCGCACCCACGCCGACGCATCCCACGACGACCACCACGGTCACGACCACGACGCTGGACTCGACGCCACCGGCTCCTCCGACCGTCGCCCCCGACCTCACGCCGGCCACCGACACCGGGATCTCGAACACCGACAACGTGACCGCCACCACGACACCGGACTTCCAAGGCTCGTGCACCGACGGCGACACCGTCTCGATCGTCGTCGACGACATCCCGACAGTCAGCGCCGTCTGCACCGGTTCGCACTACCAGATCACCGCTGGGATGTCCGCGGGGACCCACGCCATCACCAGCACCTTCACCGACCCGGCCGGGAACACCTCAAGCCCATCGCCCGTCCTGACCGTCACCATCGACACGACGCTCCTCACCGGGGTGCAGGACACGACGGCGCCGACGTTGGTGTCGCTGGTGACGTCACCGGCCTCGGTCGACACCTCGACCGGTCCTGCCACCATCCACGCCACGGCCCGCATCACCGACGACCTCTCCGGCGTCACGAGCGCCGGGCTCGTCTTCATCAGCCCGTCCGGAAGCCACTCCCTCAACGTGCCGCTCACCTGCGGGCTCACCGGCCACCCGGTCGACTTCACCTCCGGCGACTGCACCGCTCAGATGCCGCAGTACTCCGAGATCGGCAACTGGACGTTCAACTACGCGTACGTCGGTGACGCCGCCAACAACTTCCAGTACCTCTACACCGCCGACCTCACCGCAGCCGGCGTGCCGATCCCCGGACCCATCGCCAACGGTCACTAGGCACGAGCGAGCAACGCTTCGCAACCAGACCGTCGGATCAGCCCGTCGGAACGACGGTCATACGGCTCTCCCGATCGACCGTCACGGTTCGAATCGCTGGCCCGACGGTCGAGTGCTGCCGCTGATCCGGCAACGTTTCCCTGATGTGGATGGTGCGGCCGGTGACGGGCGATCGACGGTCAGAACCGTTGAGGTGGAGCAGCGCGACCTCATCGTCGAACCCGGTCGGCCCGAACCGTCGAGAACGACGTCCAAGTCGAGGCTCGAGGCGGCGAGCAGTTGTGTGAGGCCAGGGCGTGGCCCGGCTTCCTGAGACAGTCGAGCTCGCGCCGGACGCTTCCGTGACGTGGAAGCGCGATCCGCGAAGTAGGACCAACCCAGCCGCGATCTCGCAGGAAGCCGGTCGCCCGGGCCTGCTCGACTACTACGTCGTCGAGGTGCCACGGCACTGGCCTCCGATACCCGGCTCCGAAAGGCGGTGGGGTGCTGTCCAGCATGCACGAATCGCTGCACGTCCGATTTGACGCTGGCGTCCTGTTCATTGCTGGTCAACTGGACGTCTCGACGGCGGAGCTGTTCCAGAGCGCGCTCGCGCGACGCCGCCGGGGCCCTCGTCGTCGATCTCAGCGGCGTCAGCTTCTGCGACTCCCACGGCCTGCGGTGCCTCGTCGTGGCAAGACCGTTCGTGTTGCGACGCCCGAGCTCGGTGCTCATGCGGGCGCTTGAGATGTCAGGCGTCGCATCGCTGTTCGAGTTCGACAAGGGTGTCGTGATGTCCCCCATGGCGGTACTGACAACTCAACCGCTCCCATCCGACCCAAGATCTCGGTAGCGGACCTCGGGAGGTCGATCGGATGGGCAAGGACAAGAAGCGGCACAACACGGACGAGTCGAACGAACCGCTGCCGCAGATGCGTCGCAAGGCATATGAGCGGGAGTTGGATCGGCTCCAGGTCGAGCTCGTCCACCTGCAGCAGTGGGTCGTCGCGAGCGGAGCGAGGATATGCGTGGTGTTCGAAGGCCGCGACGGGGCCGGCAAGGGCGGCGTCATCAAGCGCATCACCGAACGGGTCAGTCCTCGGGTGTTCCGCACCGTTGCGCTTCCCGCTCCTACCGAGCGGGAGCGCTCCCAGATGTACATCCAGCGCTACCTCCCACACCTGCCTGCAGCCGGCGAGGTCGTGATCTTCGATCGCAGTTGGTACAACCGTGCCGGTGTCGAACGTGTGATGGGGTTCTGCACCGAAGCCGAGGTGACGACGTTCCTTCGGATGGTTCCGCTCGTCGAGCGGGCGATGGTGGACTCTGGGATCGTGCTCCTGAAGTACTGGCTGGAGGTGTCACAAGAGGAGCAGACCCGGCGCCTGCAGGCCCGCATCGAGGACGGCCGCAAGACGTGGAAGCTGTCACCGATGGACCTCGAGTCGTATTCGCGCTGGTACGACTACTCCCGAGCACGAGACGACATGTTCCAGGCGACCGACACCCCGTTCTCCCCTTGGTACGTCGCCGACTCGAACGACAAGCGTCGGGCTCGGCTCAACGTGATCAGCCACCTGCTCGATCACGTTCCCTACGAACGCACACGCTCGAAGAAGGTGGTGCTCCCGCCTCGCCAGCGGCGCAGCGACTACCTCGAACCTGGCCGGCGTCTGCACGTCGTGCCGGCACGATTCTGAGCGCATCCCTCGGCACGGCAGTCCGCAACTTCAAACGATCTCGCCACACCGTCACCCCCACTCCGCCGACCCGGCCGCAACCCCGATCCGGCGCCGGCGTCGGTGCTTCGACGCTGGGGGCTGTGCCCGGCTCGACCACATCGCTGCGTTGGAGCTCTGCAATCGGACCCCGTCCGGCGCGCTGCCCGTCGATGCGGCGCTCGAGCGACTCGACGCGATCGAAGCGCAGCCACATCGTTACGGCCCGGTGTTGACCGCCTGTGGCTACCCGGCGCCAGCGGCCCCGAGGATCGAGCCCGTCTTCGAGTAGCCCGATCCCTCCACCCGGTACCAGCGCCCACCGGCGAACATCGACGTGACCGTCATCGCGTTCATCGTCAGCGTGCCCGTCTTGTCGCTGTTGATCACCGTCGTCCCACCCAGCGTCTCCACGTCGGCGAGCGACTTGACCACCGCCTTCTCCGCCGCGAGGCGCTGCGCACCCGACGACAGCATCGTCTGCACGAACGTCGGCAACCCCGTCGGGATCGACGCGATCGCGGTCGAGATGCACAGCAACGCCAACGTCTCGCCGTCCTGACCGCGGACGAGCCCGACGATGGCGATGATCGCCACCGCCCCCCAGGCCAGGATCCCGAACACCCGCGTCATCCCGTCGAGCTCGCGCTGCAGCGGCGACTTGATCCGCTTCGTCTCGCTGACCATGTCCGCGATGCGGCCCATCTGGGTCCGGGCACCGGTCGCCGTCACGACGAACGACGCCGACCCGCGCGTCACCTGCGTGTTCTGGAACACCATGTTCGTCCGATCGCCCAGGGCGACCTCGGTGCCCTCGATCGTCGCCGGGTCCTTGCCGATCGGGGCGCTCTCACCCGTCAGCGCAGCCTCGGTGACCTCGAGCGTCGCCGATGTCAGCAGCCGCCCATCAGCTGGCACCAGATCACCGGCCTCGATCAGCACGACATCGCCGGGCACCACCTCAGGTGCCGACACCTCGACGGTCAGTCCGCCACGGCGCACCCTGGCATGTGGCACCTGGAGCTTCTCCCATGCTCGCTGTTCGCACAGGGCGGCGCGGTCCTCCAACTGTTCGGCGCGAGCCAGGGCGTCGGCTTCGCGGTCGGCCGTGTACGGGATCGCTTCCATGGGTCCACCGCCTGCTGAGCTCAGTGGGTCCGGTCCGCTGGTGAGGCCCGTCTACCGACGTTGGGACAACTCGCTCTCGAGGTTGAGGATCCGCACGATCGACAGCGGCGGATGTCC
>JAEVZA010000160.1 GCA_023392475.1 Actinomycetes bacterium | reverse complement strand
CTCCGACACGGCGGCCGCGCCGAGCGCCGCGCTCCCGGTGCCCGGCGCGCCGTCGTCGAGGGCGACGCCGAACGCCGGCTGCGTGCGGTTCACGATGAGTCCGCGCACTGCGATGTCGTTCCGGTGGAGCTGGTCCGCGAAGTAGCCCGCCTCCTCGACCGTGTCGGCCTTCGGCGACGCCACGAGCACGAAGGCCGTGGAGCGGTCCGAGAGGAGGCGGTCGACGGCGGCGGCCCGCTCCTTGAACCCCTCCTCCATGCCCTCGAACGCCTGGAAGAACGCGAGCGCGTCGGCGATCACCTCCGCACCGACGACCTTCGAGATCGAGCGCATGAGGGCCTGGGCCGCGACGTTGACGGCCCGCACGATGCCCCGCGTCGGCGACATCAGCACCTTGTAGAGGCGGTGGTCGAGGAAGTGCGCGAGGCGCTGCGGCGCGTCGAGGAAGTCGAGGGCGTTGCGGGTGGGCGGGGTGTCGACCACGACGAGGTCGTAGTCGCCCTCGACCGCGAGCTCGTACAGCTTCTCCGAGGCCATGTACTCCTGGGTGCCCGACAGGGCACCGGAGATGTTCCGGTAGAAGGAGTTGGCGAGGATGCGGTCTGCCTGGTCGGGGTCGGCCGAGTAGCGGCGGACGAGCCCGTCGAAGGTGCCCTTCGTGTCGAGCATCAGCGCGTCCATGCGGCCGCCGTCGGCGGTCCACGGGCCCTCGATGCGGCTCGGCGCGTTGGTCAGGCCCTCGAGCCCGAGCGCGTCCGCCAGGCGACGGGCCGGGTCGATCGTCACGACGACCGAGTGGCGGCCCTCCATCGCGGCGCGCATCGCGATGACCGCGGCGGTCGTCGTCTTGCCGACGCCGCCGGACCCGCAGCACACGACCACGTGGCTGCCGGCCACCACGGACGACATCGTCGGTCCACCGGCCGTCACGGCGCGCTCCTCCGGGGGCTCCGCCCCCGGACCCCATGTGCGCCCGGCTCGCTGGCGCTCGCTCGGTCGCCCCGGCTCACGCCGCGCTCCTCCGGGGGCTCCGCCTCACGCCGGCACCAGCTCCCGGATGCGCTCGAGCAGCGCGTCGGCGAGCACGTCGAGCTCGGCGCGGCCGAGGTCGGTGGTGAAGAGGAAGGGCAGGTGGAGCTGCGCGAGCGGCAGCTCGTCCGCCATGCGGGCGAGCTGCGCGTCCTGCAGCTCGCCGCGGACCGTCCGGAACCGCGCGGCCTCGGCGAGCGTGGCCGCCTCGCCGTCGAGCAGCCGCACGCCCGCCTCGTCGGCGGCGTCGGCGGGATCGACCGAGAGGCCCGGCAGGTCGGGCACGACGCCGTTGACGATGACGGGCCCGAGCGACACGCCGACGCGGTCCTCGAGCGAGTAGGCGGTCTCGACGAGCTCGTTGACCGGCGTCTCCTCCGGCACGGTCACGAGCACGACGCGGCAGCGGTCGGCGTCGGTGAGGAGGTCCTGCACGTCCTGGGCCTGCGCGTTGATCGGCCCCACCTTCACGGCGTCGACCAGGCCGCTCGCGGAGCGGAGGAACGTGATGGCGTGCCCGGCCGCGGGGGCGTCGAGGAGGATCAGGTCGTACTGGTCCGACCGCTCGAGCTGCTTGACCTTGCCGAGCACGAGGATGTCCCGGATGCCGGGCACGGCCGTCGCCACCATGTCGAGCAGGCCGGAGGACACGAGCCGGTTCGAGATGCGCTGGAGCCCGCGGTCGGTCAGGTAGTCGAGCAGCGCGTCGTCGGGCGTGACGGTGCGGGCGTGCACGCCGGCGTGCCCCGTCGCCGCCCGGATGAGCACGAGCTCCTCGTAGCCGAGCCGTCCCGTCTCGAACATCGAGGCCATGCCGCCCTTGCCCTCGACCTCCACCACGAGGGTCCGCAACCCCACCGAGGACGCCGCCACCGCGAGTGCCGCGGTGACCGCCGTCTTGCCGACGCCGCCCTTCCCGGCGACGATGATCACCCTGGACGCGGTGAGAAACTGCGCAGGATCCACGTCATCCCTTCGGAGGCCCTTGCGTTGGGCACACTAGCGAGTCGGCTCCGGCTGCTCGGCATCTCGATCGTCGCCCTGGGCGGCCTCTCCGTGCTCCTCGGCGCCCTCGCGCCGAGCGCCGGCGCAGCTCCCGACGCGTGCGCGAAGAACGGCTGCGTCGACGTCGTCGCGGTCAACGGGTTGATCGACCAGGTCGAGGCCGACTTCGTGATCGACAGCGTGCACGCGGCGCGCCGCGCCGACGGCGTGGTCGCCGTCGTCCTGCAGTTCGACAGCGGCGGGACGGCGGTGTCCGACGAGCGGCTCGACGAGGTCGCGGCCGCCATCCAGGGATCCGACGTGCCGGTGTCGGTGTGGATCGGGCCCTCCGGCGCCCGCACGCTGGGCGGCGCGGTCGAGCTGGTGCAGGTGGCGAGCTCCTCGGGCATCGCGCCCGGTTCCGACATCGGCGACGCCGGGCAGCAGCGCCTCTCGGAGCAGGAGTTCGGCGAGCTGCTCACGGGCAGGGCAGCGGTCGCCCGCAACCACGTGCTGAGCGGGCAGGACGCGGTGAAGGCGGGCGTCGTGACCCGCTTCTCGCCGACCATCGGTGACCACATCGTCAACCTGCCCGGTGTGAAGACGAAGACCACCACGCAGGACGGCCAGCGGCGCAAGGTGCCGGTGACCACCGTGCGGTTCTCGAAGCTGCCGCTCCTCACGCAGCTGTTCCACACCGTGGCCAGCCCCTCGGTCGCGTACCTCCTGCTGACCGTCGGCCTCGGGTTGCTGCTGTTCGAGTTCTTCACCGCCGGCATCGGCATCGCCGGCGTCGTGGGAGCCGGGTGCACGCTGCTGGCCGGCTACGGCGTCGCCGAGCTGCCCCACAACACGTGGGCACTCGTGCTGTTCGTCCTCTCCTTCGTCGCGTTCGCGATCGACGTGCAGACGGGCATCCCGCGCGCGTGGACCATCATCGGCATGGTCGCGTTCGCCGTCGCGTCGCTGTTCCTCATGACCGACTTCCGGCCGACGTGGATCGCGCTCGGAGCCGGGTTGATCGGCATCGGCGTGTCCATGTTCTCGGGGATGCCGGCCATGGTCCGCACCCGGTTCGCGACACCGACGATCGGCCGGGAGTGGATGGTGGGCGACCTGGGCGACGCCGTGACCGCGGTCGACCCCGAGGGCACCGTGCGCGTGCGCGGCGCCACGTGGCGGGCCCGGGTGAACCGGGCCACGCCGGTGGCGGCCGGGGACCGCATCCGGGTCGTGTCGATCGACGGCCTGGTGCTCGAGGTCGAGCCCGAGGTGGGCGGCGCGGTGGACTACCGCGAGATGCGCGACCGTCGTCGCGGCGGCGCTGCGCAGGGTGGGAGCGGCGGAGCCGAGCCGGGTGGGAGCGGCGGAGCCGAGCCGGGTGGGAGCGAGGACGCCGGCGCCCGCGTCGGGGGCGACGCGAGCGCCGCCGACGACCCGGACGGCCGCTAGCTCCAGCTAGCGCGATGCGAACAAATTCATCCTTGAGCGGCGTCCTGGCGCCTGCCTAGGGTGCGCCGCACACCGAAAGGGGGGGTCCGACCGGTGAGTGCACAACACGCCCACGACATGTGGCAGGTCAAGGCGGCCTGTCGGGGACCGCAGGCGGCGGTCTTCTTCCCACCGCCGCAGTTCGAGCGCAAGGCGGAGCGCCTGGAGCGGGAGCGGCGCGCCAAGGCCATCTGCGCCGAGTGCCCGTCCCAGCAGGACTGCCTGGACTACGCGCTCGAGATCCGGGAGCCGCACGGCATCTGGGGGGGCCTGAACGAGGCGGAGCGCCGGGCCATCATCGAGTCCGCGGTCTGAGGTCGCCGGGTGGGGCGGCGCCTCGTGCGCCGTCCCCCCCGCCCCGGCCGGGCGCCGCGGCGGGCGGGCGGGCCGGCGCGATCGCACCCGGG
>JAEVZA010000151.1 GCA_023392475.1 Actinomycetes bacterium | reverse complement strand
GCGACGACGCGAGCGCCGGCGCGGACCAGCGGGCCCGTCAGCGCGCCGGTACCGGCGCCGATGTCGAGCACGAGGTCGCCGCGCCCGACGCCCGACTCATCGACGAGCCGCTGCGCCCACGCGTCGTCGAGCCGGTGCCAACCCCACGGTTGCCGCCCGCTCGCTCGACGCCCGCGCGGTGGCCGCCTCCTCGGCGGTTGCCCCCGGGAGGGCGCGGGCCGTGCCACGGCGGCGGACCATCATCACGGTGACCATCGCCCGAAGCGTGGCCGTGGACCAGCGGGCCGCGCCACCGGATTCCGCGACGCCGCGGGCGCGTCCGCGCCCCGCGGCGTTCGGTAGCCTCGCCGCCCATGGCGATCCGGGTCGTGGTGGCGGAGGACTCGATGCTGGTCCGGGAGGGCATCGCGGCGGTCCTCCAGGCGCAGGACGGCGTCGAGGTCGTCGGGCTCTGCGAGGACCACGACGCGCTGATGGCCGCCGTGGCCGACGAGGCACCCGACGTCGTCCTCACGGACATCCGCATGCCGCCGACCGGCACCGACGAGGGCATCCGCGCCGCCAACGCGATCCGCCGCGACCACCCGGGCACCGGGGTCGTGGTGCTCAGCCAGTACGCCGAGCCGGCGTACGCCGTCTCGCTCCTCGACGAGGGCTCCGAGGGCCGTGCGTACCTGCTGAAGGAGCGGCTGTCCGAGCCCGACCAGCTCTTGGCCGCGATCCGCGAGGTGGCCCGCGGCGGCTCCGTCGTCGATCCCCGGGTGGTCGACGCGCTGGTCGCCGGCCGGACGCGCTCCGAGCGGTCGCCGCTGCGCCACCTGACGCCGCGGGAGACCGAGGTGCTGGCCGAGATCGCCCAGGGCAAGAACAACGCCGCGGTCGCGCAGTCGCTCGTGCTGTCCGAGCGGGCCGTCGAGAAGCACATCAACTCGCTCTTCTCGAAGCTCGGCCTGGGCGCCGAGCCCGACGTCCACCGCCGGGTGAAGGCCGTCCTGCTGTACCTCGCCGATCAGGACGCCTGAGCGCCCGCCGCGGGTCGGCGTCGGGGGGAGGCCAGCACCACCGTGGCCCGACGGGCCGGCACCCTGGCCGGTCGGGTGCCCGGGGTGCGACCGTAGGCTCGTGGTGATCACCGAGGAGGGCGTCATCAGCACCGACGAGGTCAGGGTCCTGATCGTCGACGATCAACCGGCGTTCCGCTCCGCGGCGCGGACGGTCGTCGCGCTCGCCGACGGGTTCACCGTCGAGGCCGAGGCCGAGACCGGCGAGGAGGCGGTGGCGCGGGTCGACGAGCTGCGCCCCGGGCTCGTGCTGATGGACATCAACCTGCCGGGGATCAACGGGATCGAGGCCACGCGCCGGATCACGAGCGAGCACCCCGAGGTGGTCGTCGTGCTCATGTCGACCTACACGGCCGAGGACCTGCCGGCCGACGCCGCCGCCTGCGGCGCCCGCACCTACGTGCACAAGGAGGACCTGTTCCCCGACGTGCTCGAGGCCGCCTGGTCGTCGGCCGACCGGCCCGCCTGACCGCCGGCCACCACGGTCACCCACCGCGTCTCGCCCCCCGGCCCGTTCTGTTCGTCCGAAGCGGTGGTTTCCACCCGCTTCCGACGAACAGAACGGGGTCTGGCGAACGGAACGGGGTCTGGGGCTCGGCGGGACCGGATCAGCCGGTCGCGGCGCCGTCGAGGTCGGCGTCGTCGACCGGGACGATGCCGGTGACCGACGTGCCCGAGCCGGGTGCCGAGCGCACCACGAGCCGGCCGCCCATCGCGCCGAGCCGGTCCCCCATGTTCACGAACCCGTGGCCCTCGGCCCGGTCGCCGACCTCGAACCCGGCGCCGTCGTCGACCACCGAGAAGGTCAGCTCGCCGGGCTCGTGCACGACCGCCACCCGCACGGTCGCGCCCTCCCCCGCGTGCTTGCCCGCGTTCTGCATCGCCTCGAGGCAGCAGAAGTAGACCGCGGCCTCGACCTCGGTCGGGAACCGACCGACCTTCCCGATCTCGACCTCGGTGGCCAGCGGGCTGCGGTTCGCCGCCGTGCGCAGCGCCTCCGGGAGGCCGCGGTCGCGGAGCAGCGGTGGGTAGATCCCGTGCGCCAGCTCCCGCAGCTCGCCGACCGTCACCTGCACATCGGTGCGCAGCTCCTCGAGCATCGCCGCGGTCGCATCGGGGTCCTTCGCCAGGAGCTGCCGGGCGAGGCCGAGCTTCACGGCGAGCGCCACGAGGTGCTGCTGGGCGCCGTCGTGGAGGTTGCGCTCGATCGCGCGGCGCGACTCGTCGGACGCGGCCACGATGCGGGCACGGGAGGCGACGAGCTGCTCGTTGCGCTCCTGCAGCTGCTCGAGGCTGTCCTGCAGGGCCGAGTCCAGGCGCAGGTTGTGGAGCGCGAGCCCGACCTGCCGCGCGAGGTCCGACAGGACGCGGTCCTCCTCCTCGTCGAACGGGGGGTCGTCCTCCGTGCGCTCGACCACGATCAGGCCGAGGAGCTCGCCGAGGTGCGCGGCGGGCGCCACGCGCACGACCTTGCCGTCGCGGCCCTCGAGCAGCGCCGGCGCCCAGACCGCGAGCCAGCCGTTGCCCGCCACGTGCGTGCGCGACGCCACGGCCAGCTCCTCGCCCGCGAGCACGACCACCTCGGCCGGTGCGTGCGGCACGGAGACCTGGCGCTCGAGCCGGCCGTCCGCTCCGGTCCAGACCTCGGCCCGGGCCACACCCATCGACTTCCGCAGCGACTCGACGAGCTGCAGCAGCAGCTCGTCCATCGGCACGGAGCGCGACATGCGGTTCGCGAACGTGCGCAGGGCCTCGTCGGGCGCGCTGCGCTCGCCGTAGACGCGCTGGTTCGCGAACTCCTCGAGGCGGCGGCGGGCGGGCAGGCTCAGCGCCGCGGCGACGGCACCGGCCACGAGCGAGTAGCCGAGCACGGTGCGCGCCTCGCCGGTCGGCGACCCCTCCAGCCCGATGACGACGACCAGGTAGACGAGCGCGACGAGCGCGACGAGGCCGACGGTGACGATCGAGTGCACGAGCACGCGGTCGACGACGGCGAGCGCGCGCTCCTCGCTGCTCGCGGCGAGCCCCACGGCGATCAGGACGGTGCCGGCGAGCGCCACCGTGGCGGGCGACGGCGGCCACCCCGTCAGCACGTCGAGCGCCCGCACCGCGAGCGCGATGGCGGCGGCGACGAGCACACCCCAGCCGTCCCACTGCAGCCGCGCCCGGTCCCTGGGGGTGGCGCCGCGGCAGCGGGCGACGAACACCACGAACGCCACCGCCACGAGCACGGCGATCCACGTCCCGTAGGTGCTCCCGGGGACGTCGGGGCGGTCGGCCACGAGCGCCGCGGCGACGACCACGGCGGACGCCCAGCCCACCGCGACCACGGCCCGCACGCGGCCGCGTGCCACGCCGTCGGGCAGCGCGACCGCGAGGTGGAAC
>JAEVZA010000050.1 GCA_023392475.1 Actinomycetes bacterium | reverse complement strand
GATCCCGGGGACGACCGGTGGATGGAGGGCCGGGACCCGCAGGAGTTCCCGGGCGGGTGGCGCCAGACCTTCTGAGCATCGCACCCGGCGCGGCTCGTCGCCGCGCCGGCGGTCGGGCGCGCCGGCGGTCGGGTGCGTCAGCGGTCGAGGTGCTCGTCCTGGTCGAGCGCGTGGCGCTCGAGGCCGGCCTGGTGCTCGGCCAGCCGCTCGACGAGGTCCTCGTCGCCCAGGGCGAGGATGCGTGCCGCCATCAGGCCGGCGTTCAGGCCGCCGCCGATCGCCATCGTCGCCACCGGGACGCCGCCCGGCATCTGCACGATGGAGTGCAGCGAGTCGGCACCGCCGAGGTGCCGGGTCGGGACGGGCACGCCGATCACCGGCAGCGTCGTCATCGCCGCCACCATCCCGGGGAGGTGGGCGGCGCCGCCGGCGCCCGCCACCACGACCCGGAGGCCCCGGTCACGGGCCGTGCGCGCGTAGTCGACCATCCGGAGCGGGCTCCGGTGCGCGGACACGACGCGCAGCTCGTGGGGCACGCCCAGCTCGGCGAGGACGGTGGCCGCCGGGCGCATCACGTCGAGGTCCGACGCGCTTCCCATGATGATGCCGACGAGCGGGGTCGGTTCGTCGCTCATGCGCCAGATCCTCCCACGCCGCCCGCGCTGCCGAGGCCGGCAAGCAGGTCGGCCGCCGCACGGGCACGGGCCCGGCCCTCGTCGACGTCGGGGCCGACGACCGTGACGTGGCCGACCTTGCGCCCCGCTCGCGGCGACTTGCCGTACAGGTGCACGTGGGCCTCGGGCACCTCGCGCAGCGCCGCCGCCTGCAGATCCCGCGGGTCCGCGCCGTCCCCGGCGACGACGTTGACCATCACGGCGCCCCCGGCGACCGGGTCGGTCGGGCCGAGCGGCCAGTCGAGGACCGCCCGCAGGTGCTGCTCGAACTGCGACGTGGTCGTGCCCTCGATGGTGAGGTGGCCGGAGTTGTGCACGCGCGGGGCGATCTCGTTGACGAGCACCTCGCCGCCGACGACGAACAGCTCGACCGCGACCACGCCGACCGCGCCGGTCACCTCGGCCACCCGCTCGCCCACCTCCCGGGCGCGGCGGGCGACGTCGGGCGTCACGGTCGCGGGCAGCAGGACCTCGTCGCACATGCCGTCGACCTGCACCGTCTCGAGCACCGGCCAGGTCACGGACGCCCCGCCCGGCCGGCGAGCCACCAGCACGGCGACCTCGACGTCGAGGTCGAGGCGCGGCTCGAGCACGAGCGGCGCGCCCGTCCACCCGGCCACGAACGTCCGCAGCTCCTCGCCGTCCACCATCCACACGCCGCGGCCGTCGTAGCCGCCCCGGCTCGCCTTCACGACCGCGGCGCCGCCGTGGCGATCGGCGAAGGCCGACGCCGCGTCCACGTCGGCCGGTCCGCCGTCGAGGACGACGAAGTCGGGCACGGGCAGGCCCGCGTCGTGGAAGGTGCGGCGCTGGTGCGCCTTGTCCGCGAACCGGAGGGTGGCGAGCGGTGGGCGGACCGCCACGCCGGCGGCCTCGAGCGCGGCGAGCGCGCCGTGGTCGACGTTCTCGTGGTCGAACGTGACGACGTCGACCGTCGAGGCTAACGCCTCGACCGCCGCCGGGTCGTCGGCACGCCCCACCACGGTGTCGGGCACGACCTCGGGGGCGCCCTCGTCGGACGGGCCGGCGAGCAGGCGCACGTGGATGCCGAGGGGCGTCGCCGCCTCGGCGAGCATGCGGGCGAGCTGGCCCCCGCCGACGACGCCGACGACCGGGCCGGTCACCGCGCCGCGGCCGTGGCCGCGATGTCGCTGCGGAGGTGCATGCCGGGCCACGAGATCTCGGCCGCCCCCGCGTAGGCGCGGTCCCGGGCCTCGGAGAGCGTGGCGCCGCGACCGCAGACGTCGAGGACGCGGCCGCCGCCCGTGACCAGCGCACCGTCGGGACCGGCGGCGACCCCGGCTGCGTAGACGGCGACGCCGGGCAGCGCTCCTGCCCGCTCGATGCCCTCGATGCGGTCGCCGGTGCGTGGTGCCGCGGGGTAGCCCTCGCTCGCGCACACCACGGTGACGTGCGCGTCCTCGGAGACGGTGGGCGTGGAGCGGAGCCGGCCCTCGGCCGCCTCGCGCAGCAGCTCGGCCAGGTCGGACGTCAGCCGCGGGACCACCACCTGGGTCTCCGGGTCGCCGAAGCGGACGTTGTACTCGATGAGCTTCGGGCCGTCGGCGGTGTACATCAACCCCGCGTACAGCACGCCGCGGTAGTCGATCCCGCGGCGCCGCAGCTCGGCGAGCGTCGGCCCGACGAACCGCTCGGCCACCTCGTCGAGCAACGCGTCGTCCACGACCGGCACGGGCGAGTAGGCGCCCATCCCGCCGGTGTTCGGACCGAGGTCGCCGTCGAAGGCCCGCTTGGAGTCCTGCGCCGGCGGCAGCAGCACCGCGTCGGTCCCGTCGCACACGGCGAGCACCGACAGCTCGGGCCCGACGAGCCCCTCCTCGATGACGAGCGTGCGGCCGGCGTCGCCGAACGCGGCCCCCGAGAGGTAGTCGCCCACCGCGCCACGTGCCTCCGCGAGCGACGCCGTGACGAGCACGCCCTTGCCGGCCGCCAAGCCGTCGGTCTTCACGACGAACGGCGGCGCCATCGTGTCCAGGAAGTCGTGGGCGGGGCCCACGGCGTCGAACGTGCCGTGGCGGGCGGTCGGGACCCCGGCCGCCGCGACCAGCTCCTTCATCCACGCCTTCGACCCCTCGAGCCGGGCGCCGTCCGCGCCCGGGCCGAACACGAGCCGGCCCCGTGCCCGCAACCGGTCGGCGATCCCGTCGACGAGCGGCGCCTCGGGACCGACGACGAAGAGGTCGGCGTCCACCTCCTCGGGCGACGTCGCCACGGAGCCGGGGATGCCGGGGTTGCCCGGCGTGACCACGACCTCCGCCGACCGGCCCAGCACGTCGGCCAGCGCGTGCTCCCGACCACCACCGCCGACGACGCAGACTCGCACGTCGCAGTTCTAGCCGATGGGCCCGCGGCCTCCGGCCGGCCGCGGGCGCCGGCGGCGCCCGGGCGCGCCGGCGCGCGG
>JAEVZA010000046.1 GCA_023392475.1 Actinomycetes bacterium | reverse complement strand
GTCGAGCGCCCGCTGCGGGCCGGGGCGCACGGCCAGCGACGCGGCCTCGGACGGCTCGCCGCCGAACGCCGGGCAGAACGCCTGGAAGCTGCACCAGTTGCAGAGCGCCGACGGCTTCGGGCGGAAGTCCTCCTGCTCGCAGGCCCGCTCCACCGCGGACCAGATCGCCCCGACCTTCTTCTGCACGCCCCGCACCGACTGCTCCGTCGGCACGGTGGTGATGACCTGCGGCTGGTCGCCCAGGTAGACGAGCTGCACCTTGGCGGGCCGCTTGCCGAGGACCTCCTGGCAGAGGAAGGCGTAGAAGTGGACGCCGCCCAGCCGGGACTGCTCCTGCGCCTGGTTCGGGGCGCGGCCGGTCTTGTAGTCGGTGACCACGAACTCGCCGTCCTCGTCCAGCTCGAGCCGGTCGATGATGCCGCGGACCGTGAGCGTGCCCAGCTGCGCGGTGAGCATGAGCTCGAGCCCGATCGGCTGGATCGCCCGCGGGTCCTCCAGGAGGAAGTAGCGGTCGACCATCTTCGAGGACACCGCCGCGAAGTCGGCCGCCTGCTCCTCGGTGAGCTCGAGGCCCAGGTACTCCTCGTGGGTGGACATCTCCTCGAGCGCCTGGACGAGGCACGACTGCGCCCGCTCGACCGTGCGCTCGGCCGGGGGTGCCAGGAAGAGGAGCTCCAGGGCCCGGTGGACCGTGGTGCCCCGGGTGGCGGGGAGGGACGGCGGCTCCGGCAGCTTGTCGATCGCCGAGAACCGGAACGCCAGCGCGCAGTCCTTGAAGGCGGAGACCTTCGACGGGGAGAGCGACGTGGGGAGCGGCAGCGCCATGACCGGATGCTACGCAGCGGGTGTGACAGCGGCCCGGATGGAGCGGACCGTGCCGTCGAGGTCCTGGAGCGGGCCGAAGTGGCCGAGCTCCGGGTGCTCCTCGAGGGCCCCGGTCGCCAGCCCGGCGGCGATCCCGGGCGCGAGCGCCGCCGGCCCGATGCCGTCGTCGCGGCCCCGGACGACGGTCACGGGGCACCCGACCTCGGCGAGCCGGTCGAACGTCCGGTGCCGGGGCCCCATCTCGAAGGTGGCGGCCTCCACCTCGGGGCGGCAGCGCAGCGTGACGGAGCCGTCCTCCACGGTCTCGAACCCGTACCGCACGTAGGCGTGCAGGCACTCGGGGGCCAGCTCGTCGAGCGGCGGCTTCGAGGCGAAGTTGGCCTCGGCGGCCTCGGCCGACGGGAAGTCGGGTCGACGGCGGCGGGCCCCCTCCGACAGCGGGTTCCCGCCCGGCCCCTCGGGGAGCGGCGCCGGGAACACGATCGGCTCGAACAGCCACAGCGACGCGAACGTCCCGGGCCGGGCGAGCTCGGCGATCAGGAGCGACGCCCCGCCCATGGAGTGGCCGACGCCGATCGGGCGCTCGAGCCCGAGCGCGTCGACAGTGGCCAGGACGTCCCGGCCGGTGCCCTCCCAGGACATGCCCGACGCCGGCGTGGTCGACCGGCCGTGGCCGCGGACGTCCAGCGCGGCGCGCCGGAACCCGTCGAGGCGGGCGGCCACGGGCTCCCAGATGCCGGCGCAGAACCCGGTGGCGTGGACGAGGAGCAGGTCGGGTCCGTCGCCGCCGAGGTCGTAGGTGGCGAGCTCCACGCCGTCGGTCGAGGCGACCGTGCGCGGGGCGTCGAAGGGGGAGGGGGGTGCGCCCATCGGGTCAGCATGCCATCGCGCCGCCCGGTGCTCCGGGTCGCCCGGCCCGGAGGATCGCCCGGCCGCCGGGTCAGGCGGGGTAGCTGGCCTCGCGGCCGAGGTCCTGGACCACGCCGGGCAGGTGGTGGCGGAGCAGGTGCAGCGCCGGGTCGTCCAGCTCGGCGCCGCCGCCGGTCAGCGCCTCCTCGAGGTGGTCGACCTCGATCACGCGGCACGAGAGGTCGCTGCGCTCCTGGTCGCTCACGACGACGGCGTCGACGAACGGGGTCCACGGCACCAGGTCGGCGAGCCGGGTCCGGAGGAGGTGGGCGGCGGAGGACGTGCGCCGGGCGCAGGCGGGGGTGTCGCCGTCGTCCCGGCCGACGACGAAGAGGCCGGTGGGACCGACGACGGCCCACTGGTCCTGCCACCGACGGACGAGGTAGTCGTCGGGCAGCGTCATCACCTGGACGCGGACGTCCTTCGTGTTCGTGCGCGGTCTGAACACCACGGTCCCTATCGGCATCGGGGCCCCGTCCGTTGAGGGGTCCGCGCCGCTCCCACCCGTTCTCATGACGATCCGCGCTGCTGGGCAGCACGAACCATCGTCAGAATCGCCCGGAGGTCGCGTTCAGGGGGTGCCCGACGGGGCGGCGGCGGCGTCCTGCGCCCGGTACTCGGCGAGCTTCGCCTTCTCCTCGTCGGCCTTCGGGAACACGAACCACACGAGCGCGGCGCCGATGACGACGGCCACGATCCCGGCCGTGTAGGCCCAGTCCTGCCCGTCCACGAACGACTGCCGGGCCGCGCCGACGATCTGGTTCGCGTACTGGGGGTACTGCTGCGCGGTGTCGGCCGCGCTCGCGAACGACTTCGTCAGCTGCGACTGCACCGACGAGGAGATCTGGTCGCCGTTCGGCGACCCGGCGATGGCTTGCGAGAACGCGGCGGCGTACCCGGCGGTCAGGAGCGCCCCGAGGATCGACTGCATGATCGCCCCGCCGAGGTCGCGCTGGAGGTCCGCGGTGCCCGAGGCCATGCCCGCCCGGCGGACGGGCACCGCACCCGTGAGCGAGTGCGACGCCGGCGTGCCCGCGAGGCCCACGCCGATGCCGACGAGCGCGTAGCCGAGGCCGACCTGCCAGTACGGGCTGCCCTCGTCCCACAGCAGCAGCATGTTGAGGAAGCCGAGCAGCACGAAGACGTAGCCGATGAGCAGCGTGAAGCGCGCGCCCTGCGCCTCGACGAGCTTCGCCGAGCGCGGCGCGGCGATCACCATGCACACGGCCGCGGGCAGGATGGCCAGCCCCGCGTCGACGGTGGAGTAGCCGAGCACGTTCTGCAGGAACTGCTGGCCGATGAACATCGCGCCCATCAGCGAGCCGAACACGATGATGCCGGCGACGGCGGCCACCCAGAAGATCGGCCGGGCCGCCACCTCGAGGTCGTACAGCGGGTTCGGGGCCCTGCGCTGCCGGAGGATGAACGCCACGAGCGCAGCGAGTCCGATCGCCGCGAGGCCGAGGGCGGCGGTGCCCTTGTCGGGCACGGCGGCGAAGTTGATGGCGAGGATCACCGTGCCGACGAGCACGACCGAGAGGATGCCGCCGAGGTTGTCGACCTGCTCCGTCGTCTCGTTCACGTGGGCCGGCACCTGCGTGATGACGAGCGGGACCGCGACGACGATGAGCGGGAGCGTCACGAGGAAGACCGAACCCCACCAGTACCGCTCGAGCAGGACGCCGGCGACGAGGGGGCCGAGCGCGGAGATCGCACCGCCGAGCGCCGACCAGAGCGCGATCGACCGGGTGCGCCCGGCACCGGTCCAGAGGGCGGTGATCAACGAGAGGGTCGTCGGGTACGCCATGCCCGCGGCGAGGCCGCCGAGGATGCGGGCCAGCACGAGCACCTCGACCGACGGCGCCCAGCTCGCGATCAGGCAGGCGGGGAGCGACAGCAGCACGCCGACGAGCAGCAGGAGCTTGCGGCCGTAGCGGTCGCCGACGGCGCCGAGCCACAGCACCGACGCGGCGAGGCCGAGCGAGTAGCCGACCGCGACGAGGTTGAGCTGGGTCTGCGAGGCGTCGAAGTGCTTGCCGATGTCGGGCAGCGCGACGTTGGCGACGGCGAGCGGCAGGTTGGCGACGGCCGCCACCAGGATGAGCGTGCCGAGCACGGTGCCGGCGCGCGCCGGTGCCGTTCCGGGATCCTCGACGGCGGCGCCGTCGGCTGGTGTGGACATCGGGCGGCTCCCGGGCGTGGTCCTCGGGTGGTCGTCCGACCCCCCGGTGGGGTGTCTAGCCCGGTTCGCCGGCGGACGCGGCGATCATCGGTCCGCGGGCCGGCGCCGGCACCTCACGAGAGGATGTTCACCGCGCGCGCGACCACGAGGCCGAGCACGACGAGCGACGCCACCGACTCGATCGCCATCGCCGACTTGGCCCAGTGCGTCAGCGGCATCGCGTCGGTGGGGCTGAAGGCGAGGGCGTCGGTGAGGCCGAGGTACAGGTAGTCGACGAAGACCGGCCGCCAGCCGACGGGCGCGGCGTCGGGGACGGTGTCCTGGGGGAACAGCAGGTCGGGCTTCCGGCCCGTCCGGTGCGCGCGCTCGCCCGGGCCGCCGCGGTCGAGCTCCCAGTAGAGGAACCCGAACGCGATGACGAGGTGGAGCCAGGTGATCGAACCGCCCCGCAGGAGGTCCGAGGCCGACGACGTCCCGGAGCCGCCGCCGATGATGTCGGCGACGAGGCGCCCGGTCGCGACGGCGGCGTCGATCGCGAGTACGACGATGAGCGCGAGCCGCACCGTCCGCACCGCGACCGAGCGCCGGTCGATGCGCCCCGGGTCGGTGACCAGCATCACGACGAGGATGACGCCGAGGAGCGCCGGGATGATCCAGCGGGGCCCGAAGGTGAGCGGCGCGGGCATGCCGAAGGGCAGCGCCATCGCAATGAGCACCGTGATGACGACCGGGGCGCGCCGCTCGCCCTTCACCCCGTCGACCGAGTGGTCGGGGAGGTCGTCCGGTCCGTCGCCGCCGGGCGTCGTGGGGCTGGATGGCGTCACCCCGGAGAGTCTGCCGCCGGGGCGGCCACGTCGCCGTCCGCAGGCAGCCTCGCCCGACCGGCGGTGGCGCCGGAGCGCGCGGCGGACTCAACTGGAGGGCGCATGATCCCGCCGCACCACCGCACCGTCGTCGCCGTGGTCGTCGCCCTGGCGGCCGCGCTCGTGACCGGGTGCTCGGGCGACGGCTCCGGCGGGAGCGGCGCCTCGGCCGACTCGGGCCGGCGTCCCACGTCGCCGACG
>JAEVZA010000392.1 GCA_023392475.1 Actinomycetes bacterium | reverse complement strand
TGCCGAGCACCACCCGGGCGTGGAGCACCCCGCCGAGGGCGGGGCGCCGCGGCGACGCTGGGGGGGCCGGCTCCTGCTCCCACGTCTCGTCGGGGTCCACGGCGTCGGTGAGGTCGACGTCCGCACGGCGGGGGCCGCGGATGAGCAGGACGCCGCCGACGACGAGGGCGACGGGCACGAACACGTCCAGCCGGCCGACGAGCGCAGCGGAGGCCGAGGCCAGCGCGGAGCCGAGCGGGCCCGCCGCGCCGGCGTACGTGCCGAGGCCGGCGACGACGGCGAGCAGGAGGAGGACGAGGCCCCAGACGTCGTGGCCGTGCCCGTCGAGCACGCGGTGCAGCGGACCGGGCCCGGCCGGCGCGGCAGCCCGCTTGACCGGGGTGCGCTTGGCGGTGGAGCGCTTCGCGGTCGACCGCTTCGCGGTGGAGCGCGACGACGAGGAGGACTTGGCGCGCGCGGACGACGGGCGCTTGCGGGAGGTCTGCCGGGTAGCCACGGTGGGGACCACGCTACCCACCCGGTGTGACCGTCCGTGGGGACCCGCGCGGGGACGCCCGGCACCCCCGGACCGGCCGGCGGGCGCGGGCCGTCCGTCGGCTCAGTGGGGCACGAGCGTCAGGGTCGAGACCATCAACCCCTGCGCGCCGCGCCGCAGGGCGGTCTGCGCCTCCGCCTCGTTCGTCACCACGTGGGCGATGACCGGCTTGCCGTAGGCCAGCACCTGCTTCCACGTGGCCGCCGGCGCCTGGACGTCCAGGCCGAGGAGGTCCCAGTCGCGCTCCGTCGTGCGCAGCACGCCCGGGTGCCCGTCGATGTCCTTCGCGTAGTAGTAGCCCCAGGTCGTGTAGCCCCGGGCCCGCGCCGCCTGCGCCCAGTCGTCGTTGTCGTAGTACGACTTCGCCACGAACGTGCTGGTCGGATCGTCGACCGAGCGGTCGAGCACGTCGAGCAGCTCCCGGTAGTACCGGTGGTCGACGGCCTTCGGGTCGACGAAGATCACGTGGCTGCCCCCGAACGCGTGGATCAGCTGCTCGAGGGTCATGTAGGGCTGCGGCGACCGCGTGCCGGCGGACGTGCGCACCCCCTGCGCCGAGATCTGGTGCTGGCGCACCTCGGCCCAGGTGTGCTGCGAGGCCACGAAGCCCTGCGTGCCCGACGTGCGGTCGAGCGTCGGGTCGTGGAGCCCGAACCACACGCCGTCGGACGTGCGGGCGAGCGACAGCTCGAGGCCGTCGGCGCCGTTGGCCACGGCCTTCCGGTAGCCGGCCAACGACATCTCCGGGCTGTCCGCGCCGCCCCCGCGGTGCGCCACGTAGAACGGGTGCTCCGCGAGCATCTGCTCGACCGGCGACCGGTCGTCCCGGTACCAGAGGGCGCCGCCGGCGACGAGGGCGACCACGACCGCGGCGGCGACGGCCGGGAGGATCCACCGCCGGCGTGCGGGCGCGTCGGCGGTGTCGGTCTGCTGGGGGGAGCCCGGTGCCTCGTCCGCCACCCGCTCGACGGTACCGAGCGGGTGGGCGAACGCGACCGCGAGGCCTCAGACGGGCTCGAGCTCCCGGTCGGGGTCGGGTCGGTCGTCGGGATCGGGCCGGTCGTCGATCTCGGGGTGCTCCAACGTCCCCTCGATGTTGACGTGGGGCAGGATCCGGTCGAGCCACCGGGGCAGCCACCAGTTCTTGTCGCCCAGGAGCTCCATCGTGGCCGGCACGAGCAGCATGCGGACGACCGTGGCGTCGAGCAGCACGGCCAGCGCGAGGCCGAAGCCGAACAGCTTGATCGTGCGGTTCGGCTCGCCGAGGAAGCTGCCGAACACGAACACCATGATCGCCGCGGCGGCGGTGATCACCCGGGCCGTGGCCGCGAGGCCGTCGGCCACCGAGGTGCGGCTGTCCCCCGTGCGGACCCACTCCTCACGGATGCGTGACAGCAGGAAGACCTCGTAGTCCATCGACAGGCCGAACACGATCGCGAACAGCATCATCGGCATGAAGGGCTCGATCGGGGCCGGTTCGATCCCGAACAGGTCCTTCCCCCAGCCCCACTGGAAGATGGCGACCAGCACGCCGTACGCGGCGCCGATGGACAGCAGGTTCATCACCACGGCCTTCACGGGCACGAGCAGCGAGCGGAACACCGTCATCAGCAGGAGGAAGGACAGCGTGAGCACGGCGGCGAAGAACAGGATCAGCCGCTCGCTCAGGTAGGCCGAGAAGTCGACGGTGACGGCCACGAAGCCCGTGACCAGCACCTTCAGGCCCGTGCCCGCGGTCGCCTGCGGCAGCACGTCCTCGCGGAGGTGGTGGACCAGGTCCGTCGTGGCGGCGTCCTGCGGCGAGGTCGTCGGGACGACCCGCCAGACGACGGCCGTGGGGTCCTTGGGGTCGTTCGGGTTGGCCGGCGACGCGACGGCGACCCCCGGCGTGCGCTGCAGCGTCGTCGTGATCCGCTGGAGGTCCTCCTGGGTGGTGCCCGGCGGCAGCGCGGCGACCAGGGTGAGCGGGCCGTTGAAGCCCGGCCCGAAGCCCTCCGCGAGCAGGTCGTAGGCCTGCCGCGTGGTGGTGCCGGCGGGATCGTTGCCCTCGTCGGAGAAGGCCAGCCGCATGCCGAACGTGGGGATGGCGAGCACGACGAGCAGCGCGGTGGCGCCGATGGCCATCGGCCACGGGTGGTGCTGCACCATGCGGCTCCACTTGTAGGCCGTGGTCTCGCGGAGCGGCTTCGGCTCCCGGCGCGGGACCTCCCGCTTGAGCGGGGACCAGAACAGCCCGAGCACCAGCACGATGATCGCGAGCAGGAAGGCGCCGGCGGCCAGCGGACCGATCTTCAGGCCGGCGCCCAGCAGGCCCAGCGCGATGAGCCCGGCGGCGATGAGGCCGCGCCACCGCGTCCGCTCCACCCGCTCGCCGGCGAAGCCGAGGAGGGCCGGGAGCAGCGTGAGCGAGGCGATCATCGTGACCGCGACGACCGTGGCGGCGCCGATGCCGAGGCCCTGCACGAAGCTGACGCCCATGAGGAGCATGCCGAGCAGCGAGATGACGACGGTCAGGCCGGCGAACGTGACGGCGCGGCCCGAGGTGTCGATCGCGATGGCCACCGACTCCTCGACCGTGTGCCCCACGTGGAGCTGCTCGCGGTACCGGGTGACGATGAACAGCGCGTAGTCGATGCCCACGCCGAGGCCGATCATCACGCCGAGCGTGGTGGCGAAGTCGGGCATCGTGATCGTGTTCGAGAGGATCGTCAGCAGGATCGACCCCACCCCGATGCCGCCGAGGGCCACGCCGATCGGCAGGCCCATCGCCAGCACCGAACCGAACGCGACGATCAGGATCACGATGGCGAACGCGAGGCCGAGGAGCTCGGACTCGGGCGGCTCGAACTCGCCGAACATGCGGCCGCCGTACTCGATGCGCACGCCGTCGACCTTCGGCGCCGCGTCCTGGACCTTCTGCGCGTACTCCTGCGCGACCTCTTGGTCGAGCTGGCCCGGTGTCTCGATGTTGGCGTAGGCGATCGTCCCGGCGACCCCCTCACGGGTGGAGATCTGGCGCTCCCCGCCGGCCACGAACGGGCTCTGCACCCGGGTCTTCCGGATGGTCGCGACGTGGTCGAGGAAGTGCTGGAGCTCGTCCTTCTGGACGGCCGTGAAGCCGTTCGCCGACCGGAACACGATCGTGCCCGAGGTGCCGGCGCCGGCACCGCCGAAGTCCTGCTTCAACAGGTCCATGCCGTGCTTCGACTCGACGTTCGGGAGGTTGAACTCCGACTTGAAGTTGCTGCCGAGGGCACCGCTCAGGGCACCGCCGACGACCAGGACCAGCAGCCACGCGATGAGCACGCGGCCGCGGCGACGACAGCACCAGGCACCGAGACGTCCGAACACGACCTGACCTCCGAGGGGGGCGGGAGCGGGCGGGCGACGGGGGCCGCGGGCCCGAACGGGGATCCGGATCCAGTGTGGCCGGACGGTGTGACGCGCGACCACGTCGGAGCGCGTGACTTCCGTCCTACCGTTCGCGATCCCGATCGTTGCGATGCGAAGCGGATGGCCCGCCGGCGTCCCGGCTCAGGCGTCGAGGACGACCGGCACGATCATCGGGCGGCGGCGCGTGCGGTCCGACACGAAGCTGCCGGCGGCCTTCCGCACGGCCTTCTCGAGCTTGCCGGGATCCGCGCCCTCGGCCAGCGCCGTCTCCACCGCGCCACGCACGCGCGCCTCGAGGTCGGACAGCAGCTCGCCCGACTCCTGCTCGTACACCCAGCCGCGCGTCGTGATGCGCGGCCCGGCGACGAGTCGCTTGCGCTTGCGGTCGACGCAGACGATGACCGCCACCACGCCCTCGTCCGCGAGGATGCGGCGGTCCGCGAGGACGCCCGTGCCGATGTCGCCCACCGTGCCGTGCACGTAGACGTAGTCGGCCGGGACGCGCCCCACCTCGCGCAGGCCGTCGTCGTCCAGCACGAGCCGGTCGCCGTCCTCGGCCAGGACGATGTGGTCGTGCGGGGTCCCCATCTGCTCGGCCAGCCGGGCGTGGGCCACCAGGTGGTGGTACTCGCCGTGCACCGGCACGAAGTACTCGGGGCGCAGGATCGACTGGTAGAGCTTCAGCTCCTCGGCCTTCGCGTGGCCGGTGGCGTGCACGTCGGACACGCCGGAGTGCACGACCTCGACGCCCTGGCGGAAGAGGTTGTCGATCACCTTCGTGACGGCGTGCTCGTTGCCGGGGATCGGGTGGCTCGACAGGATCACGGTGTCATCGGGGTGCAGCTTGAGCCAGCGGTTCTCCTGGCCGGCCAGCAGCGTGAGCGCCGACATCGACTCGCCCTGGGAGCCGGTCGACAGCACCATGACCCGACCCGGCTCGTGGCGGTCGACCTCCTCGACGTCGATCATCGAGCGGTCGGGGATGTCCAGCAGGCCGAGCTCGCGGGCCATCGTGATGTTGCGGCGCATCGAGCGGCCGAGCGGCGCGATGACGCGGTCGAAGGCGATCGCCGCGTCGGCGAGCTGCTGGATGCGGTGGATGTGGCTGGCGAAGCAGGCGACGATCACCCGCCGCCCCTCCTGCTCGTGCATGAGGTTGTAGAGCACCCGACCGACGTCGGTCTCCGAGCGGGAGTGGCCGCGCTGGTCCGCGTTCGTGGAGTCCGCGAGCAGGAGCCGGACGCCGTCGCCGTCGGCCAGCGCGCCGAGGCGCGACAGGTCGGTCAGGCGGCCGTCCACCGGCGTGAGGTCGATCTTGAAGTCGCCCGAGTGGACGATCGTGCCCTGCGGCGTGTGGAACGCCGTGGCGACGGCCTGCGGCACCGAGTGCGTGGTCGGGATGAACTCGACGTCGAACGGGCCGATCTCCCACGTCTCGCCGTCGGCCACGACGGTGAGGTCGGTCCGCTGCAGCAGCCCGGACTCCTCGATGCGGCCCCGGGCGAGCCCGAGCGTGAGCTCGGTGCCGAACACCGGGAAGCTCGCCTCCCGCAGCAGGTACGAGAGGCCGCCGACGTGGTCCTCGTGGCCGTGCGTGGCGATGCAGCCGACGATGTCGTCCGCGCGCTCGATGAGCCACGTGAAGTCGGGCAGCACGAGGTCGACGCCGAGCATGTCGTTGTCGGGGAACATGAGCCCGCAGTCGATGAGCAGGATCTGGCCCTCGAGCTCGAGCGCCGCGCAGTTCCGGCCGATCTCGCCGAGGCCGCCGAGGAACGTGATGTGGACGGGGGGCGCCACGTCAGGCCAACCCGTCCAGCACGAGGCGGGCCCGGTCGCCCAGACCGTCGGGGGCGACGCCCATCGGCGGCCGGCACTCCCCCACGCGCAGCCCGAGCACCCGCAGCAGCGCCTTGGCCGGCAGCGGGTTGGGTGCGTCGTCGCCCGTCTCGAAGTCGTACGACGGCAGCAGCCGGGCGTTGACGCGGCGAGCGGTCTCGACGTCGCCCTTCTCGAACGCCTGCACCATCTCCCCCATCTGCCGGCCCACCCAGTGCGAGGCCACCGAGATGACGCCGACGGCGCCGACGGCCAGGAGTGGCAGCGTCATGTTGTCGTCCCCGCTGTAGAGCTCGAAGTCGGACGGCGCCCCGGCGGCGAGTCGCGCGGACTCGGCGGGGTTGCCGGCCGCGTCCTTCACGCCGACGACGTTCGGCACCTCCCGGGCGAGCCGCAGGAGCGTGGACGTCTCGATCTTGCGACCGGTGCGCACCGGGATGTCGTACAGCAGGACCGGCAGCGGCGTGGCCGCGGCCACGGCTCGGAAGTGGGCCTCGATTCCGGCCTGCGACGGGCGGTTGTAGTACGGCGTGACGGTGAGGACGCCGTCGACCCCGGTGTCCGACGAGCGGCGGGCGAGCTCCACGGCGTGCGCCGTGCTGTTGGAGCTCACCCCCGCGAGCAGCGGGACGCCCACCTCGGCGCGGACGCGGCGGAAGAGCGCGAGGCACTCGGAGTCGGTGAGGGCCGGACCCTCGCCCGTGGTGCCGGCGAGCACGAGGCCGTCGCTGCCCGTCTCGACCAGCCAGTTGGCCAGCTCGGCCGCGGCGTCGAGGTCGAGCTCGCCGCGGTCGTCGAACGGGGTGACCATGGCGGTGATCACCCGACCGAACCTGGGGGTCATGCGTGCTCCTGACTGCGCTCGCGCCCGAGTGTGGCGAGCAGGTCCTCGTGCAGCTCGAACCACACCGTGTGGTACGAGTCGATGGTCGGCCTCGTGAGCCAGTCGTGGTCACCGGCGCGGACGCGCTCGTGCGCGGCCGCCAGCCGCGGCCCGTACGGACCGAACCGGTGGAGGGTGGTGCCGAGCTCCTCGGCGACCGGGACCGCGGCCGCGTGCAGCTCGTCCAGCCGGGCGAGCACCGCCGCGTCGTGCGTGGCGTCCGCGTGGTCGTTGACCGACTGCTCGCCGTCCACGACCACGACCTGCCAGTCGGTGCACACCGCCAGCAGCTCGCCGTTCAGCTGGAGGAACGAGCGGTACGACGCCTCGACGCGGGCTCGCGCTCCCGTCTCCTCCAGCTCGAGGGCCAGCAGCTCCTCGCCCCGGCGGCGACCGTCGGCGGTGAGGCTCCAACCGCTGACGCGGCCGTCCCGGTGCACGGCCCAGCCCGCCTCGGCGCTCGACGCGAGCTCCGAGGCGACGACCTCCGGTGCCAGACCCGACCGCTCGGCGACGTCCTCCGCCGACGCGAAGCTGCGCAGGCGCAGCGCGAGGAGCACCGGCAGGGAGGGGTCGGACATCGGGTTCAGGTTACTGGAGCCCCCCGACGCCCTCGTGCCGAGTTCGTCGGCCCGCCGCCGCTCAGGCGGTCCCCTCCGCTCCCCGCCGCTCAGGCGGTGCGCTGGTCCGCGTCGGTGAGCGCGAACGCCTCGTACTCCTCGCCGGTGTCGACCCAGTCCTCGAACTGGATGACGCCGATCTCCTCGAAGCGGTGCCGCAGCCACTTGTCGTTGCGGTCGAGCAGGCCGAGCTTCTTGCAGTTCGGCACGATCTTCGAGAACAGCATCATCTGGAACATCTGGCGCGTGGGCGTGCGCATCACCAGCTCGATGGCCTCCTTGACCGGCACGTCCATGCGCTCCCAGACCTCCTGCTGGAGGAACCGGTCCCGCATCCGCACCGCGGCCTCGAAGGCGAACTGCTGGCGCTCGAAGATCTCGGCGTCGCTCAGCCCCTCGTAGAACTCCTTGAGCGACAGCACGCCGAACGCCACGTGGCGGGCCTCGTCGCTCATCACGTACCGGAGCAGCTGCTTCAGGAGCGGCTCGGTCGTCATCTGGTGCATGAACCCGAAGGCGGCGAGCGCCAGGCCCTCCACCATGATCTGCATGCCGAGGTACGTCATGTCCCACCGCGAGTCGGTGACGATGTCGTCCAGCAGCATCTTGAGGTGGGCGTTCACCGGGTAGTGGCCCGACAGCTTCGTGTCGAGGTACTTGGCGAACACCTCGACGTGGCGGGCCTCGTCCATCACCTGGGTGGACGCGTAGTACTTGGCGTCGATCCACGGCACGGTCTCGACGATCTTGGCGGTGCAGATCAGCGCGCCCTGCTCACCGTGCATGAACTGGCTGAGGGTCCAGTTCTGGCTCTCGATCCCGAGCTTCATCCACTGCGCCTCGGTCCAGTGCTCGAACGGGGTGCCGGTCACGTCGAAGTCGGCGAGCCCGAGCCCCTGCGCGCCGTTCTGCTCGGCGTTGGCGATGACGATCGCCTCCTGGTCCACCTCGGTCTCCCACGGGAGGTCGGTCTCGCCGTTCCACATCGAGACCTTGGCCTTCTCGTAGAGCTTGTCCAGCGCCGGCCGCGCGCCCTTCTCGTAGTCCCACGTGAAGATCGCGTCGGAGTGCTGCGCGACCGACGAGATCACCTCGTGGCGATCGCTGTTGGTGACGGCGAGGATGGCCTCGAGGTCATCCACGTCGGCCCGGCCGATGAGCTCCTCGTTGGTGGGCATGGGACTGGCTCCTGTCGTGTGGAGGGTCAGTGGGGGGTGGTCGGCGCCGGAGCGGCGGCGGACCCGCCGGGCTCGATGCCCGGCATCAGGAACTGGTGGACGATCCGGCGGGCGACGGCCTCGTCGGCGGGGTCGACGTCGTCGGACGGGTGCAGCAGGTGCGACACGACGATCCGTGCGCACCACATCGCGACCTGGGACGCTCGCTCGGGCGTGAGGAACCGGAGCAGCGACGGGCCGAGCGTGCTGCCGGCCAGGAGGAAGACGGTGTCGAGCCGGTCGAAGGCCAGGAACGCCTCGAGGGACTCGCGCTCGTGCTCGCGGAGGTACTGCAGCGCCTCGTTCCCCCGCAGGAACGTGGTGGCGAGGCTGACCGCCCGGGCGAGGCAGGTCTCCAGGTCCTCGACGGACCGGAGGTCGTCGTTCAGGGCGGCGACGAGCCGGCCGACCTCGGTGACGACGCCCGCACGGACGATGGCGTGCTTGCCACCCGGGAAGAGCCGGTAGACGGTCGCCCGGGACAGCCGCGCCTCACGGGCGACGTCCTCGATCGTGGTCTTGCCGAGGCCCCACCGGCCGATGCAGGTGAGCATGGCGTCGGCGACCCGCTCCTCCTGGGAGCCGGGCAGGAAGGCGACGGACAGGTCCGGCGCTGCGCCCGGGGTCGGGGTCGGAGCGGTGGTCCCGGCGGCGAGGGCACCGTTGGTCCCGGCGTCCGTCCCGCTCGTGCGCCCCCCGGCTTCGACGACCATCGATGTGACACTAAGACCGGATGTGTCTCACCACAACGCGCCTGGCCTGTGATGTGCGACACATGGACGCGATCCGTCTCACGGACCCGGGCACGGTCCCACCCGCACCGCACGCCCGCCCACCCCGCGCCCGCGCACCCCTCCATCCCGATCTGTTCGTCGGAAGCGGCGGTTTCCACCCACTTCGGACGAACAGAACGCCCGGATCTAGGCCGGGGTGGGGAGCACGATCCCCGCCAGGATCTGGGTGCGCACGAGGTCCCGGGTCTGCTCCCGGTCCGTCAGGTCCCAGCCGGCGGGGCTGCCGAGGTACGACAGGATCATGCGCGTGACGTAGTCGGCCGCCTCGGTCGGGTCGACGCCGTCGCGCAGCCGCCCCGCCGCCCCCTCCTCCACGAGGAGGTCCCGCAGGTAGTCCCGGATGACCTGGTGCACGAGCGACTCGCTCGGTTGGAACGCGCTGACGAGCTCGTCCAGGTCGGGATCCATCAGGTTGGCCATGATCCGGCTCCGGCGGATCATCTTCGTGCCGATGACGAGCCCGGCGACGAGCCGGTCCTCGAGCGTCGGCAGGTCGGCCACCGCCTCGGCGAGCCGTCGCCAGAAGCGACCGACCTCCCACGTCGCGGTCTCGGACACGAGCTGCGGGCGCCCGCCCGGGAAGTACCGGTAGATCGTCGTGCGCGAGACGCCCGCCTCGCCGGCCACGTCCTCGACCGACACCGCCCGCACGCCGGAGCGCTCCACGCAGCGGATCGCGGCGGACATGATCCGCTCGCGGGTGTCAGACACCGCTCGCCAGGGGCACGTCGCTGTCGACGTCGTCGTCGTCGGGCGTGGCGTCGCCCTTTGCCCGGTTCCTCGCCACGCGGCGCAGCACGAGCGGGTACCCGACCAGCGCGATGGTGGCGAAGATCCACCACTGGATCATGTAGGAGAAGTTCGTCGACGGCGTCGGGAGCTCGAGCTCGACCTGCTGCGGCAGGGCGGTCTGCGCGCCGGCGGCCTTCGGCTGCGGCGGGGTCTGGCCGTCGAGCACGACGTAGACGGGCTCGATCGGGCCCCCGGCCTGCTTCGCGAACCGGTCGAGGTCGACGCGGGCCATCGTCCGCAGCCGACCGGTCTCCGGGTCCGTGCCGCCGAACAGCCCGCGCTGCTGCGTGCGCTGCACGACGCCCGTGACGGTGACCGGCCCGGTGGGCGGCTCCGACCCCGGGAAGGGCGGCGCCGGCGGGTCGACGTCGAGCGGCACCCAGCCCCGCACGACCGGGACGACGGTGCCGTCGGCCTGGACGAGCGGCGTCAGCACCCACGCGCCCGGGGCGCCGCCCTGGGACCGGTTGCGGATCAGCACCTCGGCGGAGCCGTCGTAGGTGCCGGTGACCTGGACGCGCCGGTACTCCGCGCCCTCGGGGACGCCGTCCGGCCTGGTCGACGCGTGCACGACGTCGTCGAGCGGCACCGGCCGAGCGTTCGACATCGCCTCGAGCCGGTCCGTCTTCGCCTTCTCGTCGATCCACCGCTGACGCTGCCAGAAGCCGAGCCCGATCATCGCCAGGATCAGCAGCGCGATCAGGACGTGGGACACGATCCACGCCGGCCGGCGGAGGAAGTCGTACATCGCTCCCGACGTTAGGACCCGCCCCCTCGATCGACCATTCAGCAGGCAAGCCGTCCCGGCGCGTCAGCGGGCAAGCCGTCCCGGCGCGTCAGCGGGCAAGCCGCCCCGGCGCGTCAGGCGGTCGGCAGCTCGTGGTCGCCGAAGCGGTCGCGCAGGTCCTTCTTCGAGAACTTGCCGACGCTGGTCTTCGGCACCTCCTCGATGAACACCACGTCGTCGGGCAGCCACCACGTGGCGACCCGGCCCTCGAGGAAGACGAGCACGTCGTCCTTCGAGAGCTCCTCGCCCGGCCGCACGACCACGCAGGCCAGCGGGCGCTCCGACCACTTGGGGTGCGGCACGCCGATCACGGCGGCCTCGGCGACGGCGGGGTGCGCCATGATCTCGTTCTCGAGCTCGACCGACGAGATCCACTCGCCGCCCGACTTCACCACGTCCTTGGTGCGGTCCACGATCCGGACGAAGCCCTCGGGCGTGATCACCGCGACGTCGCCGGTCTTGAGCCAGCCGTCCTCCGTGAACGACTCGGGCGACCGCGGGTCGTCGTGGTACGACGCGGCGATCCACGGACCGGCCGCCTGGAGCTCGCCGCGGCTCACGCCGTCCCAGGGCAGCTCCTCGCCGGTTGCCTGGTCCGAGATCCGCAGCTCCACCCCGAGCAGCGCCCGGCCCTGCGTGGCGCGCAGGTCCGCGAGCTCGTCCTCCGGCAGGTCGACGAGCGCCGAGGTGATGCGGGCCACGGAGGCCACCGGGCTCGTCTCGGTCATGCCCCACGCCTGCAGGATCGGCATCCCGATCTGCGCCCGGTACGCCTCGGAGAGCGCCTTCGGCACGGCCGAGCCGCCGCACGGGATGGCGCGCAGGGCCGAGGTGTCGCGACCCTCGAGCTCGGGCAGCACGCCCATCCAGATCGTCGGCACGCCCGCCGCGACCGTGACGCGCTCCCCCTCGATCAGCTCGGCGAGCTTGCCCGGGACCATGTTCGGACCGGGCATGACGAGCTTGGCGCCCGCCGCCACGCCGGCGTGGGCGAGGCCCCACGCGTTCGCGTGGAACATGGGCACGACCGGCATGATCACGTCGGTCTCGCACGCGCCGAGCGAGTCGGCGAGCATCACGCCCATCGTGTGCAGGTACGTGCTGCGGTGCGTGTACACCACGCCCTTCGGGTTGCCCGTGGTGCCGGACGTGTAGCACATGGACGCGGCGCGGTCCTCGTCGTCCACGTGGAACTCGACGGCGTCCGCGCCGGCCAGCAGCTCCTCGTAGTCGAGGAGCTCGACGCCGTCGGGGTCGGGGCCCTCGGCCCCGTCCTCCATGACGACGACGTGGCGGACGGAGTCGAAGGTCGGCAGCAGCGGGCCGAGCACGCCGAGCAGCGAGCGGTCGACGAAGACCACCTCGTCCTGGGCGTGGTTGACGATGTACGTGACCTGCTCGGGGAAGAGCCGGATGTTGAGCGTGTGGAGCACGCGGCCGGTGCACGGCGCGGCGAAGTAGAGCTCGAGGTGCCGCGCCGTGTTCCAGGCGAACGTGGCGACGCGGCCGTCGGCCGAGATGCCGAGCTGGTCGAGGACCCCGCCGAGGCGACGGGTGCGTGCCGCCCACTCGCCGTAGGTGCGGCGCTCCAGTCCGGTCACCGTCGCGGTGACGACCTCCTTGGCGGGCGAGTAGCGCTCGGCGCGGTGGAAGAGGTGCGGCAGCGCGAGCGGCCGGTCCTGCATGGTCCCCTGCATCTGTTCCCCCTGAGGCCGGGGCGGCCCACCTCTCCGCGTGGCCGCCGGTAGCGTGTGCCGAGCGTAGGCCGCCCGGCAGCGCCACCATCGCCCTCCGGGCTCGACCGCACGCCACGCGTCGAGCCAGCAGCGGCTCCGACCCCTCCGAGATCGACGCCCCGCCGAGATGAACGACGCCGCCGCCCCGCCCGCACGGACGCACCCGAAGTGGCTGCTGCCCCTGTTCGGCGTGTTGATCGTCGTGCTCGTGGCGGCGAACAACATCGGCAACGCCACCTGGGTGTGCGCGGTCACGACCGGCTCGGGCGCGAAGGACTCGTGGCTCTGCCAGCAGGGCTGGATGTCCTGGATCAACGGCAACCCGCTCGGGTTGCTCGCGCTGAACTCGTCGAACAAGTACCTGCTGGCCACGTCGGTCTCGACCGACCTGCTCCCGGCGATGGTCGTGGCGTCGATCCGGCTGCTCGCCCCCGACCCGCTCTTCTACCTGCTCGGCTTCCTGTACGGGGAGCGGGCGCTGCGCTGGGCGCGCAACGTCTTCCCCGGCTCCGACCCGCTGTTCGACCAGATCCAGCGGACCGACGGCGGCTTCGCCCACATCCTCGACCTGCTCGTCCTGGTCGCCCCGAACAACCCGGTGTGCCTCATCGCCGGCGTGGCGAAGATGGACTGGAAGCGGTTCGCCGTGCTCAACGTCGTCGGCACGATCGGGCGCATCCTGCTGATGCGGCTGATCGGCGCGATCTTCGAGGACCAGATCCGTGACCTCCTCGACATCGTGTCCCGCTACCAGCGCTGGTTCACGATCGCGTCCGTGGTCGGCGTCGTCGGCTACCTGGTGTGGCAGACCGTCGGCCGGCGCGGGCTCATCGGCGGCGTCGAGGAGCTCGAGGACGAGCTCGGCGAGGACTGAGCCGGCGCTCCCCGATCGGGGGGGCCGGGATCAGAGGTCGAGCAGGGCGTCGAGCCCGACGGTCACGCCGGGCCGACCTGCCACCCGCTTCACGGCGAGCAGCACGCCGGGCATGAAGCTCGTGCGGTCGAGCGAGTCGTGGCGGATCGACAGCGTCTGGCCCGCGGTGCCGAGCAACACCTCCTGGTGGGCGACCAGGCCGCGCATCCGGATCGAGTGGATGTGGATGTCCGCCGGGCCGAGGGCGCCGCGCGCGCCGCCCAGGACCTCCACCTTCGTGGGGTCCTCGGTCCAGTCGGACGACGCCTCCGCCATGCGCGCCGCGGTGTAGGCAGCGGTGCCCGACGGCGCGTCCACCTTGTGCTCGTGGTGCAGCTCGATGATCTCGGCGGACTCGAAGAACGGTGCGGCGATCGCGGCGAAGTGCACCATCAGGACGGCGCCGATCGCGAAGTTCGGGGCGATCACGCAGTTGGAGCGGGTGAACCAGCCGCGGATCCGCTCGACGTCCTCGTCGCCGAACCCGGTGGTGCCGACCACCGCGTGGATGCCGTGCTCGGCCAGCCACGCCAGGTTCTCCATCGACGCGGCGCGCTCGCTGAAGTCCACCACGACCTCGGCGTCGGCACGCTCGAACGCCACGGGCCCGCGGGCCATCCGCAGCTCGGCGTCCACGCCGGTGACCGTGCGGAGGTCGATGCCCGAGTAGTGGGCGTCGACGGCGGCGACCAGCTCGAGGTCGGGGTCCTCGTGGACCGCCTGGCACACGGTGGCACCCATGCGCCCCGCCGCTCCGAACACACCGACCCTGCAGCTCACGGGCGCCGAGCGTAGCGGCGGACCGGGCGCCGGTCGGTCGGCGAACGATCGACGGACGGCCGGCAACGGCCGGCACGGTCGACGGACGGCCGCCGACGGTCGGCACGGTCGACGGACGGCCGGCCCGGGCGATCCGTGGTCGCCGCCTCCCGGGCGGCGGTCCAGCCCGTCGCCGGATCAGCCGCCGTCGGGTGTCTCGAAGAGGTCGCGGCGCGGGTCGTCCAGGTACACGGGCTCCCGACCCTGGTCGAACGCCTTGATCGCCTCGGGCAGGTTGTCCGTGAACCCCGCCATCAGCTGGTTCCGGTCCTCGAACTCGATGGCGGCGTCGAGGCTGCTGATCTCGAGCTCGGCCCAGAGCGCCTGCTTCGTCATCTCGAGGCCGTAGTGCGAGTACCGCACCATGGACGCCGCCATCTCCCGGGCCTCGTCGAGCAACCGGTCGTCGGGCACGACGCGCGAGACGAGGCCGATGCGCAGGGCCTCCGCGGCGTCGATGCGCCGGCCGGTGAGCAGGAGGTCGTTGGCGTTCGCGGACCCGATGAGCCGGGGCAGGATCCAGCCGGCACCCATCTCCGTCGACGTCAGGCCGTTGACGATGCCGGTCGCGTTGAAGACGGCCGACTCGCCGGCGATGCGGAGGTCGGTGGCCACGGCGAGGCACATGCCGCCGCCGTACGCGGGGCCGTTCACCGCGGCGATCACCGGCTGCGGGATCGCGCGCAGCCGCTTCGTGAGCTGGGAGTAGATCCGCATCGACCGGCTGGCGATCCGGTGCACGCTCAACCCGTCGATGTTGGGGATGATCCCGTAGTCCTTGAGGTCGAGGCCCGAGCAGAAGGCCCGACCGTTCCCGGTCAGCACGACCACGCGGCACGCGTTGTCGCGACCGACCGCGGCGAGCGCCTCGTCGAGCTCCACCGAGAGGTCGATCGACAGCGCGTTGAGCCGCTCAGCCCGGTCCAGCCGCACGATCCGCACGTGCTCGCCGTCCTCGGTGACCTCGACCATCCCCATCCGGGCTCCCCCGTCGTCCTCGTCGGCGCTGCCGCGCCCGTGCTCGCCGCGCCGGTGCTCCCGACGCCGCGCCCCTCCGGTGTACCGGGCCGGCCCGGCGGCGCCGTACCGTACCCGGCATGGATCGACCTGCGGACGGGGGCTCGCTGCTCCTGCGGGTGAGCGGACCGGACCACCCGGGCATCACCGCGGACCTCATGGACCTCCTGCAGCGCGCCGGCGCGGAGGTCCAGGACGTCGAGCAGGTGCTCGTGCGGGGGTTCCTCACGCTCGCCGTGGCGCTCGCCGATCCGGGCGACGGCGGTGCCGGGCTGCGCGGGCCGCTCGACCGCCTCGCCGCCGACCGCGGCGTGCTGGTGGAGCTCACCGCCACGCCGGCGCCGCCGTCGGCGCACCGCGACCCCGTCGCCGTCACCGTGCTCGGCCACGAGCTCGAGACCCCGCTCTCCCCCGCCGAGCTCGCCGCGGTGGCCCGGGGCGTGAACGACGCGGGCGGCAACATCGACCGGATCGTGCGCCTCGCCCGGTACCCCGTCTACGCCTACGAGTTCCGCGTCACGGGCGCCGACGGCACCGCGCTCGCGAAGCACCTCGGCGAGGCCGCGGCCGCGCACCGCCTCGACGTGGCGCTGCAGCCGGAGGGCTTGGAGCGCCGGGCCAAGCGGCTGGTCGTGCTCGACGTCGACTCGACGCTCATCCAGGACGAGGTGATCGAGCTGCTCGCCGAGCAGGCGGGCTGCCTCGACGAGGTGCGCGCCGTCACCGACCGCGCCATGGCCGGCGAGCTCGACTTCGAGTCCGCGCTCCGCGAGCGGGTCCGCCGCCTGGCCGGGCTCGACGAGGACGCGGTCGAGCGGGCACGGCTCGCCGTGCGGCTCACGCCCGGCGCCCGCACGTTCGTGCGGACCCTCAAGCGGCTCGGGTACACGGTCGGCATCGTGTCGGGCGGCTTCACGCTGTTCACCGACCGGCTCGCCGAGGAGCTCGGGCTGCACCACGCGGCGGCGAACGAGCTCGAGGTGGTTGACGGCGTGCTGACCGGCGAGGTGCTCGGGCCGGTCGTCGACCGGGCCGGCAAGGCGGAGCTGCTGCGACGTTTCGCCGGGCTCGAGGGCGTGCCGCTGTCGCAGACCGTGGCGGTGGGCGACGGCGCGAACGACCTGGACATGCTCGCCGCGGCAGGGCTCGGCATCGCGTTCAACGCCAAGCCGCTCGTGCAGGAGGCCGCCGACACGACGGTCAACGTGCCCTACCTGGACGCGGTGCTGTTCGTGCTCGGCGTCACCCGGGCCGAGGTCGAGCGCGCCGACGCCGTCGTCGACGACTGACGGTCGCGCGAGCCGGGACCGACACCCGCTCGTCCTCCACGTTCCCATGACGATCCGCGCTGCTGGGCAGCACGAACGATCGTCAGAACGCGCTCCCACCCGTTCCCGTGACGATCCGTGCTGCTGGGCAGCACGGACGATCGTCAGAACTCGGCGGGGGCGACCGTCGAGAGGACTCGCGGGGCGCCGAACACCCGGGCCGCCACGCGCACGACGTCCTCGTCGGTCACGGCCTCCAGTCGCGCCAGGTGCTCGTCGATCGGCGTGACCCCGCCGCGCATCGTCTCGCCGACGCCGAGGCGGGTCATGCGCGACCCGACGTCCTCGTAGCCCATCAGGAAGCTGCCCCGCAGCGAGCCCTTGGCCCGTGCCAGCTCCTCGCGGCCGATGCCGTGGTCGCGCAGGTCGCCGACGATCTCGTCCACGATGCCGAGCAGGTCGTCCACCTTCGGCAGCGCCGTGGCGCAGTGCACCGACAGCGCGCCGGTGTCGACGTGGTGGGACACGCCCGACGAGATCGAGTACGTGAGGCCGCGCCGCTCGCGCACCTCCTGGAACAGCCGGCTCGACGGCCCGGAGCCGAACACGTGGTTCAGCAGGGCGAGCGCGAAGCGGTCGTCGTCGGTGACCGAGACGGCGCGCCACCCCATCGCGAGGTGCGCGATCTCCACGGGCCGCTCGGTGCGGACGTCGGTCACGACCGACTCGCCGGGCGCCGTGCGGACCGGCGCCGGGCCGGGCGTGCGGTCGCCGAAGCGGCGCGCCACCTCGTCGACCAGCGCGCCGTGGTCGATGTCGCCCGCGGCCGCGACGACGAGGTTCGTCGGCTGGTACCACTCCGCGAAGAACCCCGCGACCTCGTCGCGGGTCAGCCCCTCGATCGACGTCTCCGAGCCGAGCACCTCGCGGCCGAGCGGGTGGTCGGGGAACAGCGACTCGAACAGCCGCACCGACGCGACGTCGTCGGGGTCGTCGTCGGCCGCCGCCAGCTCCTCGAGGATGACGTCGCGCTCGGCCTCGAACTCCTCCGCGCGCAGCGCCGGTCGCTCGACGACGTCGAGCAGCAGGTCGATCGCGAGGTGCGCCTCGGTCCCGGGCACGCGTGCGTAGTACGCGGTGTGCTCGTTCGCCGTGAAGGCGTTCATCTCCCCGCCGACCGCGTCGATCGCCACGGCGATCGCGCGTGCGTCGCGCTCCTCGGTGCCCTTGAACAGCAGGTGCTCGAGGAAGTGCGACGCGCCCGACATGGCGTCGGACTCGTCGCGCCCGCCGACGCCCAGCCACACCGAGCAGGCGACCGACCGGGCCGCCGGCATGTGGTCGGTGACGACCCGGGTGCCGTTCGGCAGGACCGTCCGGCGGACGTGCTCGTCCGGCGACGGGATGGAGGTCCCG
>JAEVZA010000373.1 GCA_023392475.1 Actinomycetes bacterium | reverse complement strand
CGCCGGCGGAGCCCGTCGCCGGATCCGGTGCCGGGCGGCCGGCCGCGGCCCAGGCGCAGTCGACCGGGCAGCCCTCGCAGTCGGGCACCGGGCGGCACCGCGTCGCGCCGAGGTCCATCAGCACCTGGTTCCACGCCCAGGTCTCGCCGGGCGGCACGAGGGCGTCCGCTGCCGCCTGCGCCACCTTGGGCGTGAGCCGCCGACCCGCCCGGCGGGCCAGCACCCGGGCGATGTTGGTGTCGACGACGCCGACGCCGTCCGCCTCCAGGGCGAAGGCGAGCACGGCCCGCGCCGTGTACGGGCCGACGCCCGGCAGCGCCAGCAGCCCGTCGAGCGTCGTCGGCAGCGCACCGCCGTGCTCCTCGACGCAGCGCCCCGCGGCGAGCCGGAGGTTGCGGGCGCGCCGCGGGTAGCCGAGGCCCTGCCACTCGGCGAGCACGTCAGCGAGCGGCGCGGCGGCGCACGAGGCGGGCGTGGGCCAGCGGTCGAGGAACCGCTCCCACCTCGGCACGACGCGGGCCGCCTGCGTCTGCTGGAGCATGACCTCGCTCACGAGCACGGCCCACGGGTCGCGGGTGCGGCGCCAGGGCAGGTCGCGCAGTCGCGGGAGCCCGTCGGCGAGCACCGCCTCGCGCTCGGCCGCCAGGTCGGCCGCGTCATCGGCCACCACGTGCGCCGTCGCCGACCACGAGTCGATCACGTCGGGGGCAGGGCGCGGCACGAGTGCAGGACCGTCTCGTGCGGGTAGTCGAACGTGCCGACCAGCTCGGGGTGCGCGGCGAGGAGGTCGCCCGCCTCCGCGACCAGCTCCTCACGCGGGCCGTCGTCGAGCGCGGCGACGAAGCTGGTGGAGCGCAGCCGCTCGAGGACGCCGTCGACGGTCGTCGGCACGGGGTTCGGGAAGTGCTCCTCGACGAGCTCGGTGAACCCGCCGTGCGCGGCGACGACGTCGGCCCACGGCCGCTCGCGGTGGTCGTCGTACGGCCGGCCGCCGGTGCGGGCCTCGACGAGCTGCGTGAGCTCGTCGACCCACCCCACCCCCTGGTCGCGCACGTTCCAGGCGAGGAACACCGAGCCGCCCGGCCGGAGGACGCGGGCCGCCTCGTCGAGCGCGGCGTCCGCGTCGAACCAGTGGAACCCCTGGCCGACGGTGCAGGCGTCCGCGACGTGGTCGCGCAGCGGCAGGGCCTCGGCGGTGCCGAGCACGACCGGCACCTGCGGCAGCGCGAGCCGCAGCTGCCGGGCCATCGGGTCGAGCGGCTCGACGGCCGTGACCGCGAGGCCGGCCCGGGCCAGCTGGCCGCTCAGGATGCCCGTGCCGGCGGCGACGTCGAGCACGTGGGCGCCGCGGCCGCAGGCCTCCTTGATCGCACCGATCGCGGCTCGCGCGTACGTGGGGCGGATGCGCGCGTAGGTGGCGGCGGCGGACGAGAAGCCGCCGGCGGCGACGGGGTTGATCGGCACGCCGCCATGGTCGCGCGGCCCGACCCGCCCCTCCTGTTCGTCCAGGCCGTCACTGGCCGACGCCCTCGACGAACGAAGCGGGACGCACGGGGGCGCCGGAGCGGAGGGCTCAGTCGCCCCAGACGTCGTCGCCGTACGGGCGCTTGCGCTCCGGCGCGGCCTCGCGCTTCCAGACCATCACCTTGCGCTTGAAGTAGCAGACCTCGACGCCGTGCTGGTTGAAGCCCTTCGTCTCCACCGTCACGATCCCGCGGTCGCCCTTCGACGACTCCCGCTGCTCGAGCACCCGCGTCTCGGCGTAGATCGTGTCGCCGTGGAAGGTCGGGTTCTTGTGCTGGAGCGTCTCGATCTCGAGGTTGGCGATCGCGGCGCCCGACACGTCGGGGACGCTCATGCCGAGCACGAGCGAGTACACGAGGTTGCCGACGACGACGTTCTTGCCGTGCACGGTCTCGTTCTCGGCGAACCACACGTTCGTGTGCAGCGGGTGGTGGTTCATCGTGATCATGCAGAAGAGGTGGTCGTCGTACTCGGTGATGGTCTTGCCGGGCCAGTGGCGGTAGACGTCGCCGGGCTCGAAGTCCTCGAGGTAGCGGCCGAAGGGGCGGTCGTGCACGGTCATGGGCCGGACGGTATCGCCCGTGCCCGGGCACCGCCCAACCGCAGGTGGACGTCCGGCAGGAGGGCGGTATCGCCCGTGTCCGGGCACCGCCCAACCGCACCCGCTCCTCGTTCTGACTGCTTTTCACGTCGCCCGGCGACGTGAAAAGCAGTCAGAACGCGCGGGGACGTGAGTCGCGCGGCCCCACGTGGTGGACCGGACGGCCCTGCCTGGCCGACGTTTGGTCACTGAGAGTGGTGGGACATCTACCCTGCGAGACAGTCACGAAGCGTGGTGTACCCTGCGCTTCAAGTGAGAAATGCGCCGGGCGGGAGCGCGGTGGGAGCAGCGTCCGTGCACCCGCACGGGCGCCGGAGCGGGACGGTGTCATGTCTGGGGATCGGACGCCTCGACCCCGCCGACGGGGCGGGGCGGTCGTCGACCGCCTCGACCAGCGAGCGGGCGACGAACGGGAACGGCAGGAGCAGCAGGCGCTGCTCGAGGAGATCATCCGGTGGCGCTACGTCGCCGCGGTGGTCATCGGCACGGCGATCGCGGCCATCCCGGCCTTCGGTCCGGACCGCGCCTGGATCGGCATCGGCGGGGCGATGGCCGGCATCGCGTCGAACCTGCTCGTGTCACGGCGCGTCGCCGCCGGCGAGCCGCTCCCCCGCGGCATGGCGGTCGGCGACCTCCTCACCGCGATGGCGGTGATCGCCCTCGCGCCGGAGGCGTACGGCGTCGCGGCCACGGTGATGGTGTCGATGACCGGGCTCTTCGTGTTCTGGTTCGGTCGCGACTTCACGCTCCGGCTCGTGCCGTTCACCGCTCTCGGGCTCCTCGGGCTCGGCCTGTGGGCGGAGCCGACGCTGTGGGCGCCCGCGTTCGTGGCCTGGGCCGTCACCACCGTGTTCTCCGTCATCATCCTGAGCCGCGTGGCCGCCGCGTACGCCTCGAGCCGCAACCGCTACGACGAGCTCGTGAACGGCATCGACGCGGCGGTGTGGGAGGCCGAGGGCCCGACCGGGCCGCCGGACTACCTCAGCGACCACGTCGTCGATCTCCTCGGCTTCACGCCCGAGCAGTTCCGCGACGTCGAGTTCATGCGCGGTCGCATCCACCCGGACGACCTCCCCGAGGTGCTCGAGAGCCGCGCCCAGATCGCGCTCGGTTCGTCCGCCGAGGCCCACTTCCGGATCCGCGACGTGCACGGTCGCACCCGACGCCTCCAGGACCGGGTGAAGGTGACGGTCGACGCCGACGGCGAGGTGCTGCGCCGGCGCGGGATCCTCGTCGACGAGACGGCGCGGTGGGAGGCCGAGGCGACGGTCCGCCGGTACGCGGACTTCATCGAGGGCATCCCGATCGCGCTCGTGATCCTGCGCCTCGACGACCCGGACGACGCCTCCAGCCTGCGGATCGTCGCCGCCAACCCCGCGGCCGGCGAGCTCGTCGACCTGCCCGACGACGACTCGGTCGACCGCCGCCTCGTCGACCTCGTGCCGATCGACGAGGCGTTCCTGCAGCAGCTCGCCGACGTCGTCCACGCCGCGCAGCCCTTCGCCCGGCCGTCCGTGCAGCTGCCGGGCGTCGACGAGACGTTCTCCCTCCGGGCCGTGCCGCTGCCGGACCGCTGCGTCGGCCTCTCGCTCGAGGACGTGACCAAGCGGGCGAAGGTCGCCGAGTCGTTCCGCCACCAGGCCACCCACGACCCGCTGACCGGGTTGCCGAACCGTGCGCTGCTGCACGAGCGCCTCACGCACGCCCTCATCCAGGCCGACCGCACCGGCGCGCCCGTCGCGCTGCTGCTCGTGGACCTCGACCAGTTCAAGGAGGTCAACGACGCGCTCGGCCACGAGTACGGCGACGGCCTGCTCCGCGAGCTGTCCCGCCGGTTCAGCGCCCGGCTGCGCGACTGCGACACCATCGCCCGGCTCGGCGGCGACGAGTTCGCCGTCCTCCTCACCACCGATGCCGACCGCACCGGCGCCGAGGAGGTCGCCCGCCGCCTCACCGACCTCTGCGAGGAGCCGGTGCAGGTGGCCGACTACCGGCTGCAGGTCAGCGCGTCGATCGGGATCGCGCTCGCCCCCGAGCACGCCAACGACGCGGAGACGCTGCTGCGGCGCGCCGACGGCGCGATGTACCGGGCCAAGGGGTCGGGCGGCGGCTACGCCGTCTACTCCCCCGGCCACGAGCTCAACTCCGTGCGGCGGCTCGAGCTGCTCGCCGACCTCCGCGAGGCGATCCGGTCCGAGGCGTTCATCGTCCACTACCAGCCGCGCATCGATCTCCCCACCATGCAGCCGGTCGGCATGGAGGCGCTCGTGCGCTGGCGCCACCCGCGCCACGGCCTGCTCCCGCCCGGCGAGTTCATCGAGCTCGCCGAGGTCTCGGGCGCGATCCGCCTGCTCACCCAGACGGTCACGCACCGCGCCACGACGGACCTTCACGACCTCGGCGCCGGCCCGCTGACGGTCAGCGTCAACCTCTCCACCCGCAACCTGTACGACCCCACGCTCGTGGAGTGGGTGACGGAGGTCGTCGAGTCCGCCGAGGTGGAGCCCGGTGCGCTGTGCTTCGAGCTGACGGAGAGCCAGCTCATGGACGACCCGCGGCGCTCCGGCGAGGTCATCCACGACCTCCACCGCGCCGGGATCCGCTTCAGCGTCGACGACTTCGGCACGGGCTACTCGTCGCTCAGCCACCTGCGGGACCTGCCCATCGACGAGGTCAAGATCGACCGCCGCTTCGTCGCCGAGCTCGAGCGGGGCGACGACCGGATCGTCCGCTCGGTGATCGACCTCGGCCACCACCTCGGCCTCGAGGTCGTGGCGGAGGGCGTGGAGGGCCCGGAGGCGCTCGAGCGGCTCCGCGAGCTGGGCTGCGACAGCGCTCAGGGGTACCACCTCGCGGTCCCCATGGCGGTCGAGGAGCTCAGCGAGTTCCTCAGCGCGGGCACGCCGACGGTGGCCGGCGCCGGCTGACGGGCCGGGGGCCGACCTGCCTTTGGGAGCGGCTCGTTACCCGACGGTAACCTCGGCGCCCATGAGCACCGCCGACGCGCGGCCCGACGCGGCCGCCGACCTCCCCTCCGCCGCCGCCGCCCTCGACGTCGCCCAGGGCGTCCTCGACCGTGGGATCGCCCGGCTCGCCGAGGTGGGCATCGACGACAACCAGGTCCTCGCCTACGACGTGGCGCACGCCGCGGCGGGCGTGATGGCGGCCCGCGGGCTCCTGTCGTACGGCGGCAAGGGCGACGCGGAGGCGGCGATCACCGCGGCGTTCGCCGCGGACGTCCTCGCGGACCTCGCCGCGAAGGTGTTCGGCCGGGAGGGCGAGTGGGACGTGGCGCCCGACGCCCTCGACGGCGTCCGGGACTTCGTGGCCACCTACCGGGCGCCCGACTTCATCGCCTCGCTCGTCGACACCGACGGGCCGCGCCACCTCTCCGGCGACTTCGAGATGGTCCAGGACACCTTCCGCCGCTTCGCCGAGGAGAAGCTGAAGCCGATCGCGGAGCACATCCACCGCGAGAACGCCGACATCCCCGAGGACATCATCACGGGCCTGGCCGAGATGGGTGCCTTCGGCCTGTCCATCGCCGAGGAGCACGGCGGCTTCGCCTCGGGCGACGAGTCCGACTACATCGGCATGGTCGTCGCGACCGAGGAGCTGTCCCGCGGCTCGCTCGGCGCCGGCGGTTCGCTCATCACGCGCCCGGAGATCCTCGCCCGAGCGCTCGAGGCCGGCGGCACCGAGGAGCAGAAGCAGGAGTGGCTGCCGCGGCTGGCGAGCGCCGAGATCATGAACGCCGTCGCCGTCACCGAGCCGGACTACGGCTCCGACGTGGCCGGCGTGAAGGTCACCGCCACCGAGGTCGACGGCGGCTACCTGCTCAACGGCGTGAAGACGTGGTGCACCTTCGGTGCCCGCGCCGACGTGCTGATGGTGCTCGCCCGCACGGACCCCGACCGCTCGATCGGCCACCGCGGCCTCTCGATGTTCATCGTCCCGAAGGAGCGCGGCGACGCGCACGGCTTCGAGCTCACCTCCGAGAGCGCGTTCGGCCCGGCGAAGATGGAGGGCCGCCCGATCGACACGATCGGCTACCGCGGCATGCACTCCTACGAGATCGCCATCGAGAACTGGTTCGTGCCCGCCGAGAACCTGATCGGCCGCGACGGCGGCATCGGGCGCGGCTTCTACTACCAGATGGCCGGCTTCGAGAACGGCCGGCTCCAGACCGCGGCCCGAGCGCTCGGCGTGATGCAGTCGGCGCTCGAGGAGGCCCGCCAGTACGCGATCGACCGCAACGTGTTCGGCCAGGCGGTGCACGAGTACCAGCTCACCCAGGCGAAGCTCGGCCGGATGGCCGTCACCATCCAGGGCGCCCGCCAGTTCGCGTACGAGGTCGCCCGTCTCATGGCCAAGGGCGAGGGCACGCTCGAGGCGTCGATGATCAAGGCCTACGTGTGCAAGGCCGCCGAGTGGGTCACCCGCGAGGCGATGCAGATCCACGGCGGCATGGGGTACGCGGAGGAGTACACGGTCAGCCGGCTGTTCGTCGACGCCCGGGTCCTGTCGATCTTCGAGGGCGCCGACGAGACGCTCTGCCTCAAGGTGATCGCCCGACAGCTCGTGGCACGCCACGAGGCCGGCGCCTCCGCCTGACCGGCGCCGGTCCGCTCCGCTCCCCGTTTCTGTTCGTCGGAAGCGGGGGGTTCCACCCCCTTCCGACGAACAGAACGGGACGGGAGCTCAGGTCCCGCCGCTGCCGCCGCTGCCGCCGCTCGGCGCCCGGCCGACCCGGTCGAGGAAGGCGAGGAGCGCGCCGGTGTCCACGCCGTCGTCCGGCACGTGGCCGGCCGGCGCGGTGGGGCTGCCGACGACGGTGTCCACGGCGCAGCCCACGCCGGCCGTCGTCGCGGCCAGGCAGAGCGCGTCGGCGCTGGCGACCGACACCAGCGGGTCGTCGGTCCCCTGCACGAGGTGCAGCGGCGGGTCGCTCGGGTCGAGGTAGGCGGCCGGGAAGGCGTTCGACGCCTCGGCGCAGGACGCGCAGCCGGTGTAGGCGGTGACGAGCGCGTCCATCGCCGACTTCCAGCTCACCTCGTCGTCGGCCTGCATGATCCCCGAGACCGACAGCGCGCCGGCGACCGACGAGTCGACGCCCGCTCCCCCGTCGCCGCCCGCCGCCGTCGTGCCCGTGCCGCCGTCGCCGGGCTCGTACGCCTGGCCGGCCGTGACGGCGACCATGACCGCGAGGTTGCCACCCGCCGAGTCGCCGCCCACGACGACGCGGTCGGGGTCCCACCCGTGCGACGGCGCGTGCTCCTTCACCCAGCGCACCGCGAGCTTCACGTCCTCGAGCGCGGCGGGGAACGGCGAGGCGGGGGCGAGCCGGTAGTTCACCGCCACGATGTCCCAGCCCTGCCCGAGCAGGTCGACGAGGTACGGCGGCGCGGCCTCCGACTTGTCGCCCGAGCGCCAGCCGCCGCCGTGGATCCACACGAGCACCGGGCGGGCGCCGTCGACGTCGACCCCGGACCGGTGCACGTCGAGCTCCTGCGAGCCGCCGCAGGTCGCGTCCGAGCCGGGGCAGCCGGTCGCCGGGCCGTACGCCACGTCGGCCTCGACCTCGAGCGGTCGGCCCGAGCCGCCGAGCGTCGGCCAGCGCGCCGGGCCGCAC
>JAEVZA010000326.1 GCA_023392475.1 Actinomycetes bacterium | reverse complement strand
CGGGACGAGCGGGTCGCGCACACGCCCGAGCTGCTGGTCGCGTGGTTCGAGCCCGCGCCCGAGGCGCCGGCGGAGGGCGACGAGCTGCGGCTGCGCTGGGCCTTCCAGGGCCTCGAGGCCATGGCGCGCACACCGATCCCCGACGGCGAGCTGCTCGCCCGGTACGCCACCATCGGCGGCGTCGCCGCGGCCCGGCTGCGCCGCGGCCGGGACGCCCGCCTGCTGTTCCGCATCGCCTGCCGAGCCCGCCCCGACGTGCACAAGCACTGGGCTCGGCTCGCGGTGTCGCACGTGTCGCCGCTGAGCCGGCGCGTGTGGGACCCCGAGGTCGTCGCCGCGGCGGCCGCGGGGGCGGACGCCTGACCCCACCACTATCGTCGCGGCCGCGCCCCCGGCGCCCTCCCCCCGGTCGACACCCAGGAGCCGTCGTGTCCATCCCCAGCACCAGCACGCAGGTCGCCGCCGCCGGCGCGATCGACGCCCGCAAGGTCTACGGCGAGGGAGACACGGAGGTTCGGGCCCTCGACGGCGTGACCGTCAGCTTCGAACGGGGCCGCTTCACGGCGATCATGGGCCCGTCGGGCTCCGGCAAGTCCACGCTCATGCACTGCCTCGCCGGGCTCGACCGCCTCACGAGCGGGCGGGTGTTCATCGGCGAGACCTACCTCGATGACCTCAGCGAGGGCGAGCTCACGGAGCTGCGCCGGGACAAGATCGGCTTCGTCTTCCAGGCGTTCAACCTGATCCCCACCCTGTCCGCCGCGGAGAACATCACGCTCCCGATGGACCTCGCCGGCCGCAAGGCGGACACGGACTGGTTCAACCAGGTGATCGACACGGTCGGCCTGCGCAGCCGCCTGTCGCACCGCCCGAGCGAGCTGTCGGGCGGCCAGCAGCAGCGGGTGGCCGTGGCCCGGGCGCTCGCCAGCCGGCCCGAGATCGTCTTCGCCGACGAGCCCACCGGCAACCTCGACTCCAAGGCGGGCGGCGAGATCCTGCAGTTCATGCGCCACGCGGTGTCGGACCTGGACCAGACCATCGTCATGGTCACGCACGACGCGACCGCGGCGGCGTACGCGGACCGGGTGATCTTCCTGGCCGACGGCGTGATCGTCACCGAGATGGCCGACCCCACCGCGGCGGGCGTGCTGGACATGCTCAAGCGCCTCGGCGACTGATGCTCCGCGTCGCGTTCAAGGACCTGATGGCCCGCAAGCGCCGCCTGGTCACCACCAGCATCGCGATCGTCCTCGGCATCGCGTTCCTGACCGGCACGCAGCTGCTGTCGACCAGCCTCAGCAACTCGATCAAGGGGCTCGTCGGCGACGTGTACTCGGGGATCGACGCGGTCGTCCGCTCCCCCAACACCCAGCAGACGCCGTTCGGCCAGCCGCTGCGACCCGCCATCCCCGCGTCGGTCGCCGACGAGGTCGCGAAGGTGCAGGGGGTCCGCGCCTCGCAGGGCGTGATCGAGGCCCAGGGCGGCGCCGAGCTCGTGGACGCCCAGGGCAAGGTCTTCGGCGGCGGCTTCGGGCCGCCGACGATCACCTACAACTGGCTCCAGGACAAGGACCTGCGCTTCGGCACGCTCACCGACGGCCGCGGACCCCAGGCGGACGACGAGGTCGCGCTCGACTTCAAGACCGCGGGGGACCTCGGGCTGCGGGTCGGCGACGAGGTCACGATCGCGACGAACCAGCAGGGCACGGAGCGGTTCAAGCTCGTCGGGCTGCTCGGGCTCGGGCCCGACGGCACCCAGTCGAGCGGCGCGAAGCCGCTCATGTTCACGACGCCGACGGCCCAGCGGCTGTCGCAGCAGGAGGGCCGGTTCAACTACGTCGCGGTGGCGGCCGACGAGGGCGTGTCGCAGGAGGAGCTGGCCCGCTCGCTGGCGAAGGCCCTCCCCGACACGCAGGTCCTCACGGGCGATGCGTTCACCAAGGAGAGCCAGGAGCAGATCTCGCAGTTCGTGGACATCCTCGGCACGTTCGTGGGCGTCTTCGGCTACATCGCGCTCTTCGTCTCGATCTTCATCATCTACAACACCTTCTCGATCATCGTCGCCCAGCGGACGCGCGAGACGGCGCTGCTCCGCGCCGTCGGGGCGCGCCGGCGCCAGGTGCTCGGCGCCACCATGTTCGAGGCGCTGCTCATCGGGCTGATCGCGTCCGTCCTCGGCCTGCTGCTCGGGATGCTGCTGGCCGCGGGGCTGCTGTCGTTGATGAGCAACTTCTTCACGGTCGACTCGACCGTGCCGGGTCTGACCGTCGGCACCGTCGTGCTCGCGTTCGTGATCGGCGTGGGGATCACCGCGCTCTCGGCGATCATCCCCGCCTGGCGGTCCACGAAGGTGCCGCCGATCGCGGCCCTCAACGAGGTGTCGCTCGACCGGGCCGACCTCTCGACCGCCCGCAAGGTGTGGGGGGCGATCATGGTCGTCGGCGGCGTCGCGCTGCTCGGCTTCGGGCTCGCCGGCTCGAACCTCCCGATGGTCGGCATCGGCGCCGTCCTCCTGCTCGTCTCGGTCGCCGTGATCCTCGGACCGCTCATCGCGGCGCCGGTGAGCCGCTTGCTCGCCTCGCCGTTCTCGGCACGGGGCCGCATCACCGGGCGGTTGGCCGGCCAGAACGCGGCCCGCAACCCGAAGCGGACCTCCGCCACCGCCGCCGCCCTCACGATCGGCGTCACGCTCGTGGTCGTGATCGCCATCGTGGCGTCGTCGATCAAGTACACCGCCGACACCACGATCAAGAGCTCGATCAACGCCGACTACGTGGTCGCCACCGCCTCGGTCACGTCGTTCGGGGCGATCCCGAAGGACACGGCGGACCGGGTGCGGGAGCTGCCCGACGTGGCCATGGTCAGCCCCGTGCGCTTCTCGTTCCTCACGCTGCTCGACGCGAAGGCCCGGGAGGACGCCGCCGGCACCACGACCACCACGATCGCCGGCCAGATCGGCTCGACCGACGCCGCGCCCGCGGGCGACCAGACGTTCGCCCTCGGGGTCGAGCCCGGCACGTGGTTCAAGACCATCGACGCAGGCACGCTGCAGGGCTCGCCGTCGGACCTCGTCGACGGCACCATCGCCGTCAACCAACACTACGCGGAGCAGCGCGACTGGAAGCTCGGCGACGAGATCCCCGTCTACTTCGCGGCCACGGGCGAGCAGCGCCTGAAGGTGGCGGTCATCTTCGAGAAGAACGTGGGCCAGGGCAACATCTGGATGCCGATGACCACGTACGAGAAGAACGCGCTCCCGCTGTTCAACGTGGACGCGCAGATCTACGTGACGGCCAAGGACGGCACGAACCTCACCACGCTCCGCCACCAGCTGGACGAGATCGTGAAGGACTCGCCGACGGTGCAGGTCCAGGACCTGCAGCAGTACATCGACGCGCAGACCGGCCCCATCAACACGTTCCTGTTCATCATCTACGCGCTGCTGGGCCTCGCGATCATCATCGCCCTCGTGGGCATCGCCAACACGTTGTCGCTGTCGGTGCTCGAGCGGACGCGTGAGCTCGGGCTGCTGCGCGCCGTCGGCATGAGCCGCCGCCAGCTGCGCCGGACCGTGCGCATCGAGGCCGCCATCATCGCCATCTTCGGCACGCTGATCGGGCTCGTGATCGGGATCCTGTTCTCCGTCGCCCTGACCGTGGCGATCGCCGCGAACAACCCGGGCATCCTGACGTACCACCTGCCGATCGTGCAGCTCGTGGCGATCGTGGTGGTGGCCGCGCTCGCCGGCCTGCTCGCGGCGTGGCTCCCGTCGCGCCGGGCGGCGCGGCTGGACATCCTGGCCGCCGTGGCCTCGACCTGACGCCGGCATCGACGGAGATCGACGTGGCCCTCGACCCCGCCGAGCTGCCCGACGAGGTGCTCGCGTTCCTCTCGGAGCGGCACCTCGCCACGCTGAGCACCACGCGCGCCGACGGATCCCCGCACGTCGTGCCGGTCGGGTTCTCCTACGACGCCGCCGAGCGGCTGGTCCGCATCATCACCTTCGAGCCGTCGGCCAAGGTGGCCAACGCCCGCCGCGGCGGCCGCGGCGCGGTCTGCCAGGTGGACGGCGGTCGCTGGCTGACGCTCGAGGGCGCGATCACCGTGACCGACGACCCCGGGCGCGTCGCCGACGCGGTCGCCGGCTACGCGGCGCGCTACCGGACGCCCGGCGACCGGGCCGATCGGGTCGCCATCGAGATCGCGGTCGACCGCGTGCTCGGCCGGGGCTGACCCGGAGCGCACGGTGGCCGCGGGCTACTCCGGCACGCCCCTCCCGGCGAAGCTCGGCATCGCCGAGGGCGCGGTCGTCGCGCTGCTCGGGCCGCCCGGCGGCTACGACGACCCGCTGGCCACGCTCCCCGACGGCATCACCGTGCGGCGCCGGCTCGGCGGCCACCTCGACGTCGTCGTCAGCTACCACGTGCGCCGTGTCGACCTCGCCCGGCGCATCGAGGCGCTCGGCCGGGCCGTCCACCCCGACGGCGCGGCCTGGGTGGCGTGGCCGAAGCGGGCGTCGAAGGTGCCGACGGACGTGACCGAGGACGTCGTGCGCGAGGTGGCGCTCCCGCTCGGGCTCGTCGACGTCAAGGTGTGCGCGATCGACGACGTGTGGTCGGGCCTCAAGCTCGTGTGGCGCCGCGAGCGGCGCTGAACCGGGCCGCTCCGCCGACCACCACCGCGAGCACGGCCACCACGATCGCCACCACCCCCGGCGGCGAGCTCGCGCCCGACACGCCGACGGCCACACCGGCGAGCACCAGCACGCCTCCCGCGAGCCCGGTGGGCGTGGCGGCCCGGCGGTCGGCCTCGTCGCCGTGGCTGCCCCGCCAGGCGACCCACACGCCGAGCGCGCCGAGCGCGACGAGGGCGAGCGCGACGAGCGCGGTGAGCAGCTCGGCTCCGCTCAGTCCTCGTACGGGCGGATGTCGGCGGTCGACCAGTACGCCCGCATCTCGGTGACCAGGCCGTCGTCGCCGAACGTGAAGACGTCGATGATGTCCACCGCCACCTTCGAGTCGCCCATCGTGGACACGGCCTGGAACGGCACGGCCGCCCACCGGTCGACGGCGCGGATCGGTCCGGTGATGCGCAGGTCCATCGCGTCGAGGAACTCGTGGGTCCCCGCGAAGAAGGCGCGGATCGCGTCGCGTCCGGCGTGGGCCGGTTGGTCGACCGGGTCCGCGACGATCGCGTCCGACGCGAAGACCGCGGCGACGGCGTCGATGTCGCCGGCCGAGTGGGCGGCGGCGTAGCGCCGGACGGTGTCCTGCATCTCCTCGACGGTGGGCATGGCCGCACCGTAGCCGTCGCCGCGGGGCCGGGGGACCGGGCCGGAGCGGCCATGATGGACGGCCGTGCCGGCGCTTCGGACCGAGATCACCGAGATCGCGACCGGCCTCGGCGCGCTCGGGCGCGAGGACCCCGACGCCCCGCTCGGCGACCGCCCGACCGAGCTCCGCAACGTCGACGACGCCACGTGGGCGCGGCTGCGCGACGCCCACGACCGCCGCGAGCACCACGCGGAGTTCCTGGCCGCCTGGAACAACGGCAGGGCCCTGTTCCGCGCCGAGGACGGCCTGCGGTGCCGGCCGCCCGCGGTGGTCGAGTGGAAGGGCCCGCACCGCGACCCGGGCGACGAGGTGGTGCCCGCGGACCTCCGGATCGACCACGTCTACCTCGTCAGCTGCAAGTACCTCTCGCAGGTGCTGCACAACTCCGCGCCCGATGCGCTGTTCGACCGGTGCCTCACCGGCGGGCAGGCCCGCCGGACCGAGGTGAACTGGTTCGACGTCGTCGCCCCGGCCGAGCACCAGCGCCTGTTCCAGCTCGTGCGGCGCGCCCACGGCCACGACCTCGACCTGCCGGAGCGGGTGACGTCGCTCACCGTCGCCCAGCGCAAGGAGCTGCGCGGCCGCATCCCGCGCGACTGGGCGGAGGGGTGCGCGGAGGCGTACCGCGACCTCGCGGTCGCCGCCTCGGCGGGCTCGGCCGCGCGGTGGCAGGCCCACCTCGCCGGCGAGCGCGACCGCGTCGCCATGCTGTGGCGGCTCCTGCGGCTCGCCGCGGCGCCGTACTTCGTGCTCGGCACCGGGGCCCGGGACTCGCTGCGCATCCGGGTGGCCACGCCGTGGGACTGGCGGCAGGCGTTCGAGCTGCGCACGTTCGACGTGGCCGCCGAGGGCACCGGCCAGGCGCGGGTGGCCTGGCGGGCCGAGGTCCGGCGCCGCGCCGACCGCGCCACGCTCGAGGTCGCCGGCCACGTGGAGGTGCGCTGGAGCCACGGCCGCTTCGGCGGGCTGCCCGAGGCGAAGGTGTACCTCGACACGCCGCACCAGCGCGTGCCCGGCTACTTCCCGCTGTCCTGAGCCCGACCACCCGCCGTCGGCGCCGGCTGGCAGGTGGGGCACCAGTAGACGACGCGGGCGTGCTCGCTGCGGTGGTCGGACCGCACCGCGGTGCCGCAGCGCCGGCACGGCCGGCCCCGCCGGCCGTAGACGGCGAGCCCACCGGGGACGGTCGTGCGCGACGTCATCGTGAGGTTGGCCCGCAGCAGGCGGGCGGCGGTCCGCACCAGCTCGGCGCGCAGTTACTCGGGCACCTCGGCGACCGCACGGAAGGGCGAGACCCGGCACGCCCAGCACACCTCGGACCGGTACACGTTGCCGACGCCGTTCGCGACGCGCTGGTCGAGCAGCACGTCGCCGATCGCCCGGTCCGGTTCCGACACGTCCATCCGCCGCACGCACTCGGCGACGACCTCGTCGTCGACCGGCACCGCAAGATCGGGTCCGAGGTGCCCGATCGGGTCGACGGCCGTGCCGCTCGCGGCGGTCGGGAACGTCCGCACGACCGGCGCCGAGAAGCAGACGGCGGTCCAGTCGGGCACGTCGATCCGGCAGCGCACGAGGTGGGCCGGCTTGCGCCACCGCTCCCCCCGACCGCCGGGCCCGCCGCTGCGGTACAGGTGCCACGACCCGGTCATCCGCATGTGCGTCTCGAGGGTCAGCCCGCCGGAGAACCGCATCAGCAGGTGCTTGCCGACGGCCTCGACGGTGTCGATGGTCTCGCCGACCCGCGGCCTCGTGCCGGCCATGCGCGACGCCTCGAACCGCAGCAGCCGCTGGCCCTCGAGCGCGGGCCGCAGCCTCGCCGCGGTGCGGTGGATGGTGTCGCCCTCGGGCACGGCCACCATCTTCCCCCGCCGCCACGGGGCCAGCCCTGCCGGGCCGGCGCAGGAGCCAAGCGTGCGCCGGCTACTTCGTCAGCGCGCCGGCGTCGACCGCGAGCGTGGTG
>JAEVZA010000301.1 GCA_023392475.1 Actinomycetes bacterium | reverse complement strand
GCCGTCGTGGGCGCGGCGCTGGCCGACGCCGACGGCGCGGGCACCGGCACCGTGGCGCTGGACCACGACGCGCAGGAGGCGCTCCTTTCCACGTACGGCCTGCGGGTCGCGGCGCGCCGCACGGTGGACGACGTCGACGCGGCGCTCGTCGCCGCCGAGCTCCTCGGCTGGCCGGTGGCGCTGAAGGCGCGCGCCCGGGACCGCCGCAAGCGCACCGCTCTCGGCGGTGTCGGCGTGGACATCGCCGGTCCCGACGACCTGCGGGCGACGTGGGCGCGCATGGCCGGGGGCCTCGGCGACGGGCTCACCCCCGCGGTCGTCCAGCGCTACATCGAGCAGGGGATCGACGTGGCCGTGCGGGTCCGGCGCGACGACGACGGCTCGGCGACCGTCGAGGTCGGCCTCGGGGGACCTGCGACGGTGTTCGACCCGTGGGAGCTGGGCGTGCTCCCGCTGGCCCTGCCCGACGCGTCGACGCTCGTGTCCACGTCGTCGGTGGGTCGCGCGCTCACCGACCCGCTCGACCGCGTGCCGGTGGTCGCGCTCGTCCACCGCCTCGCCGCGCTGGTCGACGACGTCGACGAGATCCACGAGGTGCTCGTGAACCCGGTCGTCGTGACGGGACCCGAGGCGTGGATCACCGACGTCGACGTGGTCGTCGGCCCACCCCTCGGCGACCTCCCCGTCCGCCGCCTCGACTGACCCGCCCGCGCCCGCGCCCGCCCGCACCCGCCCCGTCCGGCCCACCCACCACCGTTCTGTTCGTCGGAAGGGGGTGCTTCCTGCCGCTTCGGACGAACAGAACGGATCAGGGGCGGGGTTCGCGGGGGAGCCCGAGCACGCGCTCGCCGATGATGTTGCGGAGGATCTGCGTGGTGCCGCCCATGATCGTGTAGGCGGGCGCGTAGCAGACGTTCCGCGACGCACGGTTCCACCGCAGCGCGTCGGCACCGGCGGTCGAGACGCAGAAGTCCGCGACGCGCTGCTCGAACTCCGTGCACCAGGTCTTGGTCACGGCCGAGAACCCGGGCGCCGCCTGGCCGAGCACCTCTCGGAGCACCATCAGGCGGCCGATCCGGTAGCCCGCCTCCAGGGCCGCGACCTCCTGGCGGGCGAGCGGGTCGTCGCCGTCGACGAGCGGCAGCGCGTCCAGGTACAGGCGCCGGTTGGACACGAGCCGGTCGATGCCGCCCCGCTCGTGCTCCATCTGCCGCATCACCTGCTTGAAGCTGCCGTGCAGGGTGCCGACGCGGTGGGACTCGGGCACCTCGACGCCCTCGAGGCGCACCTCGCAGAAGTGCGCGTTCGCGGTCGCGTCGACGATCGGTCGCACCTCCACGCCCGGAGCGCGCAGGTCCACGACGAACTCGGACAGGCCCGCGTGCGGGGGAGCGTCGGGGTCGGTGCGCGCGATCAGGTAGCACCAGTCGGCCTCGGCCGCGCCCGACGTCCAGACCTTCTGCCCGTCCACGATCCACGTCTCGCCGTGGCGCACCGCCCGCGTCCGGAGCGACGCGACGTCGGAGCCCGCGTCCGGCTCGCTCATCCCGATCGACCACGCGGACGTGCCGGCGACGATGTCGGGCAGCCAGCGCTCCCGCTGCTCGGGCGTGCCGAACTGGAGCAGCGTCGGCCCGATCTGCCGGTCGGCGAACCACGACGTCGCGACGGGTGCCCCCTCGGAGATGAGGGCCTCGAACACCACGAACCGCTCGATCGGTGGGCGGCCGCCGCCGCCCTCCTCGACCGGCCAGGTCATGCCGAGCCAGCCGCGTCGACCGAGCTCGAGCGAGAAGTCGCGCGAGGTCCCGATCAGCCAGGAGTCCTCGCGCACGTCGCGTCCTGCGGCGGCGGCACGGCCGACCTCGCGCGCCTCGCCGGCCAGCGCGAGGAGCTCGGGCGGCCAGTCGTGGTCCACGGTCAGCCGCCGAGCCCGGAGTCGGGGTGGAGGTCGGGCGCCCCGGTGACCACCCACCGGTGCAACCCGGTGAACGGGTAGATCCCGGTGGCGTGGCCGTCGTTCCACTCGATGCCGAGCCCCCACGCCCCCACGAGCTCGGCCGACGTGACGGCCAGCGGCTCCGGGTCGGGCCGGAGCGGCCAGCCCTCCCGGCCCTGCTGGCGGGCCGCACGGCAGGACGCGCAGGGGCAGGCGAGGCGCAGCTCCACCAGGCCGATCGCCCCGGAGGTGCCGTCCTCGAACGTGAGGCGCAGCTCGCCGGCGTCCCGGTCGATCGTGACCTCGGTGACGTCGGGTTCGCGCTCGGACATGGGCGGCCATGCTGCCAGCGCCACGCGCATCCGGCCACCGTGGCCACCCCGGCCGCTACCGTGCGGCGGGTGCGAGCCATCGTGCTGGAGTCCTACGGCGGCCCCGAGGTGCTCACCCTCCGGGACGTCCCCGATCCCGTGCCGGGACCCGACGAGGTGGTGGTCCGGGTCGCGGCGACCGCGATCAACCGCGCCGACCTGCTCCAGCGCATGGGGCTCTACCCGGGACCGCCGATGGAGCACGAGATCCCTGGCATGGAGCTGGCGGGGCGGGTGGCCGAGGTCGGCGCCCGCGTCACCGACGTCGAGGTCGGCGACGCGGTCATGGCGATCGTTGGGGGTGGTGCCTACGCCGAGCTCGCGGTGGTGCCCGAGCGCCAGCTGATCACGGTGCCGGTGTCGGTCGGGCTGCCCGACGCGGGCGCGGTGCCCGAGGTCTTCATCACCGCGTACGACGCCCTCGTGCTCCAGGGCGGCCTGACGGCGGGCGGCTGGGCGCTGGTCCACGCCGGGGGCTCGGGCGTGGGCACCGCAGGGATCCAGCTCGCGCACGCGGTCGGCGCGCGCGTCGTGGTCACCTGCTCGACCGGCAAGGTGGCGCGGTGCCGTGACCTCGGTGCGGACGTCGTCGTCGACCACACCTGCGAGGACTTCGTCGCCGCGTGCCGGGACGCGACCGGTGGCGCCGGCGTCGACGTCACGCTCGACGTGATCGGGGGCGACTACGCGGCCCGCAACATCGCCGCCACCCGCGTCACCGGCACCATCGTGCAGGTCGGTGTCATGGGCGGCGGCGACGCCACCGTCCCCGTCGGCGAGCTCCTGCGGCGCCGCATCCGCTGGATCGGCACGGTCCTGCGCGGCCGACCCCCCGAGGAGAAGGCCGCCGTCAGCCGACGCTGCGCGCACGACCTGGTCCCGCTGTTCGAATCGGGGGCGCTCCGGCCGGTCATCGACCGCCGGTACCCGCTCGCCGAGGTGGGGGCCGCCCACACCTACGTGGCCTCCAACGCCAACGTCGGCAAGGTGCTGCTCGAGGTCGACTGACCCCCGGGACGCACGTCGTCGCGCCCCATACCCCGCCCGACGAGGGCGGCCGCCGACGGCGCAACGTTCAACCGGGGCCCCGGACCGGCCGATCCTCTGTGCATGCGAGCCCCCGACGCGCCCGTCGACCTCGACCCGATGTCCCGGGGACGAGGGCGATGACCCCCTGCCCGCACTGCCAGTTCCTCGTGCCGACCGGCTCCGACACGTGCGGGGTCTGCAAGCAGCCCGTCACGATCCCCGAGCAGCCGATGGGCCCGTGGGGGGCGGATCCGGGACCGGGGTTCCGGGCGGCCGACGCCGCCGCCGACGCACCGGTCGCCGCGCCCGCGCCCCGCGGCCGGGGGCCGCTGCTCCTCGTCGGCGCCGTCGCGGTGGTCGTGGCGCTCGTGATCGCCGGCCTGTTCCTCGTCGGCGTCCGCAAGGCGCCGGTCGACGCGGCGTCCGTCCGCTGGACGTCGTTCAAGGCGCCCGACGGGACGTTCTCCGCCGACCTCCCCGGGGACACCGCGTTCCGGCCGGACGCCGCGGCCGGCACGCCCGCCGCGGCCCAGGGCATCGGCATGGCGACGGCGCTCACGAACCACACCGACTACGCCACGATGGTGGCCCGCTACACGCTGCCACCCGGTGCGTCGTTCGACCCGGCCGTCGGCCTCCAGGGTGCGGCCGCCGGGATGGGCGGCGACGTCCACGTCGTCAGCTCCTCCCCGGTGACCACCCCGCTGGGGCCGGGCGCCGAGGGCGTCCTGTCGGGGACGCGGGACGGCACGGACG
>JAEVZA010000198.1 GCA_023392475.1 Actinomycetes bacterium | reverse complement strand
TTTTTGTGGGGCGCACCGTCGTTCCCCCCGGCGGCCCCCCACAACAGGACGATCGGGGGTCGGGGCGTGACCGACCTCGACTGCGACGTCGTCGTCATCGGCTCCGGGCCGGGGGGCTCGACCGCGGCCCACGTGCTGTCCGAGGCGGGCTGGTCCGTCGTGGTCCTCGAGAAGGGCCGCAACCACCTGCTCGAGCTCGACGAGCCGTTCGGCCCGCTCGGCCACTTCTCGAACGACGAGCTGAAGTTCACGCGGCGCCACGTGCTCGGTCCGGACCCGCTGCTGGAGCCGCGCACGTTCCGCAGCTCGGAGCAGGACGGCGACCGCCTGTTCACCGGTGAGGTGAACAACCTGCCGTCCACGGTCGGCGGCGGCGGCGTGCACGCCGACGGCAAGCTGCCGCGCTTCCGCGAGGAGGACTTCCACCTCCGCACCGCGCTCGGCCCGGTCGAGGGCGCCGACGTCGTGGACTGGCCCCTCGCCTACGCGGACCTCGAGCCGTTCTACGCCGAGGCGGAGCGCCTCGTCGGCGTGGCCGGCGAGGAGACCAACCCGTTCGCGGCGTGGCGGTCGGGGCCGTACCCGATGCCGCCCGGCGCCGACATGTACGGCACCACGCTCTCGGTGCCCGCCGCCGAGCGCCACGGCCTGCACCCGTACCGGGCGCCGACGGGCGTGAACAGCGTGCCGTACGACGGTCGCCCGGCCTGCAACAACTGCGGGTTCTGCGGCCACCACGGCTGCCCGATCGAGGCGAAGGGCGACCCCGTCGCGCTGCTCCGCCGCGCGCTGCGGACCGGCCGGTGCCGGATCGTGCCGGAGGCGATGGCGGTCGGCATCACCCGGGACGCCACCGGTCGCCGCGCCACGGGCGTCCGCTACCTCGACCTCTCGGTCGGGCCCGACGCGGGTGACCCGCCCGAGGTCGAGCTGCGCTCGTCGTACGTCGTGCTGGCGGGCGGCGCCTTCGAGACGCCGCGCCTGCTGCTCCGCGACGGTCTCGGCAACAGCTCCGGCCTGGTCGGGCGCAACCTCATGTACCACTTCCAGACGCTGACGGTCGGGGCCTTCCCGCAGCGGGTCTGGGGAGCGAGCCGCGGTCGCTCGGTGACCCACCTGCACGACGACCACATCGTCGGCGACGACGCGCAGCGGGCGGCGGCGCGCGACGCGGGGCTGCCGTGGCTGCGGGGCGGCATCGTCGAGCACGGCGGCGCGGCCGGGCCGGTGCAGGAGGCGCTCATCTACGGCCCCGGCGCCCACCACGGCGCGTCGATGCGCGACTCGTCGCTGCGAGAGCGCCTGTGGGTGTTCACGATGCAGGGCGAGGACCTGGCCCGCCCCGAGAACCGCATCGACCTCGACCCGACCGTGCGCGACGCGTGGGGCGGCCCCGCCGGGCGCGTCACGTGGTCGCCGCACCGGCACGAGCTCGCGACCTCGGCCCACGTGGGCCCGCGCCTCGAGGCCGTGCTCCGGGACGCCGGGGCCGAGTGGACCGTCACCAGCACGTCGCCCCCGATCGGCGAGGACGCCGGGATGTCGCCGTTGGGCCTCGCTCCCGCCAGCCGACACGTCATCGGCACCACCCGCATGGGTGCGGACCCCGCCACCTCGGTGGTCGACCCGTCGAGCCGCCTCTGGGACGTGGACAACGTGCTGATCTGCGACAGCTCGGTCTTCCCGACGTCGACCGGGTACGGCCCCACCCTCACCCTCGTGGCGCTCGCCGCCCGAGCGGCCTCACAGCTGGCGGGCCGGGTGGTCTGAACCGGGGAGGCTCGGGGTTACCATGGGTAAGTGAACCTCCCGCTCCTGTCCGAGATCGACGACACGATCGTCGCCGCCCACGAGGCGCACATGCGCACCCCGCACGGGCGGCGGGAGCCGCTCTACCCGCCGAGCGTGCTGGCCCGGGCGGCCCGGACCACCACGGCGTCGGGCGACGCCGACCGCGACCCCCTCGCCTACGGACCCGTCCTCCGCCAGGGGCTCCAGGACCACCTGCGCGACTTCGGCGACGAGTACGGCGTGGACGTGCGGCCGGTGCTGGCCGCGGCGTTCCTCGTCAACCTCCTGACCGAGGACAACCTCCCCCACTACACGCACAAGAGCATGGTCATCGCCGGCGGCAGCGACGCCCTCGTCGAGTGGGTGCAGGAGTGGACCGCCGAGGAGGACGCCCACGGCGTGCTGATGCGCGACTACGCCCTGCTCAGCGGGCTCATCGCCGACGGCGGGGTCATCGACCACGCCACGTACCTCGCCGGTCGGACCAGCCAGCTCCGCCACGGCACCGAGGTGGACCCGCCGAGCTCGTACCACGCCTTCGCCTACCTCACGCTCCAGGAGCACCTGACGAAGGAGGCGCACAACGGCCTCAGCTGGTTGCTCGACCGCGCCGGCCGGACGGCCCTGCGCCCGGTCGCCGGCGACGAGCAGAACCACTACGAGTTCTACCTGGCGCTGAGCGGGGCGGCGCTGGCCATCGATCCCGACGCCGCGCTGATCGGCATTCGGGACGCGTACACCTCGTTCGAGATGCCCGGTCGTGTCGGCATCCCCGGCTTCGACGACCTCGCCCTGGTCATCGGCGTCGCCGGGGTGTTCGACCTGGCCACCATCGCCGGGTCGATGCGCACGATCGCGACCAAGCTCGGGATCGGCGACGTGGCACCGATCACCGACGCGGGGCGCCGGGCGCAGGCGGAGCTGCTGGCGCTCACGGGCGAGCGGGGCGTGCGCCGCCGCCGGACCGTGATGGAGCGGGTCCGGGCGCAGGTGCCGACCGCCCCCGGGCCGGACGGCCTCCGCCCGTTCGTGCTCGGCGTGACCATCGAGCACGACCGCGTCGACACGCCTGCCGGGCCGAGGATCGTCGGCCTGCGGCGCGTCGAGTCCCGCGACCGCGACCTCGTGGCGCCCTCCGCCTGACCGCGCCTCCGGCCGCCGCCGGCCCGACGCCCTGACCTACGGTCGCGGCCATGTCGGAGAACCTGAAGATGCTGGCCGAGTACTCGAACGCGATGTTCGACGGCGACACCGAGGCCGTCTACGACTTCTGGGCCCCCGACTTCCACAGCCACGTGACCACGCGCGTGTCGCCCGAGCGGGTCGGCACCGACGTCCGCGGCGAGGAGCAGATCTGGTGGGACCAGGTGCGCTCCGCGTTCCCCGACATGGAGTTCTCCGTCGAGCTGCTGATCGAGTCGGACGACCTCGTGGTGTCGAACTGGACGGTGCGGGGCACGCACACGGGCACCGCCTTCTTCGACGTCGAGCCGTCGGGCGAGCCGGTCGAGATCAACGGCACGGCGATCCTCCGGATCCGCGACGGCAAGATCGTGGAGCACTGGGGCGGTCCGCACTGCCAGTTCGGCCTCGGCCTCATCCGCTGACGACGACCGAGCGACGTCGCCCGACCCGGTCGGTCAACGGGGCAGGCCGAGCAGGCGGTCGCCGATGATCGTGCGCTGCACCTCCGAGGTGCCGCCCGCGATCGAGGCCGCCTTCGACCACAGGTACTGGCGCGCCCACGGCCCGTCGAGCTGACCGTCGTCGCCCAGGACCTCGAGGGCCGCGGCCGACAGGTGCTGGGTCATGTCGGTCCACGTGAGCTTGATCCAGCTCGACTCCGGACCCGGCTCGTGGCCGGCGGCGAGGCGCCCGAGCGTGCGCCAGTTGTGCAACCGGAGCACGCGCAGCTCCACGAACGCCCGGGCGAGGTGGTCGGCCACCTCGGGGTCGTCGAGCGTGCCGCCGGCCGCAGCGAGGCGGTACAGCTCGTCGAGGAACACCTCGTGGACGACCTGCTCCTTGAACGGGAAGTTCGTGCCCCGCTCGTGGGCGAGCGTCGTGTTCGCCACCGCCCAGCCCTGGTGCAGACCGCCGACGAGGTGGTCCGCGGGTACGAACACGTCGTCCAGGAACACCTCGTTGAACTCGGCCTCGCCGGTCAGCTGCACGAGCGGTCGGATCTCGATGCCCGGCGCCTCCATGTCCACCACGAGGTAGGAGATCCCCCGGTGCTTCGGCGCCTCGGCGTCGGTCCGTGCGAGGCAGATGCCCCAGCGGGCGTACGTGGCGTAGCTCGTCCACACCTTCTGGCCCGTGAGGGACCACCCCTCGCGGCCGTCGGGGAGCACGGTGGGGGTGGCCCGCGTGCTCAGCGACGCGAGGTCGCTCCCCGCGTCGGGCTCGCTGAACAGCTGGCACCAGATCTCCGACGCGTCGAGGATGCGCGGCAGCCAGCGACGGCGCTGCTCGTCGGTGCCGTGCGCCAGCAGCGTGGGGCCGGCGAGGTTGATCCCGACCCGGTTCACGGGCTGCGGCGCCCCCGCGCGGGCGTACTCCATGTTGAACAGCGCGACCTGGACCGGGCTCGCGCCCCGCCCGCCGAACTCGGCCGGCCAGTAGATGCCGACCCACCGGTCGGCAGCCAGCCGGGCCTGCCACCCGCGGCCCCACTCGATCTCGTCGTCGAGCGAGTCGAACGACGGGGGCACGTCGAGGTGCTCGGCCAGCCAGGCGCGTGCGGTGGCGGCGAACTCGAGCTCGTCGGGGCGCAGGGCGAGGTCCACGGGCTACAGGTCCCAGAAGCGGGACCGGCCCGCCGCCTCGATCGCCTCGTGCAGCGCCGCCTCGTCGCCGGCGCCGAACGGGCGGTACGGCTCGCCGCGCTCGCGGACCCACAGCGCGTCCTCGTCGCCGACCCGGTCGCGCCGGAGGTGCTGGTGGGCCAGCGTCCGCTTCACGACCTTGTTGGTCCCGGTCGTCGGCAGCTGCGCCGCGACCCGCACGTAGCGGGGTCGCCACTTCGGGCCGAGCCCCGACGAGCCGTCGATCCACGCCGCGAAGGCCTCGGGATCGAACGTCGCGCCGTCGCGCAGCACGAGCGCGGCCATGACCTGGTCGCCCGCGTGCACGTCGGGCACGCCGTAGGCGACGCCGATCACGACGTCGTCGTTCGAGGACAGCGCGTCGTCGATCGGGCCGGCGGGGAAGTTCTCGCCGTCGACGCGGATCCAGTCCGCGGTGCGCCCCGCGAAGTAGAGGTAGCGGTCGTCGTCGAGGTACCCGAGGTCGCCGGAGCGGTACCAGCCCCCGCGGGTGGCCGCGGCGGTGGCCTCGTCGTTGTTGTAGTAGCCCTCGAACGGCCCCGATCCGGCCGTGTTCACGATCTCGCCGACGCAGTCGGCGGCGTTCAGGAGCCGGCCGTCGTCGTCGAAGCGGGCGGGCGGGCACGGCTCGTCGTCGCCGTCGACGATGCGGATCGTGTCGCCCGCGACGCCCATGGCGCCCCGACGCTCCGGTGCGTCGCGGTTCACCGCGATCGCCCCCTCGGTCGATCCGAACGCATCGATCACGTGGACGCCGAAGCGCTCGCGGAACCGCTCGAGCACCTCCGGCGAGCCCTCGTTGCCGAACGCGACGCGCAGCGTGTTGTCCGCGTCGTCGGGGCGCTCGGGCGTGGCCACGAGGTACGAGAGCGGCTTGCCCGTGTAGTTGAACCAGGTGGCGCCGTAGCGGCGCACGTCGGGCAGCCACCCCGACGCCGAGAACCGGCGGGCCAGCCCCACCGAGCACCCGGCGACCAGCGACGGCGCCCACCCGACCATGAGGGCGTTCGAGTGGAACAGCGGCATGCACACGTACCCGACGTCCTCCGGGCCGATCTCGAGCATCATCCGCATGCGGTTGCCGGTCACGAGCAGCCGGCGCTGGGTGCAGATCACGGCCTTCGGGGCCGACGAGGTGCCCGACGTGAAGACGAGGGCCCAGCGTGCGTCTTGCCCGGGCTCGATCCCCGGGTCCTCGGTCGGCACCGCGCCGAGCGCCGCGTCCAGGTCCTCGACGCCGCCCCCGTCGACGCGGTCCGCCGGCTCGTCGAAGCGGTTCGACACGAGCACCGGCAGGTCCGCGGCGGCGCGCACCGCGTCGAGGTCGGCCAGGTGGCGCGGCTCGGTGACCACGAGGTCCACGTCGGTGTGGGTCACGTCCCTGACGAGGTGCTCGCCCGTGCGCGTGTGGTTGAGGCCGACCACCGTGGCGCCGCTCAGCGCTGCGCCGCCGAGCGCGAACAGGTAGTCGGGCGTGTTGTCGAGCAGCACGCCGACGTGCAGCGGGCGGTCGCCACCCCGGGCCGCCCGCCGGGCGAGCAGCAGCTGCGCCCAGCGCGCCGACTCGGCCACCAGCTCGCCGTGGGTCCAGGTCCGGTCGCCGAAGCGGACCGCGACGCGGGCCGCCACCTCGGGCGACGCCGCGTTGGACCGCAGCAGCGCGGCGGCGTCGGCCGCGGGCAGCGGTGCCTGGCCCGGTGCCGGTGCGCTCGTGGCCCCTGACGTCGTCACGGTCGAGACCGTACCCGAGGAGCCCGCACCGCTGACACGCGTGTCAGTTCCGGGTCCGTTCGGCGGGGTGGCGATCCTCTAACGTCTGCGGCGTCATGCCCCGCGCCTCCACCACGACCGACGACGCCGCCGACGCCGGCACGGACGACCGCCCGCTCCGGGCCCGGGGCCGGGCCACCCGCGCCAAGCTCCTGGACGCGGGCGTCGCCGTCTTCTCCCGCAAGGGCTTCCACGCCACCCGCGTCGACGACGTCGTGAAGCGGGCCCGCACGTCCCACGGCACCTTCTACCTGTACTTCTCGTCGAAGGACGAGCTGTTCGAGCAGCTCGTGGCGGACGTGGCCGAGGAGTTCCACGCGCTGACCGACTCGCTCCCGGTCCTCTCGCCCACCGCCGAGAGCCGGGCCGCGCTCGAGGTGTGGCTGCTCCGGTTCATCGAGGTCTACGCGCACTACGGGCCCCTCATCCGGTCCTGGACCGAGGCCGAGCGGCGAGACGCCTCCGAGGGGATGGCCGGCGACGACGTGCTCGCCACCGTGGCCGAGGCGCTGGCGGCCAAGGTCCGCCTCCGCCGCCGGAAGGACCTCGACCCGGCGATCGCCGCCCTGGCCCTCGTGGCCATGGTCGAGCGCGTCAACTACTTCCTGAGCACGGGGCAGGTCGGCGACGACGCGCCCGGACTCGCGGCCACCCTCGCTGGCATCATGATGGACGCACTTTTCGGACCCGACGCGTCCAACTGACGCTAGTGTCAGGTTTTCGGGAGTGCGTCGGTCGGCGGCGGGGTACGTGACCCTCCGGCGACCGGTGCGTGGCGGGTCAGGGGGACCCGTCCGCCGTCAGTTCGGAAGTCGCCGAGAGACATCGGGGGGATGGCAGTGCGGAGTCGCTGGATCGTCATGATCGCCGCCGTCGTGGTCCTGGCCGCGGCGTGCGGGAACTCTGAGCAGTCGGGAGGCAGCACCACGACCGCCGGCGGCGGAGGTGGGAGCAGCACGACGGCGAGCGGTGCGAAGACCAAGGTCGACGCGCCCGGCGTGACGGACTCGGAGATCCGCGTCGGCGGCGTCGCGGCCGCCACCAACCCGCTCGGCGGCAAGTACGCGGACTCCTTCAAGGGCGTCGACGCCTACTTCGCCATGGTGAACAGCGAGGGCGGGGTGGACGGCCGGAAGCTCGTCCTGTCGTCCAAGCGCGACGACAAGATGGCGAACAACTCCTCCGAGGTGAAGGGGCTCATCGACCAGGACAACGTGTTCGCCGCCCTGCCGATCGCCACCCTCCTGTTCACCGGTGCCGACCAGCTCGTGAAGGCCAACGTCCCCACCTTCGGCTGGCACATCAACGACGAGTGGCAGGGCTCGGCCGCCGACCCGAAGCTGAACATGTTCGGCCAGGACGGCTCCTACCTCTGCCTCGGCTGCGAGCAGCCGTCGGTGCCCTACGTCGCCAAGATGGCCAAGCGCCACAAGATCGGCCTGCTCGGGTACAACGTGCCGCAGTCGACCGAGTGCATGCAGAGCTGGGACAAGTCCTTCGAGAAGTGGGGCAAGGAGGCCGACGCCAAGGTCGTCTTCAAGGACTCCTCCCTCAGCTTCGGCACCACGGACCTGTCGGTGCAGGTGTCGAAGATGAAGGACGCCGGCGTGGACATGGTCATCACGTGCATGGACACGAACGGCGTGGTGACGCTCGCGAAGGAGATCAAGAAGCAGCAGCTGGACGCGATCCAGTACCTGCCGAACGCCTACGACCAGGACCTGCTCGACGAGTACGGCGACCTGTTCGAGGGGTCCTACGTGTACACGTCGTTCACGCCGCTCGAGTCCAAGGACATGACCGACGGCATGAAGAACTACGAGAAGTGGATCAAGCAGGTCGGCGGCGAGGAGAGCGAGAACAGCATCGTCGGCTGGATCAACGCCGACCTGTTCGTGAAGGGCCTGAAGGCGGCCGGTCCGGACTTCGACCGGCAGAAGGTGATCGACGCCATCAACAAGATGACGGACTACGACGCCGACGGCCTGCTGTCGGGCGTGAACTGGACCACCGCCCACACGCAGCGGGACAACATCACGTGCGCGGCGACCCTCAAGGTGGAGGACTCGAAGTTCGTCCCGGTCACCGGCCCGAAGGGCGAGCCGTTCACCTGCCTCGACGTCACCAGCCAGCAGCTCACCCCGTCGTACAAGTAGGTCCGGGTGGTCGAGCTCCTCGAGTACGCGATCCGAGGCATCCCCACCGGGTGCGTCTTCGCGCTGCTCGCGGTGGGGCTCGTCCTCACGTACAAGACCTCGGGCGTCTTCAACCTCGCGTTCGCCGCCCAGGCCTACGCGAGCGCGGCGGTGTTCTACGAGGTCCGCAAGGTCCAGGAGTGGCCGCTGCTGCCCGCCGCGGTGCTGGCCATCGTGATCGTCGGCCCGGCGATCGGCCTGCTCCTGGAGCGCGTGCTGTTCCGGTACCTGCGCGGGGCGGGATCGATGGCCAAGCTGGTCACGTCCCTCGGCCTGCTCATCGCGATCCCCGAGATCGTGAAGCTGTTCTTCGGCACGGACACGAAGAAGAACCCGCCGCCCCTCTGGTACGTGAAGCGCACCGACGAGTGGCTGTGGCCGCAGGGCAGCCGGTTCGTGCTCGACGCCGGGCAGGTCGCCACCATCGTCTCGACGATCGTCGTGGTGATCGGCCTCGTGGTGCTCTTCCGCTCCACCCGCCTGGGGCTGCGCATGCGGGCGGTGGTGGAGAGCCCCCGCATGGCGGAGCTCAACGGGGTGAACGCCGATCGCGTGTCGATGGCGTCGTGGATCCTCTCGAGCCTGCTCGCCGGGCTGGCGGGCGTCCTCGTGGCGCCGCTGTTCGCGTCGCTCAACCCCTTCGACCTCTTCACCCTGCTCGTCGCCGCCCTCGCCGCCACGGTCGTCGGCGGCCTCACGAGCATCCCGCTCACGTTCGCCGGTGGCATCGCGCTCGGCGTGCTGCAGGCGGTGCTGGCCGGCGAGCTGCCGACCGACAGCGTGCTCGCGACGGGGCTGCGCCCCGCCCTGCCGTTCGTCGTCCTGTTCGCGCTGCTGCTGCTCCGCCCGGGGCTGCGCTCCACCCGTGAGGTCACCGACCCGCTGGCCACGGTCGACCCACCGACGCCCTCGCCCGTCCACCTGAGCCGGCCGAGGTGGATGACGATCGGGTCCCGGGTGTTCGGCACCGCGGTGTTCGTGATCGCGATGGCGCTGTGCTGGTTCGTCCTCGACGGCTACTGGCTCGGCCTCGTCGTCGGCGGCGTGGTGCTGGCGATCATCATGATGTCGCTGATCGTCGTGGTCGGGATCGGCGGCATGCTCAGCCTGTCGCAGGCCGCGCTCGCCGCCATCGGCGCGTTCGCGACGGCGCAGCTCGTCGCCAGCACCGGCATGTCGGTCATCGCCGCCATGCTGATCGGCGCCGCGATCGCCGCCGCGGTCGGCGCGGTGCTCGCCATCCCGGTGGTCCGGCTCGACGGCGTGTACCTCGCGCTCGCCACCCTGGCGTTCGCCCTGATGTTCGAGTCGATCTTCGTGCCGCTCGGCTGGGTCAGCGGCGGCGCCATCCCGATCAGCGTGCCCCGCCCGGTGATCGGCCCGTGGGACCTGTCCGACGACCGGTACTTCCTCGTCTTCGCCGTGTGCTGCGCGGCGATCATCGCGTTCGTCGTCATCCGCCTCCGCGAGGGCACCACCGGTCGGTTCCTGCAGGCGCTGCAGACCTCCGACGTCGCCGCGGCCTCCATCGGCATCAGCGGCACCCGGGCCCGCATCGTCGCCTTCACGGTCGCCGCCGCCATCGCCGGCTTCGGCGGCGGCCTCACCGCGGCCTACGTCGGCCAGGCGAACTACCAGAGCAGCTTCCCGTACCTGATCGGCCTGGTGTGGGTGGCCCTCGTCGTGTCGGCAGGATCGAGGAGCATCCAGGCCGCGGTCATGTCGGGCCTGTTCTTCTTCCTGTTCCCCGCCATCCTGGACAAGCTCTTCGGGTTCCCGGGCAACTGGCTCACCTCGCACCCCGACGCCCCGAGCTGGGTGCAGACCATCGCCGACAACGTGAAGCCCAGCTGGTCCCAGTCGGTGGCGTTCATCCTGTTCGGCATCGGCGCCATCACCTACGCGCGCCACCCGGAGGGCTCGATCGAGGCGCAGACGGCTGCGTCGGTCAACAGCATCCTCCGCCGGGTCGAGCGCCGGCAGGCGGCGAAGGCGGCGTCCGAGGTGCTCCCGGCCGCGGCGGCCGCGGACGGTGCGGCCGTCGACGGCGCCGGCGCCACGGCCACGGTCGACGCCTCCGGCAACGGGCACGACGCCAGCAGCTCCTCAGAGGAGCGGCCGACCACCGGGATGACGTCGTGAACGGCGAGGCGCTGCTCCAGGCACGCGCGGTCTCGAAGCGCTTCGCCGGCATCGTCGCCCTCTCCGACGTGTCGTTGCACGTGGACCCCGGCGAGTTCGTGGCCGTCATCGGGCCGAACGGGGCCGGCAAGAGCACGCTGTTCAACTGCCTGTCCGGCGTCCTCCACCCCGATGCCGGCTCGGTCACGTTCGACGGCCGGTCGCTCGACGGGCTGCGGCCGTCGCGGCGGGCCCGCCTCGGCATCGCCCGCACGTTCCAGCGCATCGAGCTGTTCGGCGGCATGACCGTGTGCGACCACCTGCTCGTCGCCGATCGGGCCCGCACCCGGCGCGGCGGCATGTGGTCCGACCTCCTCCGGGGCAGCCGACCCACGGCCGAGGAGCTCGAGCGCTGCGACCGGGTCCTCGAGCTGGTGGGGCTCACCGACGTGGCCGATCGGCCGGCCGAATCGCTGTCGCTCGGCAAGGGGCGGCTCGTCGAGCTCGGCCGCGCCCTCATGTGCGAGCCGAAGCTGATGTTCCTCGACGAGCCGTCGTCCGGTCTCGACCGCAACGAGACGATCGAGATGGGCTCCGCGCTGGAGACCGTGTGCGCGCAGCACGGCACGGCGGTCGTGCTGATCGAGCACGACGTGCCGATGGTGCAGCGGCTCGCGTCGCGCACCTACGTGCTCGACTACGGCCAGCTCATCGCGTCGGGCCCCACCGACGAGGTCATGGAGGACGAGCGCGTGCGCGCCGCCTACCTGGGGGTCGAGGTATGAGCCTCGACGGCACCGGCGACCGTGCCGGCGCCGGCGAGCCGGGCGCGGACGGGGCTCGCACCCCCGACGGCGCGGCGCCGATCCTCGAGCTCGACCACGTCGACGCGGGGTACGGCCCGTTCCGCGCCCTGTTCGACGTGTCGATCACGGTGCCGGCCGGCTCCGCGGTGGCGCTCGTCGGGCCGAACGGCTCCGGCAAGTCCACCGTGGCCCGCGTCGCGAGCGGCCTCGTCGCCCCCACGTCGGGCCGCGTGCTGATCGCCGGCGAGGACCTGTCGGACCACCCGCCGCACGTCTTCGCACGAGCGGGCATCGCCCACGCACCCGAGGGCCGCGCCGTGTTCGCGACCCTCACGGTGAAGGAGAACCTGGAGCTGGCGTTCGGCGAGGCCGGGATCGACGGCGGCGTGCGCGCCGCCCTCGACGAGGCCTTCGCGATGTTCCCGAAGCTGGGCGACCGGCGCGACCAGGTCGCCGGCACGCTGTCGGGCGGCGAGCAGCGCATGCTGACGCTGGCCCGGGTGCTGGTGCTGAAGCCCCGGCTCCTGATCGCCGACGAGCTGTCGCTCGGGCTCGCCCCGATCGTGACGACCGACGTCTACCGCGTCCTCGCGCAGGTGCGGGACGCCGGCTGCGCCCTGCTGGTCGTGGAGCAGCACCTCGACCACGCGCTGGAGCTCGCCGACCACGTCGTCGTGCTGCAGCAGGGCGAGGTGCGGTTCACGGGCAGCCCCGAGGAGGTCGGCGACCTGTCGTCGTCGATCCTCATGCCGGTCGGCGCGCCCGGTCGCGTCGAGGGGGCGGAGCACCGGCTCGGTCCGGGAGAGGAGCCCGCATGACCACGACCGTGCCGGCCGCGGTCTACCACCGCCGCGGTCACGTGGAGGTGGAGGAGCGGCCGCTGCCCGATCCGGGAGCCGGCCAGATCGTGGTCGAGATCGACTACTGCGGGGTGTGCGGCAGCGACCTGCACCTGATCGACGAGGGCTGGGGCCGCCCGGGCGACGTGCTCGGCCACGAGTGGTCGGGGACCGTGGTCGCGGTCGGACCCGGGGTGGGCGACCTCGCACCCGGCGACGCCGTGCTCGGCGGACCCGGGCCCCGGTGCGGCGAGTGCGACGCGTGCCGCGCCGGCCACCCGTCCCAGTGCGAGCACCAGGAGCCGATGACCGGCGAGTTCGACGGCGCCTTCGCCACCCACGTCGTGCGCGAGGCGTCCCACGTGCTCCGGGTCCCCGACGGCATGGACCGCCGCACCGCCGCGCTCGCCGAGCCGCTCGCCGTCGCCCTGCACGCCGTCACCCGCTCCGGCATCGCTCCCGGTCAGGACGCGCTCGTGATGGGCGCCGGTCCGATCGGCGCGCTGATCGCCGCCACGCTGGTCGTGCGCGGCCACCGCGTCGTCGTCGTGGAGCCCGCGTCGACCCGCCAGGAGCTCGCCCGCCGGCTGGGGGTGAGCGAGGTGCGCGACCCGGGCGACCTGCGCACGTTCAACATGGCGGAGGTCGACTCGATGGTCGACGACGCGGTGCACGTGGCGTTCGACTCGTCGGGCAAGCGGGTGGCGATGGAGGCGGCGTACCACCAGCTGCGCCGCGGTGGCCGGCTGGTGCTGGTCGGCACGGGCATGGAGCCGCCGTCGTTCGACCCGAACCGGATGATCGTGCTCGAGCTGTCGGTGTGCGGTGCGTACGTCTACGACGACGACGGCTTCGAGCGGGCGCTCGAGCTGCTCGCCTCGGGTGAGCTGCCCGTGGACGCGCTGATCGACGACGTCGAGTACGACCTCGCCGGCGTCGCCGAGGCGGCGCGCCGGCTCGCCAACGGCGAGCACGCCGGCAAGGTGATGATCCGGCCGGGAGGGCTGCCGTCATGACTGGCGGGAGCGTGAAGGATGATCCGGCCGGGAGGGCTGCCGTCATGACTGGCGGGAGCGTGAAGGTGATGATCCGGCCGGGAGGGCTGCCGTGAGCGAGCGGACGTCGACGTTGTTCCCCGCGGGGATCCCGCGGTTCAACCACGTGGCCATGAGCCTGCCGCCCGACGCGCTCGACGAGGCGGGCCGGGCGGAGATCCTCGCGTTCTACGGCGACTGCTTCGGCTGGGAGGAGCTCCCGAGCGAGACTGTCGACCGGAAGACGCTGGTGATGGCGGTCGGGCACTGGGACCAGTTCGTGTTCCTGCACGCCGAGGACGAGCCGATGCGCAGCCCGCGGCTCGACCACTTCGGCGTGTCGGTGCGCTCCCGCGAGGACCTCGACGCCGTCTGGTCCCGGGTGGCGGCGTGGCGCGACCGTGACGACCGGGTCGACGTGATCGAGCCGAACGTCGAGGACCACGAGGTGCTGAAGATCCACGCGTTCTACGTGCGCCACCTGCTCCCGATGATGGTCGAGGTCCAGTACTGGGAGTTCGCGTGACGCACCCCGTCCGCCACGGCGCGTTCGTGCCGCAGGGCTGGAAGCTGGAGTACAGCGGGATCGGGGCGGCCGACGCGTGGTCGCGCTCCGTGGCGTGGGCCCAGCGCTCGGAGGAGCTCGGCTACGACCACCTCTGGGTGTACGACCACGTCGAGACCGTGCCCCGCCGTGAGCGCACGCACGTGTTCGAGGCGTTCACGATGCTGGCGGCGCTGTCGCAGCGCACGTCTCGCATCGAGCTCGGCCAGCTCGTGACCTGCGTCGGCTACCGGAACGTGGGGCTGCTGGCCAAGGAGGCCGCGGGCATCGACGTGATGTCGGGCGGTCGCTTCATCCTCGGCCTCGGTGCCGGGTGGTACGACCGGGAGTACCGGGCGTACGGCTACGAGTACCCGTCGAACCGCGACCGCCTGGCCCTGCTCGACGAGGCGCTCGAGGTGATCCCCCGCCTGTGGGCTGAGGACACCGTCACCTTCGACGGCGCCCACGTGCACCTGGACGGCGCGTACTGCGAGCCCCAGCCGCTCCGGTCGCCCCGGCCGCCGATCCTCGTCGGCGGCGGCGGCGAGCAGGTCACGCTGCGGATCGCGGCGCGGCACGCGGACATGACGAACTGGCAGGTCGGTCTGGATGCCTTCGTCCGGAAGTCGGGGCTGCTGGCCGGGTACTGCGAGGACATCGGCCGGGACCCCGACTCGGTCGTGCGCACGCACGGGCCCGACTGCCTGATCGTCGACTCGGACGACGAGCTGCGCCGCTGGCTCGACTCGCCCGACGGCGGGCACCTGTGGGGCGGCGTGGATCCCGACGAGTACGTGCGGGACAACCTCGTCGGCACGGTGGAGCAGGTGGCGGAGAAGGCCCAGGCCTTCCTCGACGCCGGGTGCTCGGAGTTCATCCTGTGGTTCCGGGACGCGCCGTCGGAGCGATCCCTGGCCGCGTGGATGGAGGGCGTCGTCCCGCTCCTGGGCTAGTCGCCGGCGATCCCGTCGCGGCGACGTGCGAAGAGCCGGCGCTCCGCCTCGTCGTGCGCGAGGCCGACGGCCACGTCGTAGGCGGCGACCGCCTCGCCGGTGCGTCCGAGCCGGCCCAGCAGCTCCCCCCGCGTGGCGTGGAGGTACCGGTAGCCGTCGAGGGCGTCACCGAGCCCGTCGACGATCCGCAGGCCCGCCTCGGGCCCGTCGACCTCGGCGACGGCGACCGCGCGGTTGAGCTGCACGACCGGTGAGTCGGTGAGCTGCCCCAGCTCCGCGTACAGGACCGCCACGTGGCGCCAGTCGGGATCGGGCCCCGCGTGGGCGGCGGCGATCGCCGCCTGCAGCACGTACGGCCCGCGCCCGCCGAGCTCGGTGGCCCGGGCCAGCGCGGCGCGGCCACGGCGGATCTCCTCCTCGTCCCACAGCGAGCGGTCCTGGTCCGCGAGGAGCACGAGGTCGCCGTCGCGCCAGCGGGCGTCGCGCCGCGAGTCGTGCAGCAGCATCATGGCCAGCAGGCCCAGGGGTTCGGGTTCGTCGGGCAGCAGCTCGACGAGCGCCCGGCCGAGCCAGAGCGCCTCACCCGTGAGGTCCCCGCGCCCCGACCAGCCCTCGTTGAACACGAGGTAGACGACGGCCAGCACGGCGTCGAGGCGCTCGGCGAGCAGGTCGTCGGGCGGGATCCGGAACGGGATGCCGGCCGCCTTGATCTTGCGCTTGGCCCGCACGAGGCGCTGGGCCATCGTCGCCTCGGGCACGAGGAACGCCCGGGCGATCTCCTCGGTGGAGAGGCCACCGAGGGTGCGGAGCGTGAGCGCCACCTGCGCCTCGACCGAGAGCGCCGGGTGGCAGCAGGTGAAGACGAGCTCGAGGCGCTCGTCGGGGAACGCGTTGGTGGTCACCTCGTCCTCCTCCCCCCGCTCGCGGCGCCGCTCCTCCTCGATGGCGACGTCGACGGCGTGCCGCGGGCCGACCTTCTCGGCGAAGTTGCGGTCGCGTCGGATGCGGTCGATGGCGCCGTTGCGGGCGGTGCGGACCAGCCAGGCCTTGGGGTGCTGCGGCACCCCGTCGACCGGCCAGCGCACCGCCGCCCGGGCGAACGCGTCCTGTGCGGCCTCCTCGGCGAGGTCGAAGTCGCCGAGGAGGCCGACCAGCGCGGCCACGACCGCGCCCCACTCGTCACGGAACGTGTCGTGCAGCGACGTCGCGCCGTCGGGCGCGGCGTCCTGCGGGGGCGCGGCCTCGGTCATCACCACTCGTGGATCGGGCGGACCTCGATGGCACCGCCGAGGCGGGCGGCGGGGATCTTGGCGGCGAGGGCGATCGCGGCGTCGAGGTCGTCGGCCTCGAAGATGAGGTACCCGTTGAGGGCCTCCTTCGTGTCGACGAACGGACCGTCGGTCGTGATCGTCCGGCCGTCGGCGACGCGCACGGTGGTCGCCGTCTCGGGCGGCTGCAGGCCGTTGCCCGGGGTGACGCCCGGGGTGGCGTTGACCTCCTGGTAGGCGGCGTAGATCTCCTGCTGCTCCGCCTCCGACAGCGTCGCCCAGGCCTCGGGGTCGAGCGGCGTCGGGGTCGTGCCCTGGTGGATCATCAGCATGTACTTCACGGCGTGTGCCTCCTGCGTCGATGTGTGCCCCTAGGACGATCGGCGGGGCGCCGGATCGACAGGTCGACCCAGAAAAGTTCCTGACGGACCGTCGGACGGTCAGCCGAGCAGCTCGACGCGGTCCCCCGGCCGGACCGTGCCGGGCACCGCGACCTCGGCGTACACGCCGAGCAGCTGGTCGAGCTCGCGGACGACGTGGCGCAGCACGCCCCGGTCGGCGGGGAGGTCGTCGTCCACCTCCCGGGTCACCATGACGCAGCGCGGGCAGCCGGTGACCACCTCCAGCTCGACCTCGCCGACCCGCACCCGACGCCCGATCCAGCCCTGCTCCGGGTGCCCGGGCCCATCGCCCGTGTCGACGACGAGGTTCGGCCGGAAGCGGCGGACGTCCACCACGGAGTCGGGCAGGGCCTCGGCGACCGCGCCGAGCGCGGAGGTGGACAGGAGGTGCACCGGGAACGCGTCGACGTAGGTGCCGAGCGGCGACTCGTACTCGAGGATCTCGGGCGGGAACACCGACAGGTCGGGCAGCGGCTCGCCCTCCTCGCGCCCGAAGATCGCGTTGAGCTCCTCGATCAGGTCGTCGCTGTCGGGCGCGCCGCGGCGGTAGTGGTCGAGGTCGGTGGCGGGCTGGAGCGGCCACAGCGTGACCTCGTGGTCGAGCGCCCGGCTCACCGCGGCCGCGGCGCCCGGGTCGTCGGTCGTGGTCGTCGTGCCGTCGGGCAGCGTGATCGTGACGGCCGATCCCGGCCCGTCGGCGTACGCCGCGCCGAGCCGCATCAGGCCGCCGATCTTCTTGGCCCCGCGGATGCCGCCACGGACCTCGTCGCGCACCGCCCAGGCCCGGTCGCCGACCATGCCGCGCTCGCCCAGCTCGGCCTCGTCGACCCGCTCCCCGACCATCGACTTCACGGGGTAGCGCCACACCTCGGTCACCTGCATCGCCGGGCCCCCGTCCGTCGCTCGGAGTGAAACCTGACACGGGCGTCAGGTAGGGTGGCGACCATGTCTCGCCGAGTCGCCATCGTAGGTGCCGCACTGTCGGACACGGGCAGGGTCGACGACCTCACCCCGTTCCACCTGCACAGCCAGGCGGTGCGGCGGGCGGTGGCCGACGCCGGCCTGACGAAGGCCGACGTGGACGGGTTCGCGTCGAACGGCACCGGCACGCTGCCCCCGATCGAGGTCGCCGAGTACCTCGGCCTCAAGCCCACGTGGCTCGACTCCACCGGGGTCGGCGGCGGCACCTGGGAGGTCATGGCCGCCCACGCGGTCGACGCCATCTCGTCGGGTCAGGCCGACGTCGTCGTCCTCTCCTACGGCTCCACCACGCGGGCCGACCTCAAGAAGGGCCGGCGCACCGCCAACCTCAGCTTCGGCGCCCGCGGCCCGGTGCAGTACGAGGTGCCCTACGGCCACACGCTGATCGCCAAGTACGGCATGTCGACGATCCGCCACATGCACGAGTACGGCACCACGATCGAGGAGCTCGCCGAGATCGCCGTGTCCTCGCGGTACAACGCGCAGTTCAACCCCGACGCCTACTACCGGGACCCGATCACGGTCGAGGAGGTCCAGTCGGGCCGGATGATCGCGGATCCGTTCACGAAGCTGCACTGCTGCATCCGCTCCGACGGCGGCTGCGCCATCGTGCTCGCCGCCGAGGACCGCGTGGCCGACACGAAGCAACCGCCGGTGTGGGTGCTCGGCACGGGCCAGCACGTCAGCCACACCACGATGAGCGAGTGGGATGACTTCACCGCCGGCCCCGCCGCCATCAGCGGGCCGCGCGCCTTCGCCCAGGCCGGCGTCTCGCCCGACGACATCGACCTCGCCTGCGTCTACGACGCGTTCACGTTCATGCTGATGGTCACCATCGAGGACCTCGGCTTCTGCAAGAAGGGCGAGGGCGGACCGTTCCTGTCGGGCGGCCGCATGCGCCTCGGCGGCGAGCTCCCGATCAACCCCGACGGCGGCGGCCTCTCGGCCTGCCACCCCGGCATGCGCGGGCTGTTCCTCCTGGTCGAGGCCACCCGCCAGCTGCGCGGCGAGTACGCCGCGCAGGGCACGCCCGAGCGCCAGGTCGCCGACGCGGAGCTCGCCTGCGTGTCGGGCACGGGCGGCTGGTTCTGCTCGAACGGCACGATCATCCTCGGCAAGGACTGATCCACCACCTGCCGCCGGACGGTCACCCCTCACCCGTCACTCGTCACCCGTCACCGTTCTGTTCGTCGGAAGCGGGTCGGAACCCCCGCTTCGGACGAACAGAACGCCCGGGGTCCGGGTCAGGCCGGGCGGAACACCGCCATCTGCAGCTCGTCGTCGAGCGGCTGGTACGTCACCTCGACCTGCATGTCGATCGTGATGTCGTCCTTCGTGCAGTCGACGAGGCGCGTCATCATGCGCGGCCCCTCCTCGAGCTCCACGACGGCGGCCACGTACGGCACCTCGGGCCCGAACGGCGGGAGGTCGTTCACGTACACGGTCGAGTACGAGTACACGCGGGCCTTCCCCGACGCCTCGTACCACTCGACCTCGTCGCTCCAGCAGGTGGGGCAGAACGGCCGCGGGTAGTAGTGGAACGCCCCGCAGGACGTGCACCGCTTGATGAGCAGCTTCCCGTCCTTCAGGCCGTCCCAGAACGGCGCGGATTCGTCCTCGATGAGCGGCTGGTCGAACCGGGGCCCGCTGCTGGGGCGCCCCACGGGAGCGCCGGAGCCGGACGTGGTGGCCTGATCGGTACCTGACACGGGCGTCAGATTAGCAGCGGGCCACCGGCACCGCCCCCGGCGGGGCCGTCGCCGGAGCGCCCGCCCGCCACCTCGATGGCGACCAGCGCCGCCGCCCGCCCGCCGTCGTGGCTCAACGACACGTGGAGGCGGACGCCGAGCGGGTGCAGGTCGGCGAGGGAGCGCGCCACCGGCCCGTCGACCCGGAGCCACGGGCGGCCACCTCCGTCGAGCACCACCTGCA
>JAEVZA010000154.1 GCA_023392475.1 Actinomycetes bacterium | reverse complement strand
GTGCTGGCCTGCGGGCGCGAACTCACCCGGGTCGCGGCCCGGGCGCGCACCGGTGGGCTCGCGGCCGTGCCGGGCGGCCTGACCCTGTGCCACGGCCTGGGCGGCCCGCTCGACGTGCTCGTCCTCGCCGGCCAGACCTGGCACGATCCGGCGCACCTGCATGCGGCGCGCCGGATCGCGTCCGACCTCCTGACGCTCGCACCCGACGACCCTCTGGAGTGGCCGACGGGCCTGCGGGTGGACGGCTGCCTCGGGCTGTTCGTGGGTACCGCGGGCACCGCGTTGCTTCTGGGACGCCTGCTCGAACCGGAGCGGATCGGGTCGCTCTCGCTCCTGGCCTTCTGACCCGGGCCCCGCCGCGGCCGCCAAGCGGAAGCGTCCTGCCGGCCGCGCACGGGGTCGGCACCGTCCGGCGCGCGGCCGTTGTCCCCGCAGGGACGGCGATGGTGCAATAGCCTCGATCCGGCCGTGGCGACCACCGGTGGATGGCGTAGTCACGGCGTGCCCTGGGAGGTGAGCCGATGTCCGCAGGAATGCCCGAGGCTGACCCCCTCCCCGCACGCGGTCCGGTCGCTCCCGGCGACCCGGTGATCGTCTGCGAGAGCGTGGTGCGGATCCACCGGCACGGGCAGGTCGAGGTGCAGGCGCTCCAGGGGCTCGACCTGCACGTCTACCGCGGAGAGATGATCGCGGTCGTCGGGCCGTCGGGAGCGGGCAAGTCGACCCTGCTGTCGATCCTGGCGGGCGCGGACGCGCCCACGGCGGGGAGTGTTGCCGTGGCCGGGCACGACCTCACCCGGATGTCGGGAGCCGAGCGGGTGCAGTATCGGCGCACCGTGGTCGGCCTCGTCCAGCAGCAGGCTTCGCGCAACCTCATCCCGTACCTGAGCGCGGCGGACAACGTCGCCGTCCCGCTCGGGCTCGCCGCCTACCCGCGTCGGCGGCGCGCGGCCCGGTCGTCGGAGATGCTCGAACGATTCGGTGTCGGCCACTGTGCCGACCGCCTGCCCCGGGAGTTGTCCGGTGGCGAGCAGCAGCGCGTCGCGATCGCCGTCGCCCTGGCCAACGACCCGCCCCTGCTGCTGGCCGACGAGCCCACCGGCGAGCTCGACACCGAGACCTCGCACGAGATCTTCCACGCCCTGCGCGCGGCGAGCGTCGAGGACGGGGTGACGATCGTGGTGGTCACCCACGACCCCACTGTCAGTGGGCAGGTCGGCCGGACCGTGGCGATCCGGGACGGCCGGACCAGCTCGGAGGTGCTGCGCCACACCGAGCACACCGAGGACGGCCAGGCGCAGGTGGTGGCGCAGGAGTTCGCGGTGATGGACCGTGCGGGCAGGGTGCAGGTGCCCCGCGAGTTCAGGCAGGCGCTCGCCCTCACCCGCCGCGTCCGGCTCGCCCTCGAGGCCGATCACGTCGCGCTGTGGCCGGACCGGCGCGGATGAACAGCAGCCGCTACCGCCTCATGGTCGAACTGCGCTCGGTGCGGCGCACCTTCGGTTCGGGCCACTCGGCGGTGCCCGCGCTGCGCGACGTCTCCCTGGCGGTGGCCGAGGGCGAACTCGTGGCGCTCGTGGGGCGGTCGGGCTCGGGCAAGACCACGCTGCTGAACATCATCGGCGGCCTCGACCGGCCCGACCACGGCGAGGTGATCCTCGACGGGACGGACCTCGCCGGACTCGACGAAGCGGGCCTCGAGCGCGTCCGGCGGCACACCGTGGCGTTCATCTTCCAGGGGTTCGGGCTCGTCCCCGAGCTCACCGCGACCGAGAACGTCGGGCTGCCGCTGCGGCTGCGGCGCACTCCGGTCGAGGACCGGGAACGGCGGGCCGCGCTGCTGCTCGACCTCGTCGGACTGGGAGAGCACGGCCAGCACCGGCCCGACGAGATGTCCGGCGGCCAGATGCAGCGGGTCGCGATCGCACGGGCGCTGGCCGGTTCGCCCCGCCTGCTCATCGCCGACGAGCCCACGGGGCAGTTGGACACCGAGACCGGCCTGGCCGTGATGGCCCTCCTCCGGGGTGTGGTGGAGGCGGAGGGCATGACGGCCGTCGTCGCCACGCACGACCCCGTGATGATGGCGCTGGCCGACCGGGCGGTGCGGATCGAGGACGGCAGGCTCGTCGATGCCTGACGCGGCGACCGCCCGGCCCGCCGGCCCGTTCGCGCCGCGTCCCCGGGCGCCGCGAGCGCTGCGCCGTGCCGCGTCCCAGGCCGGGCTGGTCCTCGCACTGCTGGCGGTGTTCGCGGTGTCCGCGACGGCGGCAGGGACGTGCGCGCTGATGCTCACGGTGGGCGACGCGGGAGCGCTGTCGGCCGCGGTGGGCCACGCCGATGGCGACGAGAACAGCGGCGGTGTCGACGTCACCACGGTCGTGGTGAACAGCTCCCCCTTCGGGGACGCCCCGCTGCCGGCGGCCGCAGCCGTCGACGATGCACTCCGGCGGGCGCTGGCCGACGCCGCCGGGCCCTACCCGGCCGATGTCTCGCTGTGGACGAGCACCCCGATGCTGTACCTGGATGGCCGGGACGTGAGGTGCGGCTACCTGCTCGACGCCGACACGATCTCGGGCAACGCGCGGCTGGCAGCCGGCGGCTGGCCTGCGCAGCGGGCGGATCGCGGGCGGATCCCGGTCGCGGTCCCCGCCGCGACGGCCGAGGCGCTGGGGGTCGGGGTCGGAAGCGAGGTGCGGCTCTCCGCCGACCGCCACAACGGCAAGGCGGCGTCGCAGGTCTTCGAGCTGGCGATCGTGGGGATCTTCACGCCCGCGGGGACGCCGGCCTGGTTCCGCGACACCCTGCACGGTCGCGGGTTCGACCCGGACTTCCTCGGCCTGCCCACCTACGGCCCGTTCGTCGTCGCACCCGGAACGCTTTCCGAACACGGTGCGCGGGCGGGGAGAGTGGCAGCTGTCCTCGACCCCTCCCTCGGCGGGAACGCCGCCGACCTGCCGCTCCTGGTCGAGGGCCTCCGGCACGTGGCGACCGACGTCAAGGACGCGGTGGGGCCCGGGATCGACCCCGTTGTGGTCCGGTCGGACCTGGGTGCGGAGTTCGAACGGATGCGCGCCGAGCTGAGCCTGACCGAGGGCCTCGTGCTCGCGGTGTTCCTCCTCGTGCTGGCCACCGGGTCCGCAGCGGCTGCGCTGGTGGCGCGGGTGCTCGTCGGTCGCCGCGGGGGTGAGGCGACCCTGCTCAGGGACCGTGGGGCTTCCACGCGTCAGCTCGTCCTCTCGGCGGCGGCCGAGGCGGCCGTGGTCGCGGCGGTAGCCGCTGTCCTCGCCGCTCCGCTCGCGCTCGCCGCCTTCGGCTTCCTGGCGCCGGAGGCGCCGTCCGGGTCCACGGGCGCGGCGTTCCCGGCCCTGGCCGTCGGCGTCCTCGTGGGGGTGCTCCTGCCCGCCGTCGTGCTCGTCATGGCAGGCGTGCCGGAACGGCAGCGAGGCGAACGGTACCTCCTCTCCGGCCCGCTCGTGCGTTCGGGCGTGGACGTGATCACGGCCGTCGTGGCCCTGGTCGCCTACCTGCAGCTGCGCACCCACGTCCCCCGCGCCGGGGTGGTCGACCCGCTCCTCGTCGTGGCGCCCGCCGCGTGCGTGCTGGCGGTGGCGGCGATGGCGGCCCGGCTCC
>JAEVZA010000130.1 GCA_023392475.1 Actinomycetes bacterium | reverse complement strand
CGCCGGCGGGCAGCCCGCGGGGCCGTGCCTCCTGTGGCTCGACCAGCGCGGCGGGCGGCTCGCGTCGCGCCGGCTCGGCGGGCGGCTCGCGTTCGAGGGCTACCGCCCCCGTGCCGCGCTCGAGTGGATCCGCCGGACGGGCGGCGCGCCGAGCCCGCAGGGCAACGACCCGCTCGGGCACCGCCTCTGGATCCGCCACGAGGAGCCCGACGTCGACCGGCGGACCGCCGTGTTCATGGAGCCGGTCGACTACCTCAACCTCAGGTTCACGGGCAGGGTGGCGGCGACGCAGGTCTCGATGCTGCTGTCGTGGCTCACCGACAACCGGGGCCTCGATGCCACCTCGTACGACCCGGTGCTCCTGAAGCTGTCGGGCACCGACCCCGAGCGGCTGCCGCCCCTGCTGCCGGTCCGGTCGGTCGTCAGCGACGTGCTCGACGACGTGGCGGACGACCTCGGCCTGCCGCGGGGCATCCCCGTCGTCACCGGGCTCCCCGACCTGCACACCGCGACGCTCGGCTCCGGCGCGGTCGCCGACCACCACGGCCACCTCTCCATCAGCACGTCGGCGTGGATCGGCTGCCACTCCCCGGTGAAGCGCACGTCCCTCGCCAACCAGATGGCCACGGTCCCCGCCGCGCTGCCGGGGCGCTACGTGCTCGCCAACAACCACGACAGCGGGGGCGCCAGCCTCGAGTGGCTGCTCGAGCACGTGGTCGCCCCCGAAGACGGCCTCGGCCGTGGCGGACCCACGCTGCGCGACCTCGACCGGCTCGCCGGGGACGTGCCCGCCGGTGCCGGCGGCGTCATGTTCGCCCCGTGGCTCAAGGGCGAGCGCTCCCCCGTGGCCGACACGGCGATGCGCGCGTCGTTCCTCAACATCGGCATCGACACGGGACGGCCGGAGATGGTGCGCGCCGTCCTCGAGGGCGTGGCGCACCAGCTGCGCTGGATCCTCGAGACCTCCGAGCAGCTGGTGCGGAGCCCCCTCCGGGACCTGCGCGCGGTCGGCGGCGGGGCGCAGTCCGACGTCTGGTGCCAGATCCACGCCGACGTGATCGGCCGGCCCGTGCACCGGGTCGAGCAGCCGCTGCTCGCCCTCGTGCGCGGCGCCGCGCTGTTCGCCGGCGTCGTGACCGGCCGCCTCGACGTGGACGACCTCGGCTCCCGGGCGCGGGTCGACCGCGTCTTCCGGCCGGACCCCGACGCGGCCGCCGTGCTCGATGCCCGTCACGCCGAGTTCGTCCAGCTGCACAAGGCGCTGAAGGGCGTGTCGCACCGGCTCAACCGGCGCCGCTGAGCGGGGAGAGGGCTCGTTCAGGCGGCGCCCGACTCGGCGACCGACTTCAGCCGCTGGAGCGTGGCCAGGAGCGAGTCGTTCATCTCCTGGTCGTGCGAGTCGGTGCCGCCGAGCAGCAGCTTCGAGAACCACGCCGCGAGCCGCGGTCGCTCGGCGTACATCTCGCGCGACTCGGTCACGCGGGTCCCGGTGCCGTCGGGCTCGAACCGGTAGGACCACCGGGCGCCGCTGTCGGGCGTCTCGAACGTGAACTCCCGGCCGGGCTCGGCGGCCACGACCGTGCAGGTGGTGGTCCACCGCACCCAACCGCGCCGGTTCGTGCCCTTGAACCGGGCGCCCGGCTCGGGGCCGGTCGCACCGTCGAGCCACCGGCCGCCCGTGCACTCCGGGCTGATGCGCCCCATGTGGGCGATGTCGGTGACGATCCCGTAGAGGTCGGCCGCCGGGGCGGCGATGGTGAGCGAGGCCTCGGCGGTCGGGCTGGCGGGCATGCCCGGACCGTAGCCCCGCTCACCACGCCGTCACCCGGGGGAGCCCGCGGTCGCGGCGTCCAGCGGCTCGATCACGACGGGCTCGAGCGCGCCGTCGTCCTCGAGGCCCGCCACGGCGAGCGCCGCCTCGCGCTCGGCGAGCTCGGTGCGGCGGCTCGGCGTCCACACGGCGGCGAAGGCGGCGACCGCCAGCGCCAGGCCGACGCTGATCCACATGGACAGCGCCCACCCGTCGACGAAGGCGCCGCGTGCCGCGTCCAGCACGTGCGCTCCGGCCGAGCCGAGCTGCTGCGAGACGCCGACCGCGCCGCCGATGCCCTCGCGCACGGCGTGGGCCGCCTCCGGCGGCAGGCCGTCGGCCGCGGAGGAGACGGAGGAGGTGTAGCCGGCGCTGAGCACGCTGCCGATCAGCGCGATCCCGAGCGCACCGCCGACCTCGCGCACGGTGTCGTTCAGGGCGGAGGCCACGCCCTGCTCCTCGGCCGGGAGCGAGCCGGTGATGGCCGCCGTGCCCGGCGTCATCGTGAGGCCCACGCCGATCGACAGCATCACGAGCCCGGGGAGGATCGTGACGTAGCCGCCGTCGACGCTGGCGAGCCCGGCCATCAGCGCGAGACCGGCGGCGATGGCGAGGGTGCCGCCGACGAACATGGCGCGGAGGCCGACGCGCCGGGCGATCAGGGGGGCGACGCCCGACAGCGGCATCATCACCACCGCCATCGGCAGCAGCCCGGCCGAGGCCTTGATGGCCGAGAAGCCGAGTGCCGCCTGGAGGAACTGCACCAGCACCAGGAACAGGCCGGAGATGATGGCGAAGACGACGAGCAGGTTCACCGAACCCGCCGTGAGCGTGCGGTTGCGGAACACGCGGAGGTCGAGGAGCGGGTGCTCCTGGTGCAGCTCCCACCACACGAAGCCGATCGCCGCGAGCGCCCCGACGACCAGGCCGACCAGCGTGAGCGGCGTGGCCCACCCGGCCTCCGGACCCTCGTGGATCCCGAGGACGAGCAACCCGACGGCGAGCGCCGAGAGGACGGAGCCGACGGCGTCGAAGCGGCCCTCGGCGTGCTCCCGCGAGTGGGGGACGACCCGGATCGTCATCACCAGGGCGATGGCCGCCATGAGCACGGGCGCAGCGAACACCCACGGCCACGTGAAGTTGTCCACGACGATCGACGACGTGATGAGGCCGAGGATGCCACCCGCTCCGGCGAACCCGGCCCACACGCCGACGGCCCGGTCCCGGTCCTCGGGCGGGAAGCTCGAGGTGATGACCGACAGGGTCACCGGCATGATCATCGCCGCCCCGACGCCGGCCGCCACCCGCAGCAGGAGCAGCTGGGTCACCGACCCGGCGAGCGCGGAGGCCAGGTTGGCGAGGACGAACAGCGACAGGCCGCCGACGAGCACGCGCTTGCGGCCCCAGCGGTCACCCACGGCGCCGATCGGGAGCAGCAGCGAGGCGAGGGCGATCGTGTAGCCGTTGATCACCCAGAGCAACTGGCTCTGCGTGGCGCCGAGCTCGACCGCGAGGTCCTGCTGGGCGACGTTCAGGCCCGACACCGAGGCCACGACCGCGACGAGCGCGGTGCACATGGCCACGAGGATCAGGGTGCGGCGGCGGGGGTCGGCGACCGCGTCCTCGGGTTCGAGGAGGTGCGGTGCCGTGGTGCCCGGGAGGCCCGGGGAGGCGGCGTGGGAGGTCATGGGAAGGGTCCGATCGTCTCGGCGGTTGGGGGTGACGACGCTCACCGGTGCGGCGGGGGATCGGACCCGGACCGTCTGGCGAACTTTCGCTACGAGACGGTATCGTATCGGTATGGACCTCCCACCTCAACCGCCATCCGGGCGACAGGGGTCACAGGTAGCGTTCGCCGCCGAGATGGATCCCCGGGTCGCCAAGTCCCACGCCGCCGTCATGGAGGCGGCGACCGACCTGCTGGTCGAGGGCGGGCCCGACGCCCTCACCGTGGACGCCGTGGTCGCCCGCTCCGGCGTCGCCAAGTCGACCGTGTACCGCCACTGGGCCACGCGGGACGACCTCGTGAGCGACGTCGTCACCCACTGCGCGCCGGTGCTGGAGGGCATCGACCCCGACCAGCCGTTCGAGCAGGCGCTCCGCGAGCTCGCCCACCACGTCGCCGGGATCATGGCCGACCCCCGCTGGAAGCGGATCGCCCCGGCGCTGGTCCTGCTCAAGTCGCAGCTCGGCGCGATCGCCGCCCTGGACGGCGAGATGAAGCACCGCCAGAACGAGATCATCGGCGACCTCCTCCGGCGCGGCGTCGACGAGGGCGTCCTGCGACCGGCGGTCCTCGAGGACCTCGAGCGGACCATCACGCTGTTCGTCGGCCCGATCGTGATGGCCGGCCTGGTGGACTCGGTGCCGCTCGACGGCGCGTTCGCGGACGACGTGGTCGACCAGTTCCTCCGCGCGCACCGGGCCGGCTGAGCGCCGGCCGGCGCCTCGGCAGCCGCGCGTGCGTCAGGCCGGGCGCCGGCGCTCCGCGGCCGGGAGGTGGGCGGAGCGCCCGACGAGCTCCTCGACCATGCAGCGGCCCGCCAGCCACCGGGACACGGCGTCGAGCAGCCGCGCGCCCTCCACCGTGCTCGCACGGACGCGGATCGCCGACGCGGCGACGGCCTCGTCGGCCACGAGGGACACGCCGATCGCCTCGTCGGGCACCGCGAGGTCGCAGGCCTCGACCACGGCCTCGACGTCCTCCGGGCACAGCGACGTGGCGAACCACCGCTCCACCGCCCCGCCGGGTCGCGACTCGTAGAGCCCCCCGCCGAGGTCGAGCAGCGTGCCGACGACCTCGACCGCCGTCACCCACCGGAAGCAGTCGGGACCGCCCGGGGTGCACGAGGCGACGAGCGCCTGGCGGAGGTCGCACGGCGTGAGGTCGTCACCCGGGCGGCGCCCGACCGTGAGCACCTGCCCGTTCAGCGTCGTCATCACGAGCTCGGCACCGTCCACGGTGTGGGCGAGGACGACGGCCTCGCGGAGCCGGGCCGGGTCGGGGTTGCCGCCCGTCGGGTGCGGCCGGTCGTGGGACGAGCTGTTAGGCATGCCTAATACACTAGGGACGGCGACCCGGCCGGGCAAGGGCCGCATAGGGTCCGGCCATGCTGAACGAGCTGGCACGGTCGGTCCGCGACGGCGAGGTCACGCCGGTCGAGCTCGTCGAGGAGGCGCTGCGGCGGATCGAGGCCACGTCCTCGCTCAACGCCGTCGTCCTCGTGCACGCGGACGAGGCGCTCGCCGAGGCGGCCGACCACCCCCGCACCGGGCCGCTCGCCGGCCTGCCCCTCCTCGTCAAGGACATGGCCCGGTGCCGCGGCTCGCGCACCACGATGGGCTCGCACCTCCACGCCGAGGACCCGCCCGACGAGGTGGACGACGATGTGGTGGCACGCCTGCGCGGCGCAGGGGCCATCGTCGTCGGGCGCACCAACAGCCCCGCGTACGGCCATGCGCCGTTCACCACCAACCTGCTCTTCGGGCCGACGCGCAACCCGTGGAACACGGAGCGGTCGCCGGGCGGCTCGAGCGGCGGATCGGCCGCCGCGCTGGCCGCCGGCGTGGTGCCCCTCGCCACGACCTCGGACGGCGGCGGCAGCGTGCGCATCCCGGCCGCGCTGTGCGGGCTCGTGGGGCTCAAGCCGACGATGGGCGCGATCGGCCGCAACCTCCTCCCCCGCTGGATCGAGTTCTCGACCCAGGGCTGCACCGCGTCGACGGTCGCCGACGTCGCGCTCCAGGCGGGGGTCGTGTTCGGCCCCGCGCCCGGCGACCACCTGTCGGCGCCGGCGGGGACGTCAGAGCTCTCCCCGACCCGGCCGGCGCGCGTGGTCGCGTGCCGGACGTTCCGCGCGGACGTGGACCGGGTGGTCGAGGCGGCGTACGAGGCGTCGCTCGACGCCCTCGCCTCGGACGGCATCACCGTCGAGCGCCTCGACTGGACGGACGAGGGCGCGCTGATGGACTGGTTCGTCATCGCGACCGCCGAGCTCGCGCAGAGCCTCGAGGACGACCGCGACCGCTGGCCGTCGTTCGAGTCGTCGCTGCGGGACATGCTGATGTTCGGCGCCGCGGTGACCACCGGCGACTACCTCGCGGCGACGCGCCGGCGGTTCGCGCACGGGGCACGGATCGACGCGGTCGTCGGCGACGACGCCGTGCTGGTGCTGCCGACGCTGAACGTCCAGGACTGGGGCCCGGAGGGGCCGACGCCCGACGCCGCCGGTGCGGTCACGGGCGACCCGACGATCGCCACGAACACCCCCGACCTCAACCTCACCGGCCACCCCGCCGTGTCGGTCCCGATGGGCGTCGGCGACGCCGGCGTGCCCATGGGGCTCCAGGTCGTCGCGCCGCGCTGGCGGGAGGGCCTCGCCCTCGGCGTCGCCGAGGTGCTCGAGCGCGCGCGGCCGTGGCCGCTCGTCGCGCCCGGGTACGCGACCTTCGCGCCGTCGTGAACCCGGTCGAGCGCTGAACCGGTCGCGCGAGGTTCGCCGCGACCGCGGGCAAGCTGGAGCGATGCCCCCCACCGATCGCACCGAGCACCGACCCCCGACCGCGGCGCCGGCGCGCCGCTCCACCGCCGCGCTCGGCGTGGTGGTCGTCGTCGCCGCGCTCGCGCTCGGCCTCGCCGCCTGCACGCGCGACGTCGACGTCTCCGACCTCCCGACCCGCCTCCCCGGTGCCGGTCCCACGACGACGGTGCCCATCCCGGTGTCCATCCCCCCGTGCGACGACCCCCAGCAGGGTGTCGGGATGGCAGCGCCCGAGGGTTCACGTCCCGGCGACCTCGTCGCCGCGTACGAGCTCGACGACCAGTACCACGGCTCGCCCGGCTTCCCGCCGAACGCTCACGCGTGGCGCATCGCGTACGTGTCGACCGGGGTCGACGAGCACGACCTCCAGATCGTGTGCGGCATGGCCGCCGCGCCGACGACCGGCCCGAAGGCGTTCGGCGGCGCCGGTCGCATGCTGGCCTGGGCGCACGGGACGTCGGGGCTCCAGCAGGCGTGCCTCCCCTCGCTCGCGCCGGAGAAGTCGCTCTGGGGCCAGATGGCCGACGGCATCAACGCGATCGGCTGGGGCAGCGGACTCGGCGCGCGCAAGGGTGAGCCGGCGGACGGTGCCCTGCAGACGGCGCTCGACCGCGGCTGGGTCGTGTCGGCGACCGACTACCAGCCGAACGACACGTACGTCGTCGGCCGGATCGCCGCGGCGAACGTGATCGACGCGGCGCGCGCCACCGGCGAGCTCATGCGCCAGACCTACGGCGACGAGGCCCCGGGCACCTACGACACGATCACGTGGGGCCACTCCCAGGGCGGCCACGCCGCGCTGTGGGCCGGCCAGCTGATGGACAGGTACCAGGAGGCGGCGCCGAACCCCGACGCGCCGGACCTGCGGCTCGCCGGCGTGGCCGCCCTCGCTCCCGCGTCGAACTTCGTCGTGCAGCCCGACCAGCGCATCGCGGACGGCAACGGGCTCGCCGACTGGGAGATGCACGAGTCGATCGAGGTGCTCGGGCTGCCGATCCCCGCGCTCGAGCTGCAGGTCGGCCCGGTGCTGTTCTCCTACATCTTCGGCTCGTGGGCCGTGCTCTCGGCGCGCGGCGCGCCCGCCGAGGGGGCGAAGACGCCCGCGTTCCCCCGCGGCGACGCCGACCTCGACCTCGAGGCGATCGCCACCCCCGAGGGCGCCACGACCGTCGCCCAGCTGCGCGGCCTGTGCACGGTGACCGACGCGAAGGCCATCCAGTCGCTCGCCGCCAAGTACCGGAACGCCGGCGTGTCGAAGATGCTCGTCCCGGAGCTGTGGAACCTCCCGAAGGGCTACTCGGAGGGCGAGTTCTTCAAGGGCGGCACCGACCGCACGTGCGCCACCACCGACGACGCCGGCATCGGCGCCTGGTGCTCGTGGATCCGGTGGAACCTCCCCGGCCCCGCCGGCGTGAACCCCTTCCCGAAGGTGCCGGAGCAGGACGGCAAGCCCGTGCCGATGCTGATCGGGCAGGGCATGGACGACGTCGTGATCCACTGCCAGGCGGCCGACGGCGCGGGGGTGGACGCGGTGCCGGCCGCGGCCGATTGCATGAGCGTCGCGCTGTTCGACTCGTACAAGGACGGCGGGTACTGCCCGGCGACGGGCGACCAGGGCCACCTCGAGCTCGGCCTGTTCCGCCCCGACGGCGCCGCCAGCCCGGCCGGCCACCTCACGATCCCCGGCCAGATCTCGGCCGTGGGGAGCGGGAAGAGCAGCGCGGACCTCACGTTCACGGGCTCGCCCATGGACAAGTTCATGACCGGCGCGTTCGACCACACGCTCACCGGTGGCTGCCAGGCGCGCGTCCTCAACCCCTGACCCGGCGGTGCGCCGGGCTCCACCATCGGCGCCGGGCCAGTCCAACCACCGGGCTCGGTAGCGTCGGACGCATGCGGCTCGGTGCGGTCCTGTGGGCGGCGGTGTGCGTCGGGACGATCCTCCTGGTGGTTCGAGGTGGGCGGTCCGTCGCGGCGCGAGCCCTGGGCGACCCCCCTCCCTTCCGGCGCATGGCCGGCACCTCCGTGGCGTCTGCGATCGGCGAGGAGCCCGAGGCGGTCGGCTGGTTCCGGCCGACCAGCCACGAGCACGCCTTCGGCGAGCCGGCCGACGACCCCATCGTCCGCCGGCTCCCGAGGCTCGCGTACCTGATCGTCTCCCCGCACCGCGTGGTGGTCGCCGACGTGCGGCAGCACGACGGCGAGCTGCTCGTGGATCGCGTGTACATCGACGTCGACCGGACCTCCGTCCGGGCCTCGGGAACGTCGCGCTCGCCCCGGGACCTGGTGCTGCGGATCGGCGCCCGGCGGGAGCTGCAACTCGAGGCGGTCGACGACGAGTCGGAGGCGCTCGTCCGGTCGCTGCTCGCCGGGGCTGCTTGACTTGCCGGCAGCTGCCAGGAGGTGCGACGTGACCGGTGACGAGCTCCGACGCCGACGGCTCGAGGTGCTCGACGAGCACTTCCGGTCCGAGATCGATCACGACTGGGACGCCTGCCTCGCCACGTTCACGGACGTGCCCCGCTACGAGCTCGTGGCGACCGGCCAGGTGCACGAGGGCGCCGACGCGGTGGTGGCGTACCACCGCGCGCAGCGGACCGCCTTCCCCGACCAGCGCCACGAGCACGTGCGCATGCACTGCGCGGATGACGACACCATCGTCTCCGAGTTCGACCTGCTCGGCACGAACACCGGCGAGTTCCTGGGCACGCCGCCGACGGGGCGGGCGTTCCGGGTGCCGGTCGTGGCCGTCTTCACGTTCGACGGCGATCGGATCACGAACGAGCGCGTCTACCTCGACGGGGCGAGCCTGCTCCGGCAGATCGGGCACGAGGACCTGCTGCCGCTCGCCGGCGTCGAGGGGTTCGCGGCCGACCAGATGCGCTGACGGCCCCTGGCCCGGCCTCCCGTAGGATCGCCGCAGTCCGCGACGCAGGTCGCGGCAGCCAGCCCACGTAGCTCAGGGGATAGAGCGTCGGTTTCCTAAACCGTGCGTCGCAGGTTCGAATCCTGCCGTGGGCGCTCCTGTCCACCGCGGTTCGTCATTAGGCGGATTCCGCGACGTACACCGTCGTACCCGCGACCTGACAATGCGGTTTCCGCGGAGCCGACATTGCGCCAACGACGCGGCTCGGTTCGGAGCCCGCGGCGACGACATTGCATCGACTGCGGTCAGGACATTGCGAGCAGCGGCCACGGCGTTGGCTGCGCTGCAGCATGAGTTCGATGGGCGGACTCCGCCCGTTTGGCCTGTCGGCGCGGCCCGGTGCGCCAGGAATCGGCTGACCGCTAGTCTGCGAGCAGGTTCGCGTCGACCTCGTCGATCATCAACGAGAAGCGAACGTCCTCGCTCAGCGCTGGCGGATCGGCTGCGACGGTGTCGTTTGGCGGCGCCAGCACGCCGATGGTGCGCAGAAGCCCAAGCAGTCGCCCATTGGGCGTGCCGGCCTGCTCGCGGCGCCCGAACCGTTCGCGCTCATCACGTCGAAGACGGCTCGCAGCTGGGGAAGGCTTGGGTGCCGGCGCTCGACGGCGGCCTTGGTCGCAGCGGAGATCTGCTCGGCACTGGCCGCGGCGAGATCGGATGCGATCGTGAGAGCGTCCCCCGCGTCGACCAGAACCTGTCCGACATGGGGCAGCACCTGGTGAAGTGCAGCGATGGCCTCCTGGAGTTCGGACTCCGTCCAACCGGTGAGCTCCGCGATCGCTGTGAGCGGGACGACATCGGGCGCCACGGTGAGGATCGCTCCAAGTTCGGCGGCCCGAGTGTGCTCGCTGTCAGGTGACGGCGCAGCGCTTGGCTCCGAGCGAACGAGGAGGTCCGCGAGGGGAACTCCGAGCGCTTCGGCGAGAAGCGCGTAGAAGCGGCCGGAGAACTCCTCCTGCGGTCGGCCGGTCTCGAGTCGGCGGATCAGTCCTCCGGAGACACCACATTGTGCGCCGAGGCGCGCCTCAGTGAGACCGAGCTCCGCTCGACGGCGCTGGACCTTCTCCGGGTCCACGAGCACGAGGCGGTAGTCCTTGTTGGTCATCGTTGGCGACGCTTCCGTTGTCCGCCGGTTCGTAGGGAGCGCACCTCGATCCCATGGGCGCGTGCCCAGTCGTTCGTGGAGACGCGGTGGCGGTCGGCTCGTTCCTTGACGAGGCGGATGCCGCACTCAACCTCGGCGACCCTGATCGTCCTCGTCATCCAGAGCGTGCCGACCGCCTGCCCGGTGCGTTCGACCAGGGCCGGGTCGGCCGGGCCGGCTCCATCGAACGTTCGCCACAGCTTGAGACACACCAGGTACGGGCGGAGACCGGTTGGAACCTCCACGATCGTGCCGTGGTCGTTGATGGTCGAGCCGTCGTCGGCTACGTCGGCGAGGGTGATCTCGCGCGCATCGTCCGGTCCGATCTCACACGCCACCATGGCGCAGGCTGCGGGCCACGAGGGCCGGCCGTACGCGTCGATCGCGGCGTAGTCGCCGGACCCGAGCCGTCCGGGCCGAGGGAACCGCTCGGCAGCGTTGAGGAGCTGTCGGTGATCGACCTCAACAGCCCAGCCGTGGTGAAGGGCCGCAGCCTCGACGGCTCGAGCGCACGTGATGACCTGCCACGCGTCGGCCTGCTTGCGAACGACGGCACGGATCAGGGCGAGGATGTCCTCGTGCTGGACGCCGTTTGTCGAGCAGGACCTGGCCGCAAAGCGTTCCATCGCCGCGAAGAACGTCTTCGTGTACAGGCCGTCGACTTCGGCGAACCGTGTTGGCGTCATCAGGCGCCTGCAGTCGGCACGGAAGGTCCATGCGGCCACTGCCGGCAGGTCACAGCGAGCGACAACCGGCTCGCGGCGCCGTGAACGTGGCGGCCGACCGGTCGGCCGTTCCCACCACTCGTCGAAGGCGTCGAGGTCGAGCCGGTGCGCGGCCCACTGATCCGCGATGTCGTCCAGCTCGTCGCTGCGGTTGTGGTGCGCGATCAGCCAGATGCGTGCGCCGACGCCGACCACAAGGTTGACGAGGGTCCGCTGCATCGACGACGTGCCCACGTTGGCGTCGAGGACGATCACCTCACGGACATGGCGCGCCAGCAGCCACGCAGCGAGGACGTCGATGCTGCCGTCGTCCTTCAACGAGGCGCCGGTCACGTGCGGGTCCTTGCCGAGGGCGAACAGGAGTGCCTGCAAGCCGTCACGTGCCTCATGGTTCGGCATCGGAGCAATCGACAGGACCGGCCGGTCGAGGGCCTCGGGGTGTGACCACGCTGAGCTCAGCGTGCGGATCCACCTCGAACGCTTCTGGTTCCGGGGTCCTGTGGCCACCACCACCGGGCCGGTGGTGGTGATCGGCGGCAGGGTGCCGGGCGGGGGCGGGGCGTACGACTCGCCGGCGGGACCGGCGATCGTCACCAGGTTGGCGGTCATGTCAGATTCCGGAGCAGTTCGGCGGGGAGGCGGTATCCGCACTGGTGCAGGGCGACCGCCTCCTCCTTGTCGGTGATGCGTCCGGTGGGACCCACGATGCGGATGAGCGTCTCGAGCACGTTGGCCCAGGCCCGGAAGTTGCCCTTGGGGCCGATGCGGTTGATCCGGTCGAGGCGATCGTCATCGCAAGCAGCCAGTAGCGGGTGCCAGCTGTTGAGGGTCGTGAGGAGCTGCGTCCGGTCCTCGATGGGACCGAACCGGACCTGGCGCCCAACTCGGCTGAGCAGCTCGGGCTGCTCCCGTTCGAGGACGGTTGCCATCCGCGGTGATCCCACCAGCGCCAACCCCCACTTGGCGTCGGGCCGGTCGTGGATCGTGCGCAGCGTCGTGAACGCGGAGGCCTTCAGGTACTGAGCCTCGTCGACCCAGACGAAGCGAGGTTCCGCAGCGAGGGCATCTCCGAGCGTGGCGGCGAGCTCCCAGGCAGCCTCTCTTCGGTCGGGATGGATGCCGATCACGTGAAGGAGCTGGGTCAGCACCTCCTTCGTGGAGGGCTTGTCGCCCAGCTGCAGCCAGATGTACTCGGCACCGCAGAGCAGCGCGAGCTCGTACATGACTGCCCGGCACACGAAGGTCTTCCCCAGCCCGGGATCGCCGCTCACGAGCAAGGTTCCCTGCCGCTGGAACGTCTCCATGGCCTTGACGAGCGTCTCCTCGAACAGCTTGGTGCGCACGACCGTGGCGCCCGTCAAGCCCGGGCAGTGGGGGACGGACTCGTGGTTGCTCATCGCGACACCGCCTCAGGGTCCTCGGTCACCGTGGCGGCCGCAGCCGCGACCGCGGCGACGGCCTCGATGGCGAGGGTGTGGATCTCGTCGTCATCGATGGGGTCCACGTCGACCACGTCCGTGTCGTCCGCGGCAGGCGGCCCACCGCTGTGACTGCCGAGGCCGATGGAGTCGCGGATGAGGTCGTCCGCGGCTGGGGCGATGGCCTGGGCGTGTGCTTCGACCAGGGCGCTGGCACCAACATCGGTGGGGTTGGCTGCTGCGATAGCTCGGAGCTCGACCGCGGCGGAGATCTCGGAAGCCGCTGCGCGGTAGCGCTCGGTGCGAGCCTCTGTGATCTGTCCTCGCTCCTTGCCGGAGAGCAGTTCGCAGTCCCAGCACCGTCCGGCGAAGCGGCCATCTTCGTCGTAGGCGTCGACCCAGTCGGGGTCGCCCGGGAGGTGCCGAAGGGTGAAGCGGTCGCCGACTCGTCCGGCGAGCTCCTTGGCGATGTAGCGGGTCTCCTTGCCGTTGCGGGTGATGCGGAACCCGTCCTTGTGCAGTGTGTAGGGCTTGGATCCGACGATCAGGGTGGCGATCCTGAGCAAGTCAGGGTCGGCCTCCTTCAGCGGGGCATCGCTGTCGGCCCACACCTCGAGGCGGGTCTTCGTCCGGTGGTCGGGGTGGGGCTGGTTGTTCTTCCACTCGACCCACTTCGCGACCTCAGCCATGAAGGCGTCCTCGTCGAGCGCGTCGGTGGCCGCGCCACGGAGCTGGTCGTCGAGCTCGAGCGTCTTGCGGTTCGGGTTGGCGTACCCGGGCAGGCCCATGCACAGCTGCTCGTTGACGTCGCGGATCGCCCGTTCGACCTTGCCCTTCTGTTCGCCGCTGTACACGGCGACTGCCCACATCATGAACGCGAGGTCGATCGCGACTGTGGTCATGACCTCGCCCGTGAACTGCAAGGCGTTGTCGCAGAGGATCTTGCCGGGGAGGCCACCCACTCTGACCTCGCGGCCGTCGGGAAGGGTGACAGTCCGTGTGCGGATGGCCCGGTGCACTGCGGCCGCCGAGTCCTCGGCTGTGTAGGCGTGCAGCATCAAGACGGCCGAGAGGATCACACGGGTGTGGTCGTCGACGATCAGCAGCAGGTTCGGTCGAACCAGCGTGTTGGTTCCGCGCGGCCTAATCCAGATGTCGAGCACCGTGGCGTCGATCTGCCAGACCTCGTTGCGCTTGGCGGCGGACCAACGCACGTACATCGAGGTGTCCTTGAAGCCCTTGATGCCGTGCTTGAACAGCTTGCGGACGTCGTTGGGGACCTCGAGGCGGTACTTCTCCACGAGCTGCCGGTACGAGATCAGCCGCGACGGCTCCGGCGAGTGCCGGAGAGCATCTCGGTGAAGGGCCGCCATGTTGCCGGCGTACGCCGCCGCGACGATCCGGAGCTCGCTGTCGAAGGCGAACGGCTGTCCGTTGAGGAACGCGTCGAGCGACCCGTACTCAGGCTCTCGGACCAGACGGCGCCTCGCGGTGGCGATGCCGAGCTCCTCCGCGATCGCGGCGACCATGCGCTGCACCTGGCGCTCGCTGCGGTCGACCACCCTGGCCGTGTTGGCGATCTCCAGCGTGGTCAGTTCACCTGCGTCCATGAGGCGTTCGTTGATGTACTCCTCGGTCTTCTCCACGACGTCCTTGGGGAGGCGGGTGCGGTTCATCGGGTCCCCCATCCGGAACGAGCAAGGGCGACCCGAGGCGCACCCGGTGCGCACCACAGGCCTCTTCCGGGCGCCGCCAACGGGAGCAGCCGCACTCCTGCGAACCGGTCGCCGAACAACCCGACCGCCGCGGCGTTGTACCGCTCCACCTGGGCCACGGTGCCCTGGTCGTCGACCACGTCGGCAGACCCGGCCATCTTCACCTCGTCGATCACGATGCGATCGTCCGTGGAGGTGCGCCACACCAGGTCGACCCGGCCGGTCCCCAGGTCGACCTCGGCGCCGATGAAGTCCCACTCGGGGCGGTAGTAGTCGCCGAAGTAGACGCCGAGGCCTGTTGCTGCCCGCTGGCGACAGGACCCGTTGTGCGCCATCGGCTTCGCCTTGAACATCGCCGCCGTTGCCAACCAGATCTGCCTCGACCCCGGGCGACCCTCCGGGACCATGGCCGCGATCAGTGCGTGTACGCGTCGGCCGATCTCCCGGTCCTGCTTGCTGCCCATCGACTCGCTCCCGGTCTGATCCGCCTCGGCGGGGCGGATCGTACGAACGGCAGGTGTCATCGATGTCAACGCTGAAGGCACCCACACGCGTGCCGGCTGAGGGTTCGGGTCCAAGACGGACGAGTCCGGGACCCGAGTCCGCTTCGCCGCGGCGCAGGTGCTGCTGTCCGCGTGGGCCGCGGCCTCGTCGCTGTCGCCGTGTCCGGGTTTGGAGCTGCTGCGCAGTTCGCGCTGGTTCGTGAGGATCATGGCGGGACAGGTCCCTGCTCCTCGTTTGGCCGCTCGCAGCCGTCCGCGCAGAATGCGCGGACTAGCCTGGCGCAGTGGCAGCGCGTGCTCCGGCCTGGGTCCCCAGATCCTTCTTCGATCACCCCGATGAGTTCGGCCTCGTCGACGGTGCGAAGCACCGGCTCCCGGTCGACCTGGCCGAAGCAGGGCAGCTGATCGCCTCGGTCGCACAGCACCGCGCGGCGCTCGTGATCCGCAGCCATCGCCACGGCGGCCTGAAGGTCCGAGAGCTGGCCTCCCGCCTCGGGTCCAGCGAGGACTACCTCTCAGGCCAGCTCACCGGGCGGTACCCAGCAGGTCTCGATGACATCGCACGCTGGGCTGTCGCTGTCGGCGACTCCTCAGTGCTGCCGGTGTTCGACGATCTCAACGACCTGCTGCCACCGCAGTAGGAGCGCTGCGCAGCAGCGTGACGATCCCGAGGCAGCCCTACCTACCCCTCGCCGCGCGCTGACCCAGCGAGGAGGCCGCCGTGGGGCCTCCGGGGGACTGCAACATAGCGGTCGAGAGAACGCGCAAGAAAAGGAGTGCTGTTCAGCAACCCGATCTCGAGGGTCCACGTGCCGATCTTCCCGTCAAGCCGCTGGCTGTCCGCAGATCGTGCAGCTGTCCATCGAGCCGCCGGTGCAGCTTGAGGTCCTCGCTATCGCGCCTTCCTGGGTCCGCTGGTATCCAGCCAGCCCTACAGCCGCGAGATCGATTCCAGCGTGGCAGCAGCCGACCACCGGTGCATGACCTACGCGTCCAGCATCCCTCTCGAGACCACCGACACCACATGGCGTCAGACCGAACTCCTCGCCGGCGCCTGGCTCGCCGGCTACCGGTCGCCTGCCACACGTTCCACGTACTCGACAGCGATCCGAGCGTGGTTCACCTGGTGCCGCTACCGGAACGTCACGCCGCTCCAAGCTGCCCGAGCCCACATCGAGGTGTGGCAGCGCGAACTCGAACTCGACGGCTACGCCCCTCGCACCATCGCCGTGCGCCTCACCGCGCTGGCCAGCTTCTACCGCTACTGCGAGCACGAGGACCTCATCACCCGGTCACCGACGCTCCGCGTCCGCCGCCCACGAATCGAACGTCGATCCCCACGCACGTCCCTCAGCCGAGGACAACTCCACGACCTCCTCACCGCCGCCCAAGAGCACGGACCCCACCCCTACGGGCTGCTCTGCCTTCTCGCGTTCAACGGCCTCCGCATCAGCGAAGCCACCAACCTCGACATCGGTGACCTCGACTACGACGGCCCCTTCCCGATCCTCCACGTCACCCGCAAGGGCGGCCGCACCGGGACTGCGGTGCTGGCCCGTCCCACCGAAGCCGCCATCGCGACGTGCATCGAGGGACGGACCAGCGGGCCGATCTTCCTGAACCGCCTCGGCGTCCGGGCCAGCCAACGCAGCACTCAACGGGTCCTCGATCGATGCGCTCGCCACCTCCACGGACGCCTTCCTCGCATCACCCCGCACGTGCTGCGCCACACGTGGACCACCCTCGCCATCGACGCCGGCGTGCCCCACGACCAAATCCAACACGACGGCGGATGGGCCGACGCCCGCATGCTCGCCTACTACACCCACAACCGAGACAACGCGCTCCGCGCCGCTACCCACAGCGTCGCCGCCTACGTCCTGAGTGCCTCCTGACCCGTGCAGCTCAAGGAAGCCCCCCGTGTCGACTCGGCATCCGACGGCCTCGCCGGCCGGGCGTTCGTCGGGTGATCGCTCGGAGTGGATCAGAGCGGGGAACCGGCCGTCAGAGCGACCTGGGGACTGGGAGATCTCGAGCGCATGCTGCGCTCCGGCGCTGGTCCTGCTCAGCTCGCGCAGCTGCATCGGGATCGGCCCGACGTCGCCGACTTGCTCGTCAACGTCCTTGAGCAGGACGTCGACGATCAGTCCGCTGCGGCACGGGAGCGCGCGCCTGGAGCAACCAGTCCCGTGATCGAGAGCGCCCCGACCCACGATCATCGCGATGTCGAGCGCCGGCCGGGCTCACACCAACTGGCCACAGCGTCGACGAGTGCTTGACACCAACAGCGTGTGAGGACGATCAGGGCATGACCGACACGAACACCTTCACCAAGACCACCTCGTCGCCAACCGCAGCGGCATCGACGGCGCTGTGCTTCGAGTTCGTCCGCGGGCTCGAGCGGCTGGGGGCGAGCGACACCGCCGAACGCCTCCGCATGTTCGGCTGGATCTCGGCTGACCGCGAGGTCCTCGAGTGGTGGCACGAGGCCTGCGTCCTGTACGGGACCAGTCTCGACATCACGGACGGCGCCGCCGGGCTGTTCGACGCCGCAGAGCAAGTGGTGATCGCAGCGACCGAGCAGCCGGACCAGGTGCACCAGGCGATCGACGTGTTGCACGCCAAGCTCCGCGAGCTCGACACCGCACCCGTTCTCGACGTCGAACCGGGCGACGAGCCGGTCGCCTTCCACACCATGACGCGCATCGCCGAACTTCGCCGCCTCCTGAGGACCGACGGAGCCAAGGCATCCCAGCTCGGTCTGGACTGGCCCGAGTTGGAAGCTGCGATCTGGGAGGTCATCGACGAGGCCGAATGCGCAAACGGCGTGCTTCGCTGAGCCGGTAGAGGAGCCTGCAGGTCGGGCGGACGCGGCTTCCGGTCCTCGGACAGCTCCAGCGTCCCAGCAGCCGGACCTCATCGCTATTTGAGCCCCACCCAGTTCCGTCTGCTCGGCGCCCCTAACGTCGGCATGTGCCTGCGGCGATTCTGAGCCGGCGGAGTTGAACCGGCACTACGTGCACATCCAGCGCTTCGTGCATGTGGAGGAAGTTGTCGTCGTGTGGCATGACGACACCGCACTCGGCTGGGGCCGGGGGTGCCTGGCCGGTCAGCCAGAGATCCCTCGTAGCTCCGCCAGTTGTGAACGGTCGTCGTACACCGGGACGAAGATCTGATCGTCATCGATGACCGGGCCACTTACGGTCCGTTCGCCAAGACGCGGCGCCGACTGCACGGTCCAAGTGGCGCCGTCGTCGCCTGAGGCCAGGAGGTCCGACTGGTTCGGCGGTGTCTCCCCAGCCCCCGTTCGCACCGTCCAGAGTTGTCCGTCGAACCGGATCGGCGCCGTGTAGGTGTGGCCCGCCTTGGATGCCGGGCACGACTCGCCGGTCGTGGCGGTCCACGCGACGCCATCGGTCGATCGGAGCATCCGTTCCTCCGTGGGGCCGCCTGCGAACTGCACCGACCCGATCGCGATCCACCCGCCCTTCACTCGCATCGGTGCTCGAATCAGCATGTTGCTGCAGTCGCGATTCAGGGGCGGTCGCACAGCGACCTTCGTCCACGTGGCGCCGTCATCGGTCGAGGTGCGGTCTCCCCACAGCAACAGACCCAGGGCTGGGGTGACGCCGATCCAGCACGGTGAGGACGAGTTGTCCGGGCACGGATCCACCGTCCAGGTGCGGCCACGGTCGGTGGATCGGATCCGAACCGGTGGCGGGACAACACCGCCACCGATCTTGTTGAGGTACCCGACGAGTCCGGTGATCCCGTCGCCCTCGGCCCAGACGCTGCCCAACTGTGCGCTCGCCGTCGTGACGACGGGCAGCGGTGTCGTGATCTCCTGCCACGGGGCGTCCCCGGCCTTGCGGAGCAGGTGGAAGACGCCGTCGCCCGACGATGCGCCGAGCAGCAGCACGCCGTCGGCAGCGGTCACGTCAGGCGACACGAACGGCTCCGGATCGACGATCGGCGGTCCTTCCTGCCACCGCCTGGCATCCGTCGACGTCCAGACACGAAGGACGCCGATCGGCGCGTCCATGCCCGGTCCACCTGCCATGTCAACGTGGCCGAGACCGCGGGCCGTCAGCGTCAGCACGCCTGCCCGTGCGACCGGGCCACTCAAGCTGAACGTCAGACCATCGTCGGGGCTGCCGGCCGAGTCCAACCCGAGGTTCACACGCACCCACGTTGAGCCGTCGCTGGAGGTGACGAGCTGCTGCCGCCCAGCGGGTTGGCCGGCGATACCGAACAGCCGGCCATGGAACTCCATCACCGAGTACGACGGAACCGCCCCAGCAGCTCGGACGGTCACCGCGTCACCGGAGCCGCTGCACGATGCCACCACACCGCAGGCGACGATCAACACCACGAAGAAGCGCAATCTCGAGCTAGAGCGCCGACCGATCTTCCTCCGACCCACCCACACATGATGCCGACTACACGCCCAGATGCTCCCGGTCCGGCAGGCGAAACGGATGGTCGTGCGGCTCCAAGCAACGGACAGCCGGCATTGCTTGACGGTCGGTGCGCGGAACAGGGTTCACTGGGACTGATGACTGGGAGGCGCGACCTACGACGCCGGGGCGTTCCTGCGCTGGGACGCTCCCGACAGGCGGCGTGGCTGCTGGTCACAGCTGCTGTGGTCTGCGGCTGCGGCGCATTCGGCGACGCAGGCGCGCCGGCTGCACCGACGACGACCGCGTTCTCGATGGCGACCACGCTCACGGCTCCACCGACGGTGCCCACGACCGCGCTGCCTCCGATCACCTGCGGGCCGCTCACCGCTACCGACGTCGCCAAGGCGCTCGGCGTCGCCGTCGCCGAGGTGCACCCGATCGCCGACCCGACGCTTCCCGGGGTGCCGCCGTGTGCGTTTCGGTCCGGCGAGTGGTCGATCTCCTCTGACGTCGAGTACCCACCGCCGGACACTGACCTATCGGATGATCCTGCTCAGCACCTCCCGCCCGTTCCTGGCGTCGCGAGCCCCAGTGCGTACATCGTGCAGCTGCAGCGCGGCGGCCACTTCCGCGGGCAGGCCTCGCTCCCGGCCGGGGATCGTGCCGTCGTCATCTGGGTCTCCAACGACGCCGAAGGACCCGACACATGGGCGAAGTCTCCCGGTCCGTTGCAAGCACCGCGCACGCAGCGGGTCACGATTGCGGTCGCGCAGCAGGTCGCATCGAAGTTCTGACCTCGATCATCGGAAGTTCAGACCTCTCCGTCGGTGTCCTGGCGTCCCAGCTCACCTGATGCGGCTCTCGAGCCAGGCAGTGTGCACTAGTTGCACATCCGGCACTGCTTTGCGGGGTGGCTTGTCGCACTCCCGCTCATCCGTGGAACGGAGTTGGTGAGCAGTTGGACTCCTCGACCACGATGAGGCCCTCCTCGGCGACCAGTCGTTGACGGCCCCGGTCGCCACGTCGATGACTGTGGTGTGCGGTTTCCGTCAGCCCTGTGCACGACGAGATCGGGAGGTCCCTAATGGGCTCGAGCATGCCGCTCGACATCACGTTCACTGCGACGCTCGGCAAGGTGCGCGAGGGCGACACGTGGACGTGCGTCCAGCTGCCGGGGTCCGCAGAGATCTTCGGAACGCGGGGTCTCGTCAAGGTGTCAGGCACGATCGACGGCGAAGCGTTCCAAGGTGCCTTCATGGCCTTGGGGGACGGCACGCACAAGCTGCCAGTGGCAGCGGCAATCCGGCGGGCGATCGGCAAGGATGACGGCGACACGGTCACGGTGCACCTGAACGAGCGGCGGTCCTGACGCCGTCGCCGACGAGTGGCGACCGGGCTTACGGCACCGCAATCCTCACGTTCACGGGGTCCGCTGGAACATCCGGCAATACCTACCGTTGACGAGGCGAACTGAGTCCAACTGCCAGGCTCGGCTACTCACCGCTCCGCGGCATGCCCGGGACGTCGAACCGCTCAGCAAATGCTCCGCGTTCGACCGCAGCCTCAAACGGTTGGGTGATGTACACCGTCTCATGGATGACCTTGTCACCTCGGAACTCCAGGATGCTCACGCACATCTGGGGTTCGCCGTCGGCCACGGCCATCAGGTTCTCCGCTGTCCACACGTCGCCGCTCCCGACGATCCGCCACGTCCGGAAGCGAAGCGGTGGCCCCGACTCGCGCATCGCTCGCAACGTCGCCTTGCCGGCGAATCGCTCACCCGACTGCGGCCACTCGAGCACCGCGTCCTCGTGGTAGATGGCGTGCGACTCATCGAAGTCGCCAGCGTTGGCGTGGCGCTCCCAATGCGCCTCCAGCAGCGCGCGCTTCTCCTGATCATCCACGACCCAGGGCCTAGCACGGTCCGCCTCGGACAAGACGTCCAACCTCACCAAGCGGCGACACGGCCCATGCTCGCCCAACCGTCAGCAGCGAGCGATGGCGGTCGGGCCCACCAGCCTCCACGCGTTCAGCGCGCCTCCTCGTCCGACCGGGTAGACGATGCATCCAGGGCGGTTCGTGCGGCCGCAGCAGCCATCCGGCATTACCTACCGTAGACGAGGCGCACCGAGTCCAATAGGCCAGCTCGGCTACTCACCGCTCCGCGGCATGCCCGGGACGTCGAACAGCTCAGCGAATGCTCCGCGTTCGACGCAGCCTCAAACGGTTGGGTGATGTACACCGTCTCGCGGATGATCTTGTCGCCTCGGAACTCCAGGATGCTCACGCACATCTGGGGTTCTCCGTCGGCGACGGCCATCAGGTTCTCCGCGGTCCACACGTCGCCGCTCCCGATGATCCGCCACGTCCGGAAGCGAAGCGGTGGCCCCGACTCGCGCATCGCTCGCAACGTCGCCTTGCCTGCGAATCGCTCACCCGACTGCGGCCACTCGAGCACCGCGTCCTCGTGGTAGATGGCGTGCGACTCATCGAAGTCGCCAGCATTGGCGTGGCGCTCCCAATGAGCCTCCAGCAGCGCGCGCTTCTCCTGATCTTCCACGACCCTCGGCCTAGCACGATCAGCCTCCGACAAGACGTCCAACCTCACCAAGCGGCGACACGGCCCATGCTCGCCCAACCGTCAGCAGCGAGCGATGTCGGACGTACCCACCAGCATCCACCCGTTTCAGCACGCCGCCTCGTCCCGACCGGGTAGACGATGGATGAAGGCCGGGTCGCGTTCGGCCGCAGATAACCGGACGAGGCGAACCAGCTCTGCGCCCCCGTCCAGAGGCTCCGGGTTAGGGCGGGGGCAGGCCTGCCGCCGACTTCGGATGATGGATCTGCGGCTGGCAGGTGCTACGGACACACGCCAATCGCCGTGGCGACTCCGGCCGAACCGGTTGGAGCAGGGAGCGGCCGGTCGGCCACTTGGTGGCCGCTCGTCAAGCGCTACTGCGGCATGAGCTGCATGCCGAAGAGATCGACCTCCGGGTCGGTGTGGCGTCCTCGTCGAGACATCGGCCCGAACCTGGGGACGTCAATGAACGGGAGCTTCCACTTGATGCGTTCACCGATCTCCACGTAGTTCATCGTCTGCACGACGTTGAACCCGATCGAGTGGTGCCACAGCACGGATGGGGCGTTCTCATAACTGATGAACCCGTAGATGTAGCGGGTACCGGTCGCGTTCGGCGGGTCGTACTTGTCGAAGAAGTGGTGGGCCATCGTCATGGCGACGTTGCCTCTGCGGTGCTCGCGGGCCACGAAGAGGTCGAACATCAGGCACTCGTCCTCGGCGAGACGAACGCGTGGCACTCCTGATCTCAGGGCACGCTCGGTCGCCCAGGTCTCCCAGATCCGCCCGATCGGGTCACCGTCCTTCAGTGCCACGACGATGTCCCAGGTGCCCCGCGCGAGTTCCCTCCTCGCACGCTCGCGCTGCCACGGCGCCGTGATCCGCTCCAGGAGCGGATCATCCGGTTCGGTGACCTCGTGGATCACCACGCCCTCATCAAGGTCCTCGACGGGGTTGCCGCCGGGGGTCAGGTACACGATGAACGCGGACTGGACCCGTGGTCGAAGGCCACGAAGGCGCCGCCACACCTTGCTGAACGTCATTCGACGTCGGTACCCGGTTGAGGGCCGTTCAAACGTCGTCGCTCACTTGCCGGAGTCGGACCGCCGGCGCGGGGTGCGGCTGCACAAGCGCGCCCGGGTACCAACGAGATACCCGGGTGCCGTCGCGTCAGGCTCATTGGATCCGACTCGAGGCGGCGCGTTGAAACGGGCGTGGGGCGATCTCACGTGTACAGACTCCCTCGCCATCCGGGGGTCCATACCTATCCCCATCAGATTCCCGGGTGGCGAGTTTCCTGACCGTGAGTTCACTAAGCATCGACATCTGGGTCGACGACGACGAGACCTCGCTGGTCCTGATCGGCGAGCTCGACCTCGCCACGGTCGGCCAGTTCCTCGAGGCGATGGAGTCGGCCACGGATCATGGGAAGGTCGCGGTCGTCGTCGACGCTCGAGGCCTCACGTTCTGCGATTCGGTGGGCCTCCGGGGGCTGATGAGTGCGCCGAGCCGCGGACCGCTGGCGCTGCGACCGAGCGACGCACTCGAGCGGCTCCTCAAGATGACGCAGACGGAAGCCGCCTTCCACATCATCTGATCCTGCGCCGCGCTGCGAGGCGACCGTTCGTCCTCGCCGTGCCGGGTCATCGGGATCGCCGGCACGATCGCCGTCGGCCGCACGCGCTGTCGTGCTGACCCTCTGTGCGGACGGGTTCAGCATTGGTCGCCGGGTGGGGGCTGTCCTGACGATGTGGCGGTTCGGGTACGGGGTGGCCTGGACAACGTCGTCTGCATGAAGGAGCCCAGGTGCGCTATTGCCGCTGGACCGTGATCGTCGCCCTCGCTCTCGCCGTCGGTGCGGGTGCGTGCTCGAGCGACAAGGACAGCTCGTCATCGACCACTCGTCGGCCCTCGGACGGGATCGATGACCCGGCGTCGGAGGCGAAGACTGCCGCCGTTGCGTTCTTCGAGGCGCAGGCCGCGCTCGACTACGACGCCGCGCTCAAGCGCTCCAGCGGCGCAGCTGCGGTCGGTGTCGAGTGGGCACGCGCAGTGAACGGTGTGTCAGAGGTGCTCGGCACGCCGTTCGAGGTGCGCAGCGCGCCCTCGCCGCGTACGACGGTGGCCATCGAGCGCGTGACCGCCACCGATGGCGGCCGGTACACCGCCACCGGCTACCTGCAGATCGACCAGCGGCCCGACGTGCTCGCTGCCGGGCCGGTTCCGCCACCGGTGCCGGGCGGCCCCACCGGCTGGTTCGTGACGGACCTCGTGTTCAGCCGACGCGGCAACCGCCTCCTCGTCGATGACTACCGGATGGACGACTCGCCGTACCCGGTGTCGCAGCTGTTCGCTCGGTTCCCGTCGGACGCAGCCCGCGTGGTGACGAGTTCGAACCAGCAGATCGGCGACGACGCCACCGCAGTCGCGAAGACGATCCAGGCTCGACTCGGACACCACGACATCGACCAGACGGTGCAGTACTACCTCACCGCCGGTCCGACCGAACTCGAGTTGAGAGACGCCCGGTTCATCGCCGGGTCCGAGGAAACCACCTCCGAGGGCGACCCGATGCGCCTGCTCCAGGACCGGCCGCGCACCGACCAGTCGTCGCCGACGACAACGATCGGCACACGCAGCGGCGCCGCCGACCACCGCCTGCTCGCCGTCCGAGAGGGCACGTTCCCCGGCACCGTCGGACGAGTGCGACTCACCTACGTCCGAGGTGATCAGGTGGCCACCATCGACGTGCCGGTTCCGGCACTGCCGACACCCGTCGGCCAACCGGTCAACCAGGTGCGCGCCCTCCTCACGCCCGCCACCACGACGAGCACGTCCACGACGACGACCAGCACCACCCCGCCGACGTCTCTCGTCCCGGTCCCCGTCCCCGTGCCGGCGCCTACCACCGCCTCGAGCACGACGACCACCTCGACGACCTCCACAACCACAACCAACACGACGACGACCACGCCCTGACCGTGCATGCGCGTCCCTGAGCCGTGGGATCCCGGCGGCCCAATGCGTTTGGTCACCTCGACCGAGGGGTCCGTGCCGGCGATCGGTAACGCGGAGGGCGCCCGCGACGATCCGAGCGATTGCGCTCGGGCCCCCCGGAAACAGGTCGGAGCACCGGGCGCAGATCCCTGTCGCTCCGAGCAGGGCTAGTCCGACGCTCCCCTGTGAAGGGGCTCGACGGCAGCTCTCCCTCTGCCGTTGACCCTCCCCTCCCTGACGAGCCTCAGTGGCCCATCGGCGGCGAACGTAGCCGCCGCCAACCGCCCCTCCGAATGCTCGGCGCGCCGACCGTAAGTGGTTTTGGCACCGCCAGCCCGACAGCCGAACACATGCGCGGCTCTCGACGAGCCGCGCCCATCGGGCGAGTCGGGCAGAGGCTGGCCGCGCAGTGGTCTCACGGCACGCGCTATCAGAGCCACGAGGCGGACAGACGAGGTCTCAGGTCGGTCGGGCCGGGTAGCGCACGCATGTCCGTCGAACCCCGTCCTCGTCGAAAGAGGTGACGCATGCGAGTCGGACTACTCGCCCCGCCTTGGTGCCCCGTGCCGCCTGCTGCTTACGGGGGAACCGAACAGGTGGTTCACCTGCTCGCCCGAGGGCTCATCTCTGTCGGCGTCGATGTGGAACTGTTTGCCACCGGGGACTCGAGCAGCATCGACTCCATCGGTTCGTTCTACGACCGGCCGCCGCGACCGATGGGCCTCGCCGTGCTCGAAGCAGCGCACGCGATCGCCGGGTACCGGTACCTCGAGGATGTCGGCGTCGACGTCATCCACGATCACACGATGACCGGAGCGCTTGTCGCGCCGGAGGGCCACCGGGTCGCCGTCACGAACCACGGTCCGTTCGGCCCGAGCGAGTCCGAGGTGCTGCGACGAGCGGCGGGCCGTGCCACCGTGGTGGCGATCTCCCGGTCCCAGGCGGCGATCGGTCAGGCGGCCGGCGTGCCGATCGGCGCGGTGATCCACCACGGGATCGACGTGGCGTCGATCCCGGTCGGAGCCGGGGACGGCGACTACGCGATGTTCCTCGGCCGCATGGCGCCGGTGAAGGGAGCCGCCGAGGCGATCGCCATCGCCCGTGGCGCGGGCGTGCCGCTGCTCCTCGCCGGGA
>JAEVZA010000069.1 GCA_023392475.1 Actinomycetes bacterium | reverse complement strand
GCGCGCCGGTCGGCCGGGCCGGCGGACGGGTCGACGTCGTGCAGGACGGCGGACGACGACGTCTCCACGTCGACATGCACGACCTGCCGACGCTCGCGCCCGGCAGCTACTACGAGATGTGGCTCCTCGACCCCGCCGGGGGTGCCCCGGTCTCCGTGGCCAGCATGCACGAACCCCGGAGCGACGTCGCGACGTACGTCGACCTCCCAGCGGGCACGGACACGTCCCGCTTCGATGTCGTGGACGTCTCCGTGCAGCAGGAGGGGGCCGGTCCGGCACACTCGGGCAACAGCGTGCTGCGCGGCACGCTGACCGCGTGACCAGGCCTCGGGCCACCGAGCCCGGACCCGGACAGGAGTCGGTCTGGGACTACCCGAGACCACCGGCGATCGAACCGAGCGCGTCGCACGTCCGGGTGGAGCACGGCGGCCGGGTGGTCGCCGAGACCACCAGGGCGATCCGGATCCTCGAGACGAGCCAGGCCCCGGGCTTCTACCTGCCACCCGACGACGTCGACGCCACGGTCTTGATGCCGTCTTCGGCCGCCACCGTGTGCGAGTGGAAGGGCGTGGCGTCGTACCTGGACCTCGCCGTGCCGGGCGCGCCGGTCGTGGCCGACGCCGCGTGGTGCTACCGCACGCCGGAGCCCCGCTACGCCGCCATCACCGGCTACGTCGCGTTCTATCCGCAGCGCGTCGACGCCTGCTTCGTCGACGGCGAGCGCGTCGAGAACAACGAAGGAACCTTCTACGGGGGTTGGGTCACCTCGAAGGTGGCCGGACCGTTCAAGGGCGGCCCCGGTTCGGGGGGCTGGTGATCATCCACGAGCGCCGAGGCTCAGCTCGAGCGTGAGGCGCCGTACCCGTTGACCCGCGCCCAGTCTCTGAGTCCGGCACGGTTGTGCTCGGTCTCGTGGACGTCGGGCTTCCAGAAGATGTCGGCGATCATGTTGTCGGCCGTGCGTGGTGACAGGTTCAGCCGGGCAGCGAGGTGCATGGAGCGCGCGAGTCGACGGTGAGCGCATCGAGGAGCTCCTCGTCACGCTTCGAGAGCGGGCAGGCGCTCGACGCTACGGGGTGGGTGCCGAGGGATCACCTGCTCGCCGGCGGATGGCGTCGAGGACCTGCAAGGTCGGCAGCGCCTTCGACACGAACCCCGACGCGCCGACCCCAATGCAGCCATTCACGCGGGCGGGTGTTGGCGGAGAGCACGAGCGCCGGCAGGCCCCCGCCCGTCACCGTCTCGACTGCCTCGAAGCCCGTCACGCCCGGCAGGTTCAAGTCCATGACGGCCGGATCGATGAGCTGCCACGCCGAACGCAGCGGCTTGGGCACCGACGCGATCGACACGAACGAGCCGACCATCTCGACGTCGTCGTCGTCCTTCGTCGAGCGTTCCAACGCGTCGCTCGTCGACGGGTGTTCGTCGATCGAGATGAACCTGACGGTTTGCGGATCCATCGACAACCCTTCCCCGGCACCGTGGCCCCTGTGTCCTCTGCGGCGTTGAAGCCGTGCGCATCTCCGTGGTTCTTGGGACGTGGCCCGGCCGCCGTGGACGTGGGCTCAACGTTGATCGATACGGATCGTGGGTGATGCTCCAGGACTGCTTCCAGGGCTTCGAGCGGCGTAGGACATGGCCGGCGAACGGGACGATCGTCTCGGTAGCCTCGCAATCGGCAACTGACGTCTCCACGCAGGCAGCGCCGTCAGACTGCGGGCTACCGGAGTGGCGAGCTAGAGCACGAGCCCGTCGCAGGCGCCGATGACACCACCCGCTGCGGCACGGATGGTCACCGGACCACCGGTGGCAACGCCGGTCGCGACACCTGTGTTGTCGATGCGGGCGATGGTCTCGTCGCTCGAGGACCAGGTCGCCGTCGTCGTGATGTCGCTGGTCGAGCCGTCCGAGTAGTGCCCGACGGCGGTGAAGCGCACCGTGTCACCGACTGGAACGGACCAGGTGCCGGCGGGGCAGTTGTCGATCGACACGAGCGCCGCCGGAGTGACGACGATCGTCGCGGCGCCGGTCGTCGACCCGACGGTTGCGCGGATCTGCGTCGTCCCCGCAGCCACCCCTCTCGCCGTACCCTTCGTGCCGGGCGCGTTGGAGACGGTCGCGACCGTGGGATCGTCACTCGACCAGGTGACGCTGTCGGTGAGGGGCCGCGTCGTCCCGTCCGAGTAGGTGCCGGTGGCGGTGAAGCGCTGCTCCTGGCCCGACGCCACCGACGCGTCGACGGGTGTGACCTCTACCCCCGTCAATGGCGCCACGGTGACCGACGCCTCCCCATGGTGCCGGGGTGAAGATGCACTGACCGTTGCGCTGCCATACGCGACAGCCGTCACGACACCGCGAGCGTTGCTGGTCGTCACCGTCGCTACGGTCTTGGTAGAGCTCGACCAGCTCACCTTCTGGGTGACGTCCTGAGTCGTGCCGTCCGAGAAGTGACCGATCGCCCTGAACTGCACCGTCTCGCCGGGTGCGATCGTCACGCTGGAAGGTACGACCTCAATCTGGGTGTAGGGGTCGGGAGGTGGTGCGCCGGCACAACTGGCCGCAGCGGTGGCGACGAACGCCAATGCGGCTACGGCCGCCAGCCACCGCACACGACGCGAACGTTCGGTCATCCCCATGAGTTCCCTCCCCGTGACCTGCTGAGCCGGAACACTACCGGGCAGCGCCCGCCCGGGACGGCTCATGAGAAGCGACTCCCCATTGAAGGGGTGCTGCCCGGCTTCTGCACGCACTCGACGACGGTCGGGCTCCGCTCCAGGCCTTCGTTCGCGTGAAGAGCCTCGACGAGGACGCGACCCGGCGTGGCCTTTCCGCACCTCGGAGGCTTTCAAACCGCAGGAGCTGCTCGGCGCTAACCCGTTTAGACCGAGGTGCTCCGCCGAAAGCTCGTCAAGGGCTGGTTCGACGAGTAGTCGCCACAGGACGCAACGGTGTGGGCAACACCGCCGGGGAGTGGCACACGAGGACACTCCGATGGTCAACCCACGCCCCTGACTCTCCACGTTGGTGGTCCACTTGCCTTCCGGCGCCATTCGCTGCATGTTGGTCAGCGGGGCTCGAGCAGGGGGAGAGATCCATGTACCGACGAACGCGGATGGGTGTGCTGGCTGTGGCCGCGCTCACAACGACGATCCTGGTGGGAGCAGCGGCCTGCGCTCCTCCACCTCCGCCCCCGCGGACCACGACGACCACGGCCTCGACCACATCCACGGTTCCCGTGAGCGACCTCGACAATGACGGGATCCCCGACGCCCTCGACCACTGCCCCACGATCGCCGACCCTGACGGAGTCTGCCCGGCGACCGTCTACCAGGTCCGCACCGGCATCTACGGACCTGGTGAGCCGGTCGCGATCAGCAACGTCGTCGTCACCGCCACAACTTCAGCCGGCGACGCGTACGCCCAGGTGCAGCTCACCGATCCGACCTACAACGGCCCGCGGTTCTCAGCCATCCGGCTCCACGCCGCCCCCGGGGCGTTGGAGGAGAAGTCGGTCGTCAACGTCCGCGGTACCATCGGTTCCGACACATCGCTCACGCTGACGGACGCACCGATCGTGGTCCAGACCGGAGTGCTTCCTGCGCCAGCAACGACGCCCGCGGCTGCCCTCGACTCCCTCGCGTACGACGGGTTGCTCGTGGTCACCGACCCGGCGCAGATCTTCGACGTGCAACCGACGTACTGGCAGCTCGACACCGGGTTCACGGTCCGCGACACGCTCATCGGCACGCTGCCGACAGCCGCGGTCGGCGACCCCGTGACCGTCGTGGGGATCGGCGGCGCACGGTCCAGCGGTTTTGACGTTCTGCCTCGCACGCCAGGCGACATCACGTGAGCCCTGAGCGCGACACCACAGGTAGGTATCGGTGGTGCCGCCTCGCTCAGCCAGCTTGACGAGACGGCGTGCTGAGCTGAACGGCTCGTCAGTGGCTCGGCAGGAAGGCGATGTCTGCGTCGGCGTAGCTGTCGTTGGTCGTGCTCTGGCGCAGATGCCGTTGCGTTGCCGTATCGGGGTCGCCGGGAGTCCAAGCTTGGGCGTCGCTCTCCTCGGAGCCTTCGAATGAGTCGTAGGCGTGCCAGATGCCGTTCGAGTTGTAACCGCCGGCTCCTTCTGTCGATGTCCGATCGAAGATGTCGACCCAGCCATCAGCCGAGACCCACGCTTGGATGTCCGTCACCCGCCCGTCGTTGTCAAGATCGGAGGTGTCCACCCGCGTGACCACGAGGTGCTGGTCCCGAAACGTCCCGTAGGTAGTGGTGCTGAAGTTGATCGGGTAGTGACCCAGCGTGACGGTGTCACCGACGGACGGCTGGCCATCCGTGTTCGTGTCGTCGAGCCGTGCGATCAGGACGTCGCCGGCGTCCGGCGCGAAGCCAGCGACGCCATCCACGTTGGAGTACGCGACCGCCAACAGACCCGGCTGCGAGATCAGCGTCGTGGTGGTCGTGGGGGTCCACGTCGACGTGGTGGAGCTCGTCGTCGAGGTGGTGACAGGAGTTGGCGACGGCGGAACGCAGCCGATGAGGAGTACTGCCGCCGCCGAAAGTGCAACTACTGATCCCAATGCTGCGGAACGCTTCATGAGTTTCCCTCCCAGCAATCCCATCGCCGCAGCCAGGGTGGCAGGTTCAACGGCGGTCGGCCAGGAATCCGCGTGGAACGGGATCACGCCGAGCTCCAGTAGGAGCTCGAGCGGCTCCGCCTCGCCAGTGGGCCACGTTGATCCGACGCCCGCGTCCTGCCCAGCGGCGCGTGGCCGCCGGCCCGCCGGCGTTCACGAGCTGCGGCCCCGCTGCCCCCGAAGTCGTTTACAGCGTGTTCGGCAATCTAAGCGAACGGCGCAGTGACCGGCGCACCGCCAGGGCGGCCTCCGTCTCGCGGCCGATCGTGCAGAGATGGAGGACGGCCGGCCGGAATGCCGGTCCGGTAACAGCCTCCCGGCGGGCCGCCAGGGTGGCCGACGAAACCACGCTACCGGCGCGACTCGGGGATCCCTCCAGAACTCTTCAGGTCACTCAAGTCGTCTGCGTCGCTGACCGAGTAGGCGCGATCGGGTGACAGCGATCGGCGGCATCAGCTGTCGGGCGGGGTCGGTCCGTGACGAAGCCGGTCAGAACCCCAGATCGCTTCTGAGCCCAGCTTCGGCCCCGGCCTTCACACCTTCGACGACTCGAAGGCCGCGCAGGCGGGCAGATCGATCGTGGCAGGCGTGGCGGCGATCATGTCGCCCGTGACGGTCGCCGAGCTGCGCGTGCCATCGTCCACCAGGGCGCGCGTCCGAGAGGACACCGGGCAGATGTGCCCGGTCGCGAGCACCGGTCCTCTCCCGGGTGGAAGGCTCACTCGGTGAACGCGTCAAGTTGGAATCGCCGCATCCCGTGGGCCGTGGGTCTGGGCAGCGTCGCGGTCATCGCCGTGCTGTACCCGTTAATCCGTGAGCAGGCGCAGAGCCCGCTGTCGCTGTTCGTGATCCCGCCACTGCTGACCGCCATCGTCGGACGGGTCCGAACGACATTGGTCGTCGGAGTAGCCGCGTTGGCCGTCGCTGCGACCGAAGGCGCAGTGGGCGGTCTGGACGGAGCCGCACTCTGGGTGCGCCTCGGGCTCCTGATCATCGGCACAGGGCTCGCTGCCTTCGCGTCTTCGGCGCGTGCCCGCAAGGATCTCGAGCTGCGCAGGGTCGATGTCCGGGAGGCGCTGCAGCGCTCACTGCAGAGCGGCCTGGTCCCGGTGCCGGTCCCACCGGAGGGCCTCCTCGCCGAGGCACGCTACGTGCCGGGGGTGAAGGAGCTCCTCCTCGGCGGTGACTTCCTCGACGTCGTGGCCCTACCCGATGGCGGCGCCGGGTTCATCATCGGCGACGTCTGTGGCCACGGGCCTCGCGCCGCGGCGTTCGGCACGGCGATCCGTGCGGGCTGGAAGTCCCTCGCGTATGCGCATCCGACGGATCCGAACGGCTGGCTCGAGCTCGTCGAGCGGGCGTACTTCCACGACGGCCGCTTCGACGGGTTCGTCACCGCGCTCGCCGGGCGTCTCTGCCCGACGACCGGGGACCTGCAGATGGTGTCCGCGGGCCACTGCTGGCCGATCCGGCTCCTGCCCGAACCCACGCTGATGAAGCTCACGCCCGGGCCCCCACTCGGTATCGGCCACGAAGGCCCGCGCCCCATGAACCGCTCGACGCTGGTCGACGGGTCGCAGCTCCTCCTCTACACCGACGGGCTCACGGAGAACCGATCGGCACCGGACGGGCCAGCGTTCGAAGTGGGGGTGCTCGAGGGTCTCGGGCCACTGATGGATGGGAAACGGCTCGATCTCGACGACGTCCTCGAGCGATTCGGACCGTCGGGGTTCGACGATGACGTCGCCCTCCTGCACCTCGTACTCGCCTGAGCCTCTCCTCGGGCCGCCGGCGGACCGCCGTGAGCCGTTCACGGCGCGGGCTACGGCTCAGAACTCGTTGGTGGTCCCGCTGACCGAGCGCATGCGTGCGCGGCGTGGTGGTGGAGCAGACGCGCCCCGTCGAACGGAAGGGTCGACACCCGAGCTGTGCGGCGGACGAACGGCGCCGGAGAAGCCTCAGATCACGCGAAACCGGTCTCGAAGCGATGTCATCTCGAGCATTCGCTCGAGGTGCGGACTTGTCCGTAGGGCGACCGGTCGCCGCTGCGCAGCGGTGAGCAGCGCTCGGAGGCCGACCGAATCGCAGAAGGTCACGCCTCGTGCATCGATCTCGACCTCCTCGCCGTTGCCGGCATCGAGCTCGTCGAGAGCGGCGCTCAGCTCCCCTGCCGAAGCCAGGTCCAGTTCCCCCGCGATCTTGACCACGTTTCGTCCGCTGCTTGGCTGGGTGACCGTGAACGCTCCCACGGCGCAAGCGTAACCCGGGGGGACGAGCCGCCACCCCGGACGGAGCGCACCTCGCTTCAGCAGGGACTCCGGCGTACCGATCGGTGACTGGCACGCGGGCATGGGTTCGCGCCGGACCGAGTCACTGCCGCCGACGAGCCCGGCCCAAGTGCTGCCAGGGGTGTCGGGCAACGTGGGCGGGCCGACTTGCACCGAAGTCGAGCGCCCGTGACGGACACCATCCCGCGCGTCGTCACGTCGCCGAGAGCGTGGCCATGTTGACCGTTCACATCGAGGTTGATCGTCCACATCGAGCCGGGCGCCAGTGCTCGAACGAGGCGACCGACCGTGTCAGCGCTCGCGCCTCGTACCGAGCCCTGTCAAGCGAGCGGGATGAGGAGCTGCGAGGGTCGTGTCCCGCTGTTGGCGATCCATAGGTCGTGGTGGTTGAACATGAGGCGGAGGCGCATCATGCGACCTGCGGCGAGAGTGTGTGAGACGGAGCCGACCGTGATCTCCCGGTACACCCAGTCGGCGACGCCGCCGTTCCATGCGTGGACATGCACGTCGTGGGCGTTGGCGACGATCACGCATGCGGTGCCGTCGGCGGCGCAGTCCTCGAGCCAGATGGAGTAGTCCTCGTCGTCGTTCGGGTGGAAGTCCTTGGAGCTGCTCCAGAGGCGGAGGCTCACGGGCCCGTCGAGGACGAGTGGTGAGCTCGCGACGAGGCTCCACTGGTGCGACTCGTCGGGGTGGGTGTTGTTGATGTCCTGGTTGCTCTTCTTGACGGTGAGCCCGGGCGAGCCGTCGCCGTCGGAGTCGGGCTCGGGGTTCGCCGTCGCCGGTGCGAGGGCGTCCAACGACCAGTCGCCGGACGGTGGGCCGCTGCCTGCCAGGTACCACAGTCCCGGTGTGGTGATCGCGCCGACCTGGACGTCGACGGTGCCGGTGGTGCTCGTGGCCCCGTCGCCGGCGCTGTAGGTGAACGAGTCGGTCCCCGTGTAACCCGGGGTGGGGGTGTATGTGAACGATCCGTCGGGCGAGACCGTTACGGACCCGGCGGTGGGACCGGTGATGACCGCAGCAGTGAGCGGATCGCCATCCTCGTCGCCGTCGTTGGCCAGGAGTCCAGGTGCCGCGACGACGAGCGGGGTGTTCTTGGCCGTCTGGTAGGCGTCGTCGCCGGCGATCGGGGCGTCGTTCACCGGCGTGATCGTGATGGTGAGCGTCGTGACGGTGCTCGTGTCGATCCCGCCGAGCAGCACGCCGCCGTCGTCGCTCACCGTGATGGCCACTGTGGTGGTCCCCCAGGCATCGGGGGCGGTGGAGAAGGAAAGGTCGCCGGCGGCGGAGAGGATGGGTTGGATGTCGAAGAGGCTGGGGTCGCTGGCGACCGCCGAGAACGACACGGTCTGGAGCGTTCCCTCGAGCGGTCCTGCGGTGATCCCGGTCGCCCAGCCTGCCTGCGTGTACGGGCCCGAGTCCTCGGCGATCACGATGTCCGCTCCTGCGGTGAACGTGGGCGTGTCGTTGACCCCGGTGACGTCGACCGCTGCGATGGCCGTGGCGGTGCGGCCGGTCCCGTCGTCGATCGTATAGCTGAGGAGTTGGGTGCCGTTCGAGTCCGGTACTGGCGTGTAGGTCACGGTGGTGCCGTCGGTGAACGCAGTCCCCGTGGAGCTGGATGCGGCGGTGACGGTGAGGGCGTCGCCGTCGACGTCGGTGTCGTTGCCCAGCACGTCGATCGCGACTGGCGTGTCCTCGAGGGTCGTCGCTGCGTCGTCGGTCGCCACGGGAGCGTCGGCGACCGGCGTCACCACGATCTGGACCGTCGCGGTGGACGTGCGGCCCGTTCCGTCGACGATGTCGTAGGTGACGAGTTGGGTGCCGTTGGAGTCAGCTTGGGGGGTGTACGTGACGGTGGTGCCGTCGGTGGTGGCGGTGCCGTTTCCCCCTGAGGCACCGGTGATCGTGAGGGGGTCGCCGTCGGGGTCGGTGTCGTTGGCGAGCACGGCAACGACCACGGAGCCGTCTTCGGCGACCGCGGCGGTGTCGTCGGCGGCCACCGGGGCGTCGGGGACCGGATCGAGTGCGATGGTGGCGGTGACCGGGCCGGTGCTGTCCTGGCCGCCGTTGGAGGTGCCCCCGGTGTCGACGGCCCACATGGTGAAGGTGGCGGTGCCGTTCGCGTCGGGTGCCGGTGTGAAGGTGAGCGAGCCGGACGCGTCGATCGCCGGTTGGATCGCGAACAGCGTCGGGTTGTCCGCGGTGGCCGTCACGGTGACCGCCTGTGCATCCTCACCTGATCCGGAGGGACCGGGGGCGAGCGACGCCCATGACGAGATCGCCGTGGGCCCGGAGTCCTCCGTCGTCGTCACGTCGGGTCCGGGCAGCAGTGTCGGGGCGTCGTTGACCGGCGCGACGTCGATGATGACGACCGCCGCCGCAGTGCCGAGTGGGCCGGCGACGTCGTAGGTGAACGCATCCGTCCCGGCGAAATCGGGGTCCGGGACGTAGCGGATCGTGGCACCATCGATGGTCGTGAGCCCGTGGATCGGCTGTCTGGAGGTCCGGATCGATGCAGCGTCGAGGTCGTTCGCCAGCACGGGAATGGCCACGGGCGTGTCCTCGAGCGTGGACGCGGCGTCGTCGACGGCGGTCGGAGGGACCGGCGGAGCGGGAGGTACCCCGTCGCCTGATGAGGGTTCCAGGGGAGACGGCGGCAACGGCGGCTCGCGTTCGGGTGCGGCCTGAACGGTCGTGGGTGGGACGGTGTCATCCGTTCGGTCGTCAACGGGAGGCGCGGACGTTGGCGGCGCGATCTCCCCGATCGGCGCCAGCTCCAGAGTCGGTGCATCAGGTCGTGCGGGACTCGGGTCGTGGGCGCGGACGTGCGCGCTGGGTTCCCCCATGGCCACAGGCGTGGCGGCCTGGGGGGTTTGGAGGAGGCCCCCGAACAGGAGGGCCGCAGCCGTTGCGAGGCCGCTCGCAGCCGCGGTCGCAACCGGCACGATGGGCAGCCTCGCGACCGACGGCACCTGGGCGAGCGCGGACAGCGGCCCCATGACGAGGCGCAACCTCCCGATCGAGACGTTCAGGAAGGCCCGCACCACGCGTGGGTCGAACTGGCTCCCCGCGCAGCGGATCAGCTCCTGTCGTCCGGTGGTGGCACCGGTCGGCCGCTTGTAGGACCGGGCACTCGTGATGACGTCGAACACGTCGGCCACGGCCACGATCCGCCCGGCCAGCGAGATCTCCTCGCCCGCCAACCCGGCCGGATACCCACGTCCGTCCCACCGCTCATGGTGCTCGCCGACGGCGTCCACCCAGTCGCCGAGCCAGTCACGCAACGGAGCGCACAGACGAGCTCCCCACCCCGGGTGCTGCTTGATGACCTCGAACTCGTCGTCGGTGAGCTTGCCCGGTTTGTTCAGGATCTCGCTCGGCACGAACAACTTGCCGACGTCATGGAGCAACCCCGCCCAGTGGAGTCGCTCGATGTCCTCCGCAGGGAGGTTCAGCTGCTCGCCGATCATCCGGCTGTAGGCCCGGACCCGCTCCGAGTGGCCGCGCGTCAGGCGGTCGTGCACGCTGAGCGCACCGACCAGCTCGAGCAGCTGCTCGGTGGCGCGCACCTCGTCGGTCGACAACCCCGACGCCTTGACCTCAGCGACCTGCCGCTCGAGCTGGTGCACCGTTCCCGTCCGCAATGCCACCCGGAACCGCGACGGCGCCTCGTCCGGGAACACGAGCGACAGCTTGAGCAGCGCCGCGAGCGGTAGAAGCCGCCGGCAGACCCGGTCCATGACGGCGAGCGTCACGATGGCGATGGTGGTCAACGCCACCCACCACAGGACGATCTCGACGACACCATTCGCAGCCGGCAGCCACCGACTGCCGGCTGCGGTCACGCACACCGACGTGGCCACGGGAATCACGAACGCAACGACCCGCAGCGCAGCGGCCGCCTTCGGCCGCCCTGCCCACCTTCCCCTCTGCACCTCGGCCTCGACCGACACGAACACCTCCTCCACTAGGTGTTCGGCCCGCCCAAACGGGCGCTGAGGATTTCGATCCGAGAGCCGGGGTCCTTGCGCGTCACCCGCCGTCCGGCCGAGTGGCGTGCGATCCATGCGAGGCAGGCCGGGGCGACACCGCACCTTTCTCAAGCCGAGCTCCCCTGCGCCGACCGTGATGAGGTGGATCGAACGCGCGCCCTCCCGGTCGAGGCGACCGTTGCCATGGCGTTCTTGTTCGCCGCTGGAGCGCTGCTCTGCATCCCGGTGCTCGTGTTCCACCCGTGGCCGGAGGTCGAGGTGGGCGGCGTCGCCTTCAACTTCGCCAGCGCCCTGACCACGGCGATCGTGCTGTATGTCGCGCGGCGCCGGATCGGGCAGAGGATGCGAGCCGGTGTGCTCGTGCTCGGCATCTTCGACGTCGCGTTCGCCCTCTACCTCGGGGGCGGGGGACCTGGCACTGCGCTGTACGCCGTGCTGTACGTCTGGATCGGGGTGTACCTCGCCATCGAGTTCCCGACCAGGGAGGTGGTTGGCTTCCTGGCCTTGGCGAGCATCACCGGGGCGGCTTCGCTCCTGGCGGTCTGTGACCTCGCCGCGGCAGCGACGATCGGAACGACGACGATGGTGTCAACGGCCGCAGCGACGGTCGTCGTTGCGGTCCTCGCCCGCCGCATCAAGGCGATGGCCGCCGTCGATCCACTGACTGGTGCTGCGAACCGACGCGCCCTGGCGGATCACATCGGCGCCCTGTCGGCTAGGCGGAAACTACGAGGCGTCGCCGTCATCGTCTTGGACCTCGACGGGTTCAAGGACGTGAACGACAAGCTCGGCCACTCGGCCGGCGACGGTCTCTTGATCGACGCAGTGGCGTGCTGGTCGAGCCTGCTCCGTCCCGGTGATCTGCTCGCCCGCATCGGCGGAGACGAGTTCGTCGTCGTGCTCGACGACTGCGATGAGCAGCGAGCGACGATCGTCGCGAACCGGCTCGCACGGGCGACACCCCGTCCGGTGACCGCATCGGTCGGCATCGCCTGCGCAGATCCAGACGGCTCACTCGAGCTCCTGATGGCCGCGGCCGATCAAGCTGCGTATCGCTCCAAAGCCGACGGCGGCGCGAAGGTCACCATGAGCACCACCATGTGACCGCCCCGCACCCCTCGATGCGCACTCCCCATCGGCTCTCGCGAACCGGCGATGTGTGAGTCAGGCGCGAACGAGGAGGGACTACTCCACGGAGTGGAGCGGTGAACATCGGCATCGCCGCCTCGTACCGAGCGGTCATCGCCGACGACCAGGAGGGCGAGCACTGCTCGGCCTCGGTTGGCTCGTTGCACGGCCGAGACGACTCCTCCGGCGGACCGGAAAGGGCGGGTGCGGTTCAGCCAAGTCCACGGTCGCGGATCCTCCGACGAGGGGCGGAGCTTCATCGTCCCGGTCGAACGCCACGGGCCAATGACCGATGCGGAGAACCACCGGAGCTCGGTGCGCCCGCCATGCTGCGGCTTCGATGTCGGCGAGCGACGCAAGGTCGGCGGCCCCACGTGCGAACGGCAGCACCGACGTGAACGCGCAGACGTACATGCCGTGCCCAAGAGAGCAAGTTGGTGAGCCGCTGGAGCAGCGGCACGTGGCGCCGGCACCGCCCTCAGCTACGACTCGTGGCACGGTTGCCCGCAGTGACGACCAGTTCCGTGGTCAGGTCACGCCGACGACCGGCGTCGGGTTCGGCACCGTCGGGTTGAACGTGCCGTCGCCGACGGCGCCGCGGTCGTTGCCGCCCCAGCACTGCACGGTGCCGTCGGTCAGCAGCGCGCACACGTGGGTGTCGCTCATGGCGATCTCGGTCACGCCGCTCAGCCCGTCGACCGGTTCTGGTCGACCGGTGTGGACATCGGCGCCGATGCCGAGGTTGTCCTCGTCGTTGTAGCCCCAGCACGAGACAGAACCGGTGCTCAATGCACACGAGTTGAAGTAGCCGGTGGCGACCTGGTCGACGCCGCCGAGGCCGCCGACCGCCGTAGGAACGGCCACGGCCGTCGGGCTCACCTCCGTGAACACCGGCACCCCGTTGCCCAGCGCACCGAACGCAGCACCTCCCCAGCAGCTGACGGTCCCGTCGGCCAGTCGGGCGCACGAGTGGTAATCGTTCGGCGCGATCTGTGTGGCCGTCGCCAGGCCGGGGATCGCGGTCGGAACCGTCACGGGGGCACTTTCGAGGGTGCCGTTGCCCAGGTTGCCGTTGAAGTTGTTGCCCCAACACCTCGTACCGCCGGCGTCGATGACGCAGCCGAGGCCGCCTCCAACTGACAGCCGGGTCGCTCCGGTCACGCCGGTGACCGTGACGGGCAGGGACGTGGTCTGCGTCGATCCGTCGCCGAGCGTGCCGGCGTCGCCGTAGCCCCAGCAGCGGACGGTCCCATCCGCCAACCGGGCACACGAGACGAGCGACCCGGCCGCGACCTCGACCACGTCGGACAGTCCTTCGACGGTGACTGGACCGGAGACGGTGCCGCCGGACAGCGTGGGCTCGGATCCGTCGCCGAGCTGTCCCCATCCGTTGTTGCCCCAGCACCGGACGGTCCCGTCGTCGATCAGCGCGCAGACGTGCGTGGAGCCGGCTGCGATCTGGATCGCGCCGTCGACCCCGGAGATCTCGACCGGTATCGCGGAATCAGGGCCGTCGCGGCCGAGGATGCGCTGCTGGTTCTGGCCCCAGCACCGCACCTTGCCGGTCGACAGCAGCGCGCAGGAGAACTGCGGCCCGGTGACGACCTGGGTCGCAGTCACCGGAGGCGCCTGCTCGACTGCCGGCGCGACCGGATCCCTGACGGTGCCATCGGCGCTTCCGTCGCTGTCACCCCTGCCGCCGTCCCGAAGGAGCAAGGTGACGATCTTGCCGTCGGCTGAGACCGTGGCGCCGGTGGTGCCGTCGAAGTCGAACGGCTGCCACCCGCCGCCGACGAGCTTGCGAACCGTCGTCACCGGCGCAGGCAGCGTGACGGTGACCCGAGCAACCGAGCCGGCGGCGATCCCGGCGACGTCGACCCGCAGGGCGCCGAACGGGAACGACAGACCCGCCGGCGCCGTCGGTGCCCCGCTGGCCGGAGCAACGGTCAGTCTGGACCCGACCGGTCCCCGCACCACCACGTCCTGGCCACCGACGGTGACGTTGGCGACCGGGGCGGTGGGCGCGGGCTGAACGCACCCCACAAGGAGCAGCGACGCGATCGCCACAGCCGCGACCACGCCACTCCAGCGAACCACGACGCGTTCTACTGCCATCCCCGACCCCCAGTCGCCAGCGAGAGTGCACCATGACCGCCACCACATGGTCAACCGTGGGGGCAGCCTGCGCCACACACGACCAGACCGTCGTGAAGCCTCCATTGACGTGGAGCGCGGGCTACGGGGAGCGCTACGACCAGCGCCCACCACTGACACCTAGGAACGGAGCCGCCTACCACAGTAGGTATGCCCACCACTGCGCCCCGGGCGGTGGCGCCGACAGCGTCCGATCTCGAACGCACGGTCACGACTACTCACTGCAACGAACCCTTCACGACGGTTTGGCAGCGTCCCCAGATTTGATTCGGGCCTGCGTGGTACGGAGCGCAACGGGTCAAGGAGTGGCCGATCATGGGCCACCAGGTCCCGGGACTTGCTGCGCCGCCAAGCGATGTGTGGCGCGCTCGGCTGGGGACTGGGTCGGTCGCCGGCAGAATCAGTGGCCGCCGAGTTGGTACTTGACGAGCGCGACGACGACACCGAGTGCGAGTGCGGTGATCCCGTAGATGATCGAAGGCAGGCGCTTGCGTCCGGTCGCCCGTGCGACGAAGTAGGCGATGACGCCGATGATCCCTGCCGGGATCTCGCCGATGGTCTCGAGAGCCGCGTCGTCGGTGAGGAACAGGACGGGAAGGCTGGACACTGCGGCGACGAAGGCGGCGCCGCCGAACTGCGCCAGACCGGCCGTCAGGTGATGGCGGGTGGGACGCGCACCGCGAAGTCCGGGGGCGGCGATCCCGAACGCGAACCAGTGCGCCAGCGCGAGACCGATCGCGGTTCCCCAGATGACCGCGAGCAGGGCACCGTCGATCACCCCCTCGACATGACCATTGGCGTAGTGCTGCTCGGGCAGGGCGGCGAGCTCTGCGATCTCGACGACGGAGACGTACAGAACCATCACGGTCGCCTCGCGCCACAGTTCACGTCGGTCGTGCGCTCCCGTCGTGGCGTCGCCGGAGGCCGGCATGGTCGATGTCACGTGACGCACCTCGTGCCTCGAGCGATCGGAGTCGGCTCACGCTACTTGGCGCCTCCACGGCGACCGTCGAACTTCTCCGACCGCCGCGACCGGGCCGGACGTGAGCGACGATGGCTGACCTATCGAGACCGCCGCGCCGGGGCCGGGCTCCCGGACGCCGCCCGGACGAGGGATGTTGCATGCCCCAGGAGAGCAGCGAACGACGCAGCGTCCGTGAGCTGTCGAAGACGCGGGTCGAAGCGTTCTCCGACGGCGTCATTGCCATCGCGATCACGCTCCTCGTGCTGGACCTGGCGGTCCACGCCACCGGGGACGCCGCTCCACCAGTTCCTCGAGGGGTGGCCGTCGTACCTCGCCTACGGGGTGAGCTTCCTCACAATCGGCGTTGCGTGGATCGACCACAACGCGCTCACCGACCGACTCGACCACATCGACACCATCTTCCTGCGATTGAACCTGCTGTTCCTCCTGCTCGTCGCCTTCCTCCCGTACCCGACGAGACTCGCCTCTCGGAGCCTGCACGGGAGCGTGTCGCCGGAGCGGGTCGCAACCGTGGTGTACGGCATGACCCTGCTCGCGATCCAGCTCATGTTCTTCGGCCTCGACCGCTACTGCCGACGAGAGCGCGCCGGATCGCAGCGATCGGATGCACGCGCCCTCCGTCTGGTCCACGACCTTGACTCGACTGACTTTCCGGTTCCTAGAGGGGCGGGTAGGTGGAGGAGGTGGCTGATCACGATGGCGGGCAGTTAGCGGTGGCTCTCGAAGCGGTGCTTCAGGCCAGGCAGCTCGCCGACATCCGGCACATGATCGATCTGCGCCTGCCCGGGCTGTCGGAGCCAACCCGGTGGCGCGTGGTGACGGCAACGAACGAACTGGTCACCAACGCGATCACGCATGCGGGCGGGTGCTGTGGCCTCCGGATCTACGTCGGACCGCAGGACGTCCACGTCGAGGTCGACGACCGCAGCGATGTTCGACTGCCGCCCGCCGGGCCGCCCACCAGCGGCCTCGGGATCGTCGCCCTCACCGCCTACCGGTGGGGGACTACGACACGCCCGACCCGGACCGTGCGAGGCGAGCCAGATGAGTTCGAGGTAGGCAAGACCGTCTGGTTCGATCTCCAGCCGGACATCGGCGAGGAGACGGGCCTCGGGACACCTCGGTGACACGTGGCAGGTTGCGAGGGCGCACGCGCGATCGGCAAGCACGTGATGGCCCAGGAGCCGGAAAGGAAACGTCCGGCGGGCCTAGAGTGCGCCTCATCAGGGGACGGGCTCACGGCGAGGGCGAACCGGGAACGCCGACCGAAGCGTTGCCGTTGCGCACGGTCATCGATTCGCTGCCGCGCGCCGTCGTGGTCACGGACCCGTCGTCGCGGGTGGCCCTGTGGAACCTGCAGGCGGAACGTCTGTACGGGTGGACCGAGGACGAAGCGGTCGGTCGGTCGATCGTCGAGCTGCTGCCGCTGGTCGAGGCGGCGGACGGTGCCGATGCCCGCACCACCGACATGACCGTCGCTGCCGAGCCGTCTCATCAGGAGCGGTCCGTGCGACACCGGGACGGCCACGTGGTCGAGGTGATCTCCTTCACACGGCCGATCCGCGACGACGGTGGCGCGATCCGGTGGCTCCTCGACGCATCCGAGGATCTGAGTCGCCTCCGCGCGGTCGAAGCAGACCGTGAACGGCTGGCCGAGCGGTTGCGCCTCGCGCTCGAAGCGGCCGAGCTCGGCACGTGGAACTGGGAGCTCGCGTCGAACACGGTGTCGTGGGACGCACGGATGGAGGAGCTCTACGGCCTTCCGGCCGGCTCCTTCGACGGGACCTTCGAAGGAGCGTTCGAGGCGGTCCTGGCGGAGGACCGAGCCGACGTGCTCGCCGTCGCGCAGCGCGCAGTGGAGGACCGCAGCGCCTACCGGTTGGAGCACCGGGTGCAGTTCGCCGACGGCACGATCCGATGGCTCCAGGACTCGGGCCAGGCGGTCGTCGATGATCGCGACGAGGTCATCCGGGTGATCGGCTGCTCCATGGACATCACCGAGCAGGTCCAGCAGCGCGAAGCCGCCGAGGAGGCGGCTTGCACTGCGCGAGCCCTCGCGGCACAGGAGGCGGTGAACCGGGAGCGGTTCGAGTTCCTCGCTGCGGTCAACGACGCAGTGGCGGATGCCCGTTCCGTCGACGAGGTCGTGCACCGCTTCGTGCGGGCGGCGGTGCCTCGACTCGGGGACTGGTGCTCGGTCCACCTGGTCGACGGGCCCGGTGACGCAGATCCGCAGATCGTCACCTACCACGTCGACCCGGACCTCGTCGCGTGGATCGAGTCGCTGAACGACCGATTTCCCTACGACCCCGACGCACCGAACGGCATCGCGCACGTCATCCGCACGGGCGAGACGGAGTTCTACCCAGAGATCACCTCCAACATCATCGATGATGTCCTGGTCGAGGCCGGGTACGACTCCGAGGCCACCGATGAGCTGCGTGGGGTGCTCGACCGGCTGCGGCTCCGCAGCACCATCACCGTTCCGCTCATCAAGCTGGGCCGCATCCTGGGCGGTATCACGTTCGCGACCACGTCCGACGGACGCCACTACACCACCGAGGACCTCGATCTGGCCCGAGCTGTCGCCGGTCGCGTCGCGGCCAGCATCGAGAACCGACGGTTGAGCGATCACCAACGCCAGATCGCCCAGACACTTCAAGCGAGCCTGCTGCCGGCGGAACTCCCGGTCATTCCCCGGCTCGATGTGGCGGTGCGCTACTGGGCGGCAGGCGAAGGCATCGAGGTCGGGGGCGACTTCTACGACGTCTTCCCCGTCGGGCACGATCGATGGACTGCGGTCATCGGCGACGTGTGCGGCAAGGGCCCCGAGGCGGCCTCGCTCACGGGGCTCGCCCGTCACACCCTCCGGGACGCCGCATGGCACGGCGACGAACCGGCCGAGGTGTGCCGACGCATCAACGACGCGATGCGCGCCGTGAGCACTACATCGTTCCTCACGGCCGCGATCGTCGACATCCACACGTCCGCCGTCGGCTTCGAACTCGTCATCACCCTCGCCGGACACCCACAGCCGATCCTCGTGACAGCCGACAACCGCGCACAACCCGTCGGCACACCCGGACAGCTCCTCGGTTGCCTGTCCGACGTGACCACGACACCCACGCACGTGCCGCTGGGACCAGGCGACACCCTGGTGCTCTACACCGACGGGATCAGCGACCTTCCACCGCCCGATCTGCTCACATCCGCCGACGTCTCCCAGCTCATCGCACGCGCGGTCATCGGAAGCCGAACCTCCGAAGAGGTCTGCGATCGGGTCGAACGGGCGCTCGCAGAACAGGTCGATCTGAAGGATCGGCCCGACGACATCGCCGTCATCGCGGTTCGAGCGCCCCTGACCTGAGTCCGTCGTTCAGCTCTCCTCTCACGACTCCCTGCACGTGCACGGGAACCCGCCCAGGACGAGGTCGCGATCCTCGTGGCCGACGGCAGAGTCCACCGCCGAGTGCCAGCCGACGTGGCTGCGAGCCTCAGTGCGCTCCAGCGTGCAGCGTGCGGCGAGATGTGAGAGGGATCGACGGGCTGCGGCAGCGGTCGTTGTCCACCTCGGTGTCCCAGTGCTCGTGGGGGCGGCGTCGAAGCCGTTGAGGTCGAGAACCCGGATTCTGCCGACAGGACCGCTGTACGGCTGCGGCGGCTTGTCACGGATCGCATGGTGAGCGGAGGAGGGTATGGCGACCGGGGAGCCCGGCCAGGAGGACCTCGACGACATCACCGACCCTCGTCCCTACCAGGCACACCGTTCCGGCTCTCCCGCCGAGGGCCCGGCGCAGAGCGACGCGGACGAGACGCGATCGCTGCCCCCGGGTTCGTCGTCACCACCAGACGACGGAGAGCGGGGCGACGTCGACCGGGCAATGCCCTACGAAGGAGATCCGTCCCCGCTGCGCATGCACCCACAGCCGTTCCCCAGAGACCTCGACGGCGAGGATCCGAGCGAGGCCACCACTCCCTGACCCGGCGGCATCCGGGCTTCGGTCGCCGATCACCTCCTCGCCACCCGGACACATCGCAGTGCGCCGAGGGAAGCACGCAACCCGTCTTGATCGGGAGTCGGCCGGGGTACTGGAGAGCCCCTCATCGGTGCTGGTGACAGAAGCGGTTCTTCGTCTTAGGTTTGCTCGTAGTCACCCGGTACCGCGTCCGGGTGGGTGTCGTGGCGTTTGGGGAACGTCACGGAACGACGTCCTCGGCGGGTCCGATTCGTGGCACCGCTTCCTTCTTTGCCGAGATGCGCCACCGCACGCAAGAGGGATCGACATGGACTTCACCATTGAAGGGCTCGTCGTTGACGACGCCGTTGTTCTGACCGTCGCTGGTGACTTGGATCTGGCGTCGGCACCGAAGCTGGCTGCGTCGCTGCAAGACGCGCGTGAACCCGGGCAGCCAGAGGTGATCATCGATGCGTCGGGCATCGGGTTCTGTGACTGCGCCGGCCTGCAGGGGTTCTTCGAATCCGGCCGTGTGCAACCGGTGCGGCTCCAAGGTCTGTCGCTCGCGCTACGGCGAGTGCTCGAGTTGACCGAGTCGGCTGACCGGTTCGACATCGTCACCTCAGCGACCTCGGGGACGGACTGACGCCCCGGGCGCCGCAGCGACGGCTCACGGGACCCGAGCGGCGGCTGTGAAGAGCGTCCTTGCGCGTCGTCGTGAGAGCGGGAGGGACGCGGTGGGCGATCTGATGGACGACGCGCGGATCGAGGAGCTGCTGTCCCTCTACCGGACGATGGGCGATCGGCGGGCCCGCAACCAGGTCGTCGAGGCGCACCTCGAGGTGTCGCGGTTCACCATCAGTCGGTTCGCCCGCCGCAACCCGTCCTTGGCCGACGACCTCCGACAGGTCGCGCTGATGGCGATCGTCAACGCCGCTGCACGCTACCGACCGGGCAAGGGCGCGTCGTTCAAGACGTTCGCTCGCAGAACCATCGACGGTGAGCTCAAGCGTTAGCTCCGAGACCGCTCCTGGTCGGTTCAACCACCCCGCACCCGACAGGAGCACTACCTCCGCCTGTGCCGGGCCAGAGAGGAGCTCGCCCAAACGCTGGGTCTGCCACGGTTACCGAGATCGCGGATCACTGCGACCTGTCCAGCGACGAGGTCCTCGACGCACTGGAAGCGGGCGGCGCACGAGACGCCGCCCCGCTCGAAGCACGCCGCAACCCCGGCGACACCACAACAGTCCGTCCCGAGCTCACAGCGTCGACTGCGGCTTCGACGCCTTCGAAGGCCACACCGATCTCCGACACGCCCCGGCCACACTCGATGGCCGCGAGGGCGAAGTGCTCCGGCTCCGGTTCATCGACGAGCTCACCCAACCCGAGATCGGTGAACGCCTCGGCATCTCCCGGTCCTACGTCTCACGCCTCATCCGCACCGCAACCGCCAAGATCAAGACCGACATGGACGCCGACACCACCTCGAATGACGTTGCGGATCGTCAGCCCTGAGTCGGTTGCGAAGGTCCCCAAAGCGGAGAATGCGCACCAACAGCCACACAAGCGCCACGTTGATCGGGATCAGGATCGCGATCTGCACGAAGCCCGGCCCTTCGGTGCCGCCGGACCCAAAGGTGAGCCCGCTCAGGGTGACGAACAGCGCCACTGAAACGCAGAGCGCCTGGAACAGCCGACTTCCGGTTCGGCGGAAGGCAATGTTCGTCGTCGCGGGCATGTGGGCGACGGTATCGGCGGCGAACTGGGATGCCGAGCATGAGCGCGACTTCTACCGCGTCCCAGACGACGGATAGGGCCACTACATACCGTTCGGTGGGGCGGCATGTAGTGGCCCATGTGCGTCGGCGGTAGCGACCTTCTCCGTCGGATGTTTGCTTGCCCGGGTCCGATGCAGAGTCGGCTATTCGGAGGGGGCGGGCGGCTTGACGCCATGGTCCAGAAGGCGACGTGAGGGCCGGGGTCGTTACGAGCGCCTGCCGGACCGGTGGTACGTGCTGCCGCTTCGGCGCCGAACTGGTCTGACCGCGTCGGAGCCGGATACGGGTGCGCCGTGGGCGACGTCGTCGACCGGATCGCTGACCCGTGGGGTCCACGCACCCCGTACGGGCCGGGGGACACGTGGCCGGTGCGCGTCGACGAGCGCCTCGCCGACGGCGTGGAAGAGGCCGATGTGGAGCGCTGGGTCCAGACCGCATCCACCCTGCACTCGAACGGTGACGCCTACCGCTTCGCGGTGTCCGGCGACCGCGTCGTGGGGGTGCGTGGCATCGCCACGGACCGCATCAACCACGGGCGGATGGATCCGAAGGACCTCTACGGCTGGGAGGCGATCGGTTCGGCCGACCGCTTGGCACGCCCGCTCGTCCGCGCAGGCGGCGAGCTGGTCGAGACCGATTGGGACACTGCCATGGACCGGATCGTGGCCCGGTCGCGGGAGCTGCTGAGCGGTCCCGGCGGGTGGGGGCGCATCGGCTTCTACACGAGCGGCCAGCTCGCGCTCGAGGACTACTACACGCTCGGGGTCATCGGGAAGGCCGGTATCGGGACACCGCACATGGACGGCAACACGCGCCTGTGCACGGCGACGGCCGCGGCGGCGCTCAAGGCCAGCTTCGGCACCGACGGACAGCCCGGCTCCTACACGGACGTCGACGAGTGCGACGCGCTGGCCATCTGGGGCCACAACGTCGCCGAGACGCAGACGATGCTGTGGGCGCGGATGCTCGATCGCCGCTGCGGCCCCGATCCACCGCGGTTGCTCGCCGTCGATCCCCGCTCTACTGCGGTCACGCGCGAGGCCGACGTGCACCTGGCCGTCCGCAACGGCACCAACCAGGCGCTGATGAACGCGCTGATCCGGGTGATCATCGAGCGGGGTTGGTACGACCGGGACTACATCGACGACCACACCCTGGGGTTCGAGGAGCTGGCCCGTACGGTGGACGAGTGGCCGGTGGACCGCGCCGCGACGACCTGTGGTTTGGCACCGGCGGACATCGTGGCGGCGGCCGAGCTGATCGGGACCAGCGAGCGGTTGCTGTCCACGGTGCTCCAGGGCTTCTACCAGTCGAACCAGGCGACGGCCGCGTCCTGCCAGGTCAACAACCTCCACCTGCTCCGAGGGATGCTCGGTCGTCCGGGCGCGGGGCTCTACCAGATGAACGGGCAGCCCACGGCCCAGAACACCCGCGAGACGGGTGCCGACGGCGACCTCCCGGGGTTGCGGAACTGGGACAACCCCGACCACATCGACGAGCTGGCCGCGCTGTGGAACGTCGACCGTGGCGTCATCCCGCACTGGTCGCCTCCGACCCATGCGATGCAGATCCTGCGCTACGCGGAGCAGGGTTCCATCGAGCTGCTGTGGATCTCCGGCACCAACCCCGCCGTGTCGCTGCCCGACCTCGGCCGCATCCGCGACGTGCTGTCCGCGGACGGGCTGTTCGTCGTGGTCCAGGACATCTTCCTCACGGAGACCGCGCAGCTGGCCGACGTGGTGCTGCCCGCCGCGACGTGGGGTGAGCGGACCGGCACGTTCACCAGCGTCGATCGCACCGTCCACCTGTCCGACCGCGCTGTGGATCCGCCCGGGGAGGCACGGACCGACCTCGACATCTTCCTCGACTACGCCCGGCGAATGGACTTCCGGGACCGTGACGGCGCCCCGCTGATCCACTGGACGGATCCCGAGGGTGCGTTCGAGGCGTGGAAGGCCTGCTCGGCGGGCCGGCCGTGCGACTACACCGGCATCACCTACGAGCGGCTCCGACAAGGCAGCGGCATCCAGTGGCCCTGCAACGACGCGGCGCCCGACGGCACCGAGCGGCTCTACACCGACGGGCGGTTCAACACCGATCCCGGCTACTGCGAGACGTACGGCCACGACCTCACCACCGGCGGCGTCCACACCGCAGATGAGTACCGCGCGCAGGAGCCGGGCGGCCGCGCCTTCCTGCACGCTGCCCCCTACCTCCCGCCGCCGGAGCTGCCCGACGACGACCACCCCCTCCTGCTCACCACCGGGCGCACCGTGTACCAGTTCCACACCCGCACCCGGACCGGACGCGCCCCCGAGCTGCAAGCCGCGGCGCCCGACGTGTGGGTGGAGCTGAACACGGGGAACGCCGCGACGCTCAGCATCGAAGAGGGTGACCTCGTCGAGGTCGAATCGACACGGGGTGCGATCGTGGGCCGTGCCCGCCTGAGCGGGATCCGGCCCGACGTCGTGTTCGTGCCCTTCCACTACGGGTCCTGGCAACCGGGCGACGAGCCGCGCGACGACCCGCCACGAGCGGCCAACGAGCTGACCGAGACGTACTGGGATCCCGTCTCGAAGCAACCGATGTTCAAGGTGGCGGCCGTCGCCGTCCGCAAGGTCGCCGGCGGCTCCGGCCGCACCGACGCCCCCGCCATCGGAGGATCGGCGCCGGCCGACCGGTCGGCCGCCCCCGCAGTGCGCGGCGGACCATCGGCCGCGACCACGAGCACCGTGGGAGCGCCGTGATGCAGCTCGCGCACTACCTGGGGCTCCTCCACCGTGCCCAGGGCAATCTCGCCGAGGCCCTGCGCGAAGTGGCCGACGCCCATGCCGACGAGCCGGACGTCGCCACGGAGTGCCGACAGCTGGCCGAGCAGTGCGACCGCCACGTGACGGCGCTCGCACGGTTCACGGACCGCTACGGCGAGGAGGCGGACGAGGAACCGGACCGACTCCACCGCGAGCTGTTCGACGGCACGCGGTCGGGACCGATGGGTCTGCTGCGGGACCTCCACGACCTGTACCTCATGGCCACGGAGTCGGAGATCTCCTGGACCATGATCGGACAGGCCGCGCAAGGCGCGCGCGATTCAGAGTTGCTCGAGGTCGTCGAGAGGTGTGAGCAGGACACCGCCGTGCAGCAGCGCTGGATCCGCACCCGCATGAAGCAAGCAGCGCCCCAGACCCTGGTCGTCGGGTGACAGCTGGGAGCGAACCCCATCCCATCGACGTCACGAGGATCGTGCTCCGACCGATCGCCAACCCGCTGCCGCTCGGGTTCCTGGCGCTCACCGGCGGGACGACGGTCCTCGCTGCGCTGCAACTGGGGTGGATCCCTCCCGTGGAGGCCCCCGCCGTGTCGCTGGTGCTGCTCGCGTTCGTCGCACCGCTCCAGCTGGTGGCCGCGGTGACGGGGTTCCTGACCCGGGACGTCGTGGCGTCGACCGGCATGGGCGTGCTCACTGGCACGTGGCTCGCGGTAGCGCTCGTACAGCTGCAGCTGGCTCCGGGCGGCAGGAGCGACGCGCTCGCGTCGCTCCTCGTGGTCGCAGGGGTGGCGATGCTGGTCCCGGCCACCGGCGCGCTGTTCGGCAAGATCGTCCCGGCAGCCGTGCTGGTCACCACCGCGCTGCGGTTCATGTCGACCGGCGTCTACGAGGCGGCGGGCAGCGCGGCGTGGAAGACGACGTCCGGGACGATCGGGCTCGTCCTCGCGGTCCTGGCCCTCTACGCCGCGTTCGCGCTCGTGATCGACGACGTGCGACGCTCGACGGCGGTGCCCCTGCTGCGACTCGGCCGTGGCAGCTCATCGATGTCGGCCGACCTCCGGGCGCAGGTCGAGGGCGTCGAGCACGAACCGGGTGTTCGCGAGCAGCTTTGAACCGGGCGTTCTGCCCGAGCGCTGACGCCAGCGTCAGGTCTGCAAGACACCAACCTGGTGACGCACGGCGCCCTCACCGAAGGCGACACCGAGTGGGGCGACCACCTCAGCGACGACGAGTACCCCTCGGAATCCTGACCGGGGTGTTCGCGGGCGAGCCTCGACGGTCTGGCCTGCACGGGCGCTCACCAGTGCAGTAGTGAAGCTCTTCTATGTCGTCACGGTGTTGGTGAGTAGTGGGTAGACCTCGCGGGCGACGTAGCGCTTGAGGCATCGGATGGTCTCGAGGTTGGAGAGGCCTTCGGTACGTCGGCGGGTGACGTAGGCCTGGGTGCGGGGGTCGCGTCCCATCCGGTTGATGATGACGGTGAACAGCGCGGCGTTCGCTTCTCGGTTCCCGGCGCGTGAGAGTCGGTGGCGGGTGACGAGTCCGCTGGAGGCTTCCATCGGCGCCGCGGCGCAGAGCTTGGCGAACGATGCTTCGGATCGCATGCGTTCGGGGTTGTCACCCGCCGCGACGAGGAGCGCGCCGGCGGCGTCGACTCCGATGTTGGGTCGGGCCAGGAGCTCGGGGGCGGTGTCGGTGGTGGGATCCGCGACCCGGAACCGGGCGACGGCTTGGGAGACGCCGATGGCGGGAGCCCGTTGAGCGGTCGCGGATCTCTGGTGGTGCGGTGACGGTGAGTGCTCGGAGCGCGTTGATGGCCCGGACCCATTCGCGGACGATGGAGCGGCGTGCGATGCGCAGCACTCGGATCTTCTCGACGTTGCCGTCTCGGGTCTTCGCTGCGGTCGATGCCTCGCCCGAGAGCGCGGCGCGTGCTGCGGAGATGGCGTCGGTGGTGTCGGACTTGCCGGCCCGGCGACGACGTTGCCGGTTCGGGCGGTCGACCTCGATGACGGTGACACCGGCGTCGTGGAGGTGGCGGGTGAGGCCGGCGCCGTGGGTGCCGGTGCCTTCCACGCCGACCAGGCCGACATCACCGAAGGCTTCGAGCCAGGCGAGCAGGTCGCGGTAGCCGCGGGTGGTGGTGTCGAACAGGGCACAGCGGTCATCCAGCGACGGCGGCGACATGGACGTCGCGGTGGGTGTCGACCTCGCCGGTGACACGCGGCCGGGTTTCTGTCATCGGGGTCATGCCCTTCGTCTCCTTGGTAGGTGGGGAGGGCACGCACCTGCCGGGACGGCGGACAAGACAGCGACGGGGCTTCTCACCAAGCTCCTCGGAGGTCACGATCGCCCGACCGGTGGGTGCACCAGCAGGGCTCGCAGGCGTCGGCCGACAGTTCACGATGAGGACAGCCCGAACACGGACGTCAGCCGGAATCTCGGGTCAGACCGACCCTGCGAGCCCCACCGGCATCATCGACCACCAACCCGGCCGACAACCCCACCCCGACTATCGCTGCCGATGTTCCGCCGGAACCCCGTGAACGTGAGAGGAGTGCCGTGCCGTATACCAGCCGGTCGCCACCCCGTCGGCTACGGCATCAGGACCGCCGCTGGTTCAGGTGCACCGTGACCGTGTCGCCGTCATCCTTGCCGATCGCCCGCCGGATCGCCGCTGCCACTGGCAGCTTGTGGGTGCCGTCCCCCAAGGCCATGAAGGCACCTTGGAACGCTTCGCCGTCGATCGTGCCCGATACCTTGACGAGACCCCGCGTTCCGAAGATCTCTGCGGAACCCGGCAGCTGGACGCACGTCCACGTGTCGCCCGCGCGGACCTTGCCGAGCGTCGCAGTGAACGTGATGTCGAGCGGCGTGCTCGAGCCCATTGGGACCTCCCGATGTCGTCGTGCACAGGGCCGACGGAAACGGCACACCAGAGTCATCGACGTGGCGACCCGGGTCGTCGGGCGACTGGTCGCCGAGGAGTGCCTCATCGTGGTCGAGAAGTCGTCCAACTGGTCAACCAACTCCGTTCCACGGATGAGCGGGAGTGCGACAAGCCGCCCCGTGAAGCGGTGCGGGATGTGCAGGTAGTGCCCTATTGCCTGGCCCGAGAGTCGCATCAGGTGAGCTGGGACGCCACGACACCGGCGGAGGTCCGGCTTCTGATGATCGAGGTCAGAACTTGGATGCGACCTGCTGCGCGACCGCGATCGTGACCTGTTGCGTGCGCGGTGCTTGCAACGGACCGGGAGACTTCGCCCATGTGTCGGGTCCTTCGGCGTCGTTGGAGACCCAGATGACGACGGCGCGATCCCCGGCCGGGAGGGACGCCTGCCCACGGAAGTGGCCGCCGCGCTGCAGTTCCACGTTGTAGCTGCTCGGGATGGCGACGCCGGGAACCGGCGGGAGGTGCTGCGCCGGATCATCCGATAGGTCGGTGTCCGGCGGTGGGTACTCGACGTCGGAAGAGATCGACCACTCGCCGGACCGAAACGCACACGGCGGCACGCCGGGAAGCGTCGGGTCGGCGATCAGGTGCACCTGGGCGATGGCGACGCCGAGCGCCTTGGCGACATCGGTGGCGGTGAGCGGCCCGCATGTGAACGGCGGCAGCGTGGTCGTGGGTACCGTCGGTGGAGCCGTGAGGGTGGTCGCCATCGGGAACGCGGTCGTGGTCGGCGCAGCCGGGACGCCAGCGTCGCCGAATGCGCCGCAGCCGCAGACCACAGCAGCTGTGACCAGCAGCCACGCCACCTGTCCGGAGCGTTCCAGCGCAGGAACCCCCCGGCGTCGCAGGTCGCGCCTCCCAGTCATCAGTCCCAGTGAACCCTGTTCCGCGCACAGACCGTCAAGCAACGCCAGCTATCCCGCGTCGTCGAGTTCCTCGAGCACATCTCCCGCGTCGGAGTTCACTGCTGCGGCCAGCCGACGAAGCTCACTGAGATCACCGAGCTCGCCAGCAAGTTGCACGAGTTCGTCGACGGCGTCGCTGCTGCCCGGGTCAGCAAGTCGTTGGAGCTGATCTCGGTCGCCGTGGCTGGCGGCTGCCTCGACGAGCTGACCCATTGCGTCTGTACCGCCGCGACGGGCTCGTTCCGTCAACACGTCCTCGTCCATCAAACCTCCACCGGCTTCGCGGAAGACACGCGACCGGCTCCGCCAACCGTCGCGCCGATGTACCGCGTGTGATGCCGGCTGTGCTGCGGCCTTCCTGGAGCGCCCCTCGTCCTCGTGAATCGGGCGGGACTGCTGCGCTCACGACCGGCATCACTGGCATCACTGGTATCACTGGTATCACTGTGATACCATCTGTCCGTGGCGATGACATTGCGGCTCGATCCAGAGGAACAAGCAGCTCTCCGGGAGCATGCTGCCGCCGAGGGCATCTCGATGCAGGACGCAGCCCGCAGAGCAATCCGTGACTACATCGAGAGGACGGGGCACAGGGCGCGCGTGTCGAACGCAAGCGAGCTGATCCTCGACGTCCATGCGGACGCGATCGAGCGCCTCGGGCAGTGAACGAAACGGTCGAGTTCCTCGACCTCGACGACGTCATCGGACTGGCACAGCGACTACTTGGCGACCCGCCACGCATCCGCGATGCCGGGCTTCTCGGCTCCTCCGTCGCCCGCCCGCAGACCACCGTCGGCGGACAGGACGCCTACCCGACCGTGTGGTCGAAAGCTGCCGCGCTCCTCCATTCGATCGTCACCAACCACGCACTCGTCGACGGCAACAAGCGACTCGGCTGGCTCGCCACCGCAGTCTTCCTCGAGATCAACGACGTCAGCGTGGCGACCGCTTCGAACGACGAGGTCTTCGATCTCGTCTGGGAGGTCGCGTCGTCTACGTCGACGATCGAGGGGATCGCACGTCGTCTCGAGCGGATGCACCAGACACGGTCCTGACGCACGCGCCCGGCGACCTGCGCCGAACCGGGCACGAAGTGCCGGCTAACCGGCGTGAGCTTGCCGCGTCGGTCCGAGGAGTCCGAGCCCGATGGGAAGGCACCCGCAGGCGCCAGCCCAGACGATGCCGCCATCAACGACTTCTATCCCCAGGTGAGCCTGATGTGGGGTGCAGTCCGGCCACCACTCACGACGCTCCTGCATCGTCGCCGGGAGCGTTGTGCCTCACGTCAAAGACCGCACTCCGTCGAAACGCTCGCCGCGCCGCCGGCCTCAAGGCCCTGGCATCAGAGGACCGCCGTCCGGTCGGCGGGGAGATCGGGACGGGCTGGTCGTTGTGCACGGCGTCAACTGCCGCTGCGCACCCCGCACTGCCTCCTCGCGGGTATCGAGTACTCGTCGACGCGCTTCGTGGACCCGCGTCGCTCGGGCACGCTCGCTTTCGAACCTGCCGCCGAGCGGGCGGATCGAGCCGGTGAACCGCCGCGCCATCAGGCTGCGATCCCGGCACGAGCCGCCAGCTGCATCAGCAGGTCGCGCTGGAACTCGATCTCGGCCTCGGCGCGCGCGAGCTCGGCCTCGAGCGTGGCGATGCGGACCGCGTCGGCTCCGACGAGGTGCGGCGAGGGCCGGACCGGCTCGGTGGGGGCGGTCGGGTCGAGGTCCCCGGCAGCGACGAGATCGCTGACGGGCATGTACCAGGTGTCGTCGCGCTTGTGGGCGTTCGGGTAGGCGCCGTCGGCCTGGCGGCGGCGGATCGAGTCGTAGCTGCAGCCGCAGATCTGGGCCGCCTCCTTACGGGTCACGAGGCGTTCGGTCGACACGGTGGCGCTCCTCCCGCCGACGCCCCGGTGGCGTCGACGGCGCGCACGGTCCCGACCCACCTGCCGATGCCACGCATCTCCTGACCGATCAGCGCCAGCCGCTGCTCCTGGGCAGGAGCGGAGCCGCGGACCCAGCGCCACCCCGGTGCACGTCGACCCGCTGGATCCGGGGTGGCGGCACCCTGGCGCGAGGTGTGCACGACCAAGGCAGCACCATCCGTGGCTGGCACCGAAGCTCGGACCAGTTCCAAGAAGCGCCCTCCCAGGGCGGGTTCCGCCAGTGCCCGGACGCGCGAGAACCCCGGATTCCCGGGGTTCTCGGCGTCATTGTTGGACTGAGTTGGTGGCGGGGGCAGGATTTGAACCTGCGACCTTCGGGTTATGAGCCCGACGAGCTACCGAACTGCTCCACCCCGCGGCGTGCGGACCAACATAGCCGCGGGTCCGCAGCGTCGGCCAGTCGCCGTCCCGCCACGCTCGGTCCACCTCACTCCGCCCAGCGGTGCACCTGACCGTCCCGGAGCACGACCGACGTCGGCGGATCGAGCGACGTCCGGTCGGCGAGCATCGCCAGCACCTGGTCGCGACCACGAACGATCGTGCCGTCCGCCGTCGTCCAGTGCAGGTACGGGTGCAGGACGAGGCGCAACACGTCGCGCTCCCCCGCCGCGAACGCGTCGAGCACGAACCTCGCTGCCGCCTCGGCCTCGGCGGCCACCTGCTCGGCGGGATCCATCGGCGGACGACCAGGTCGGCGGTCAGCTCAGCGGCGGAAGCCGACCGAGTGCTCCCAGTCGGCGAGCAGCGCCCGCAGCGCGGTCAGGAGGATGAGCGGCTGGTCGAGCATCATGTGGTGCCCGGCCTCCGGGATCTCCACGACCGGCGCGACCCGCCCGAGCGCCTCGTACATGATCTGTCCGATCTCGGGCGTCACCAGCCCGTGCTCGGCCCGCAGCAGCGCCACCCGGCACATGATCTTCGGCAGCTGCTCGGCCGCCGCAGACCGGTTGATCGCCTTGAACAGCAGCGGGTCGAACTTCCACTCCCACCCGCGCTCAGTCTCGCGCAGTGACTCCCGGGCGACGTGCGCGATGACGTGCGGGTCGTAGTTCGCCTGGCGCGGCACGGTCCGGAACCGCGTGATCGCCGTCTCCAGGTCGGGGTACGCCTTCGGCGTCCCGAACGCCTCGCCGACGCGGGCCGCCTCCACCTCGGGGTCCTCGGACACCATCGGGCTGTCGAGCACGATCAGCCCGGCCACCGTCGGACCGCCCCGCACCGCGGTCGCCGCAGCGACGAAGCCGCCCATCGAGTGCCCGACCACGACGGGCGTGCCGGCCATGTCGACGGCCGCCGCGGCGGCGAGGACCTCCTCGGTCCACAGCTCGACGCGGTACTCGGGTCGTCGACCGCTGTCGCCGTGGCCGGACAGGTCGAGCGACACCACGCGGTAGTCGCCGATGAGCGGAGCGATCGGGCTCCACCAGTGCGCGTGCGCGGCGCCGCCGTGCACCAGCACGATGCCCGGCCGGTCGGCCTCGCCCCACACGAGCAGGTTGATGTCGCACCCGGCGACCTCGATCGTCCGCTGCTCCGGCAGCATCGCCAGAGACCGGACGAGCCACTCGGGGGTGTCGTCGGGGTCGGCCATGCCCGCACGGTACCGCCGACGTCCCGGGCCGCCGGACGCCGCTGCGCCGGCGGGCGACGTCTCACCGGCGGCGGGGTTGACCGACGAGATATACGTCGTATAGTCCGAGGCGTGCCCGCCACGACGCGACGCCCCCGAGGCTCGCTCACCCAGGACGAGGTGATCGACGAGGCACTCGCGCTCGTCGAGTCGGACGGCGTCGCCGCCCTGACCATGCGCCGCCTCGCGGACCGGCTCGGCGTCAACCCGATGACGCTCTACCTGCGCTTCGAGAACAAGGAGGAGCTCCTCGGTGCGATGGTCGGCCGACGACTCGCCGAGATCGACGCGCCGGCACCCGACGGATCGCTGGAGGACCGCCTGACGACGTGGACGTGCTCGGTGCGCGACCAGCTCGTCGTCGTCGGCGCGCTGCTCCCCGCCGTCAGCTCCGGCCACCAGCTCGCGTCGACGATGCTCGACGGCTCCGAGACCGGCCTCGCGCTCATCGCCGAGGCCGGCATCGACGACGCCGACGCGGTCGACGCCCTGCGCTCGCTCTTCTGGCACGCGGTGGCCTTCGCCGTCCTCCGCCCGACCATGCACGCCCACGCCCCCGAGCTGCTGCGCAATGGGAGCCTCTCCCCCGACGACCACCCCAACCTGACCCGGCTCGCCGGTGGCTTCGGTGAGTTCGACCCCGACGACCTGTTCGAGCGCACCACCCGTGCGCTCGTCCGCGGCCTCGTCGCCCCGACCACCTGACCGCCGGAACGACCGGCGGCGACGCACGACCCGACGAGGAGACGACCATGACCGTCACCGACGACCGCCCGCCCTCCGACGACACCGAGGATCCCGCCGCGATCGGTGCGATGCGCGTCCCGATCCCCGGCTCGAACGTCGCCGTCGGGCCGGTCGGCTACCTCGCCGCCGAGCGACGCCGGCTCGACGCCCTGACCTGCGAGCACTTCGACGTGACGCGGTGCTCGGCCACGGTCGGCGCCGAGCTCTCGGGCCTCGACCTCACCACGGACCTGCCCGACGAGGCGATCGCCGAGATCGCGCAGGCCCTTGCCGAGTACAAGGTCATCTTCTTCCGCGACCAGCCCGTGACCACCGAGCAGCACGTCGCGTTCGCGCGCCGCTTCGGCGACCTCGAGGTCCACCCCTTCCTCCCCGCCACCTCGGACCAGCCCAACGTCGTGAAGTTCGCGAAGTCGCGCGAGGTCGGCGGCTACGAGAACGGCTGGCACCACGACGTCACGTGGCGGGAGGTCCCGTCGATGGGCGCCGTCCTCCACGCCGTCGAGCTCCCGTCGGCCGGCGGGGACACCGTGTTCTCCGATGCCTACGCCGCGCTCGACAGCCTCGACGACGACCTGCGCGCCCGCATCGACGACCTCGTCGCCGTCCACGACTTCGCCCAGGTCTTCGGCCACACGATGACGCCCGAGCAGCGCTCGGAGTCGCGGGAGAAGTACCCGCTCGTGGAGCACCCGGTCGTCGCCACCCACGACGTCACCGGCCGCGACCACCTGTACGTGAACCGGTTCTTCGTGAGCCACATCGCGGACCTCGACCCCGACGAGAGCACCGAGCTCATCGACCGCCTGTGCCGCCCGTTCGAGCTGCTCGAGCACCAGGTGCGCTTCACGTGGGAGCCGCACTCGGTGGCGTTCTGGGACAACCGGGCCGTCCAGCACTACGCGTGCAGCGACTACTGGCCCGAGGTCCGGGTGATGGAGCGGGCCAGCATCGTCGGCACCCGCCCGGTCCGCCGTCGCTGACGGCTCGGAGCGCCGGGAACGGCGTGGCGGGGTTGGCTCGGCCCCGCCACGCCTCGCCCCGGTGCCGTGCGACCGGTCTGGCGATCGACCGGCCACGGCGGGGTGCCCGGCCGCCGGAGGGCGTCGACGGGTACCCGTGCCGACCTGGATGGGGATCACATCCGGGCCGACCCGGGCAGCTTCGCGTCCCCCCGGGGAGCCGTCGACGCAGGGTGGCGGACCGAATGCGAGAGTTCGCTCTCTCCGGGCGAACGGTTCGACGGGACGGGAAGATCGGCGCCCCGGTGGCGTTGTGCCACGCATGGAGCTCTCCACCGCCCTCGACTTCGCCCGGGAGCACCGCCAGTCGGTGCTCGTGACGCTGCGCAACGACGGCAAGCCGCAGCTGTCGAACGTCATCTACGCCGTCGGCGACGACGGCGTCGTGCGCGTGTCGATCACGGCGGACCGGGCCAAGTACGTGAACCTGTCTCGCCGGCCCTGGGCCGCCATGCACGTCACCCGCGAGGACTTCTACGCCTACGCGATCCTCGAGGGCGACGTCACCCTCGCCCCCATCGCGGCCGCGACGGACGACGCGACCGTGGACGAGCTCGTCGACCTCTACCGGGCGATGCTCGGCGAGCACGACGACTGGGACGACTACCGGCGGGCGATGGTGACCGACCGTCGGACCGTCGTGCGCCTCACGCCGACCCGTGCGTACGGGATGCTGCCGGACTCGTGACGGCGCGCCGCCCGAGGTGATCCGATCCCTCGGCGCTCCGGCGATCGCTCGCTAGCGTGACCGCCATGGCGACCTCCTCCGACCGTCCGAACGTCCTGATCCTCGGGGCCGGCTTCGGCGGGCTGGGCGCCGCCCGCAAGCTCAAGAAGGCGCCCGTCGACGTCATGCTCGTCGACCGGCACGACTACCACACGTTCCAGCCGCTGCTGTACCAGGTGGCGACCGACCTGCTCGATCCGGAGACCGTCGGCCACCCCGTCCGCGGGTACGTCGACAAGCAGGACAACCTCGACTTCACGCAGGCCACGGTGGAGTCGATCGACCTCGACGCCCGCACCGTCACGTTCACCGACTGGCGGCCCCAGACCTACGACCACCTCGTCGTCGGCCTCGGCGCCCACGTGAACTTCTTCGGCACCGAGGGCGCCGAGGAGCACGCCTTCCCCCTCTACACGCTCAACCACGCCGTGCGGCTCAAGCAGCACGTGCTCCGGCTGTTCGAGGACGCCAACAAGCGGAGGCTCCCGCTCGATGACGGCGCGCTCGACGTCGTGGTCGTCGGCGGCGGACCGACGGGCGTCGAGACGACCGGTGCGATGTGCGAGCTCTTCTACAGCGTGCTGCGGCGCGACTTCCCCGACCTGGAGGTCGGGCACACGCGGATCACGCTCGTGGAGCACGGCGACCGGCTGCTCAGCATGTTCGACGAGGGCATCAGCGACTACACGAAGGGCGCACTCGAGGAGCTCGGCGCCACCATCCGCCTCGGTGAGAAGGTCCACTCGATCGGGCCGGACTCGGTGACCCTCGGCTCCGGCGAGGTCCTGAAGGCGGCGACGACGGTCTGGGGCGCCGGCCTGCAGACCAGCCCGCTCGCCGGTGCGCTGAGCGACGACCTCCAGCACGGGCGCGTGCCGGTCAACCCGCTCCTCCAGCTCGCCGATCGGCCCGAGGTCTACGTGATCGGCGACCTCGCCTGGATCACCGACGGCAAGTCGGGCGACGTGCTGCCGCAGCTCGGCTCGGTCGCGCTCCAGGCGGGCGAGCACGTCGGCAAGACCATCGACCGCATGACCCGCAAGCACAAGGACCCGGAGCCCTTCCACTACCTGGACAAGGGCACGATGGCGACGATCGGGCCGCGGAAGGCCGTCGCCGTCATTCCGCCGCACGAGCACCTCACCGGTCGCGCCGCGTTCCTCGCGTGGGGCGCCGTGCACCTCGCGCTGCTCAGCGGCGGCGACAGCCGGTCGGCGGCGTTCACGAACTGGGCGTGGGCGATGTTCCGCCACGACCGCCCGTCGCGCGTCATCGTCGACCCGACCGAGGAGGACTGAGGGCGGGCGGTCCTCGAGCGATCGGTCCGGCCGGCCGGCTGGCCCTGCCGACCCGGTCAGCCCGTCGTGGCGAGCGCCGAGGCGAGGATGAAGCCGAGGACCGTCACGAGCCCGACCTCACGGCCGCCGTTGGCCAGCGCCTCCGGCATCATCGTGTTCGCCAGCATCACGAGGACCGCGCCGGCGGCGAACGCCTGGATGACGGCGATGACGTCGGCCGACGCGCCGCCCAGCAGCCCGTAGCCGATCGCCGCCGCGGCGACCGACAGCGCGACGACCGCCGCCCAGACCCAGAGGATGCGTGCCTTCGAGTGGCCGTCGGCGCGCAGGCCCACGGACGCCGCCATCCCCTCGGGGATGTTCGACAGGAACACCGCCACGACCATCGCCGCGCTGACCGTGCCCCCGCCGAGGAGCGTGAGGCCGATCGCGACCGACTCGGGGATGCCGTCGAGCGTGGCGCCGAGCGCGAGCGACGGGCCGGACACCGTGCGGCCCACGACCGGGTCCTCGCCGGCGGTCAGCTGCTCGAGCAACCGGTCGCCCGCCCAGAACACGAGCGCGCCGGCGACGAGGCCCAGGACGACCGACCCGTCTTCCGTCGCCTTGTAGGACTGCAGCACGAGCTCGAACGAGACCGCGCTGAGCAGCGTCCCCGCGCCGAACCCCATGATCAGGCCGAGCACGCGGTCGGAGGGGTGGAGGTAGAAGCCGGCCAGCGCACCGACGACGAGCGCCGCCGCCCCGACGAAGGACCAGAAGGCCGCGGCACCCATGGGCCGCGAACCTACCGGCGCGACCGCCGTCGACGGCCGTGGGGCGCGCGGCGCGTCGGCGAGGGCCACGGAGGATCTGTGGAGCGTGGCGGACGCTCAGCGTCCGTGCGGACCCCCATATCCCGAGTGCAGCGTCCTGGGGGCATTTGCCCGGGCGGTCGGCGGGCCCCGGTTACGCTCAGCCGTGCACCCCTGACCGCGCCCGGGAGGCCCGCTCGATGAGCACGGAGCTGCTCCACCGCATCCAGTTCGGGCTCACGATCAGCTTCCACTTCATCTTCCCGCCGATGTCGCTCGGCCTCGGGCTGATCCTGATCATCTTCGGCGTGCAGTCGGTCCGCACCAAGGATCCGCGGTGGCGCCAGCTCTCGATGTTCTGGACGAAGATCTACGGCCTCATCTTCTCGATGGGCATCGCCACGGGCATCGTCCAGGAGTTCCAGTTCGGCACGAACTGGTCGGAGTACTCCCGGTTCGTCGGCAACATCTTCGGGAGCCTGCTCGCCGCCGAGGGGATCTTCGCGTTCATGCTCGAGGGCGGGTTCCTCGGGCTGATGCTGTTCGGCGGCGCGCGGCTCGGCAACAAGCTGTGGCTGTTCGCCACGACGATGGTCGTCGCCGGCGCCACCTTCAGCGCCACGTGGATCGTCATGGCGAACTCGTGGATGCAGACGCCACAGGGCTACGAGATCAAGGACGTCGGCCACGGCAACCAGGCGTTCATGACGAGCTTCCGCGACGTCGTGTTCACGCCGTCCTTCGGGCCGCGCATCTGGCACACGCTCGTGGCCTCGTGGATCGTGGGCTCGTCGCTCGTGCTCAGCGTCGGCGCGTACTACCTGCTCAAGAAGCGCCACGTGGACCTCGCCAAGTCGATGATCCGCGTCGCGCTGCCGGTGTTCACCGTGCTCGCCGTGCTCCAGGTCGTCTTCTTCGGCGCCAACCAGGCCACCGAGGTGACGAACCACCAGCCGCAGAAGCTGGCTGCGATGGAGGGCGTCTACCAGAGCCAGACGTGCGCGCCGATGTACATCATCGGGTGGACGAACCCGCAGACGCAGAAGACGACCGGGCTGCACATCCCGTGCCTGCTCAGCTTCCTCGCCGATCAGGACTTCGACGGCAAGGTCACCGGGCTCGACCAGTTCTCGCAGGACGACTGGCCGCCCGTCCGCCTCGTGTTCCAGGCGTACCACCTGATGATCGACCTCGGGACGCTGTTCATCCTGATCGGCGGCCTCGCCTGCCTGCTCTGGATCTGGAAGCGGCGCCTGTGGCGCTCGAAGTGGATGCTGCGCGCGCTCGTCGCCACGATCGTGCTCACCGAGCTGGCGACGCTCTCGGGCTGGTGGACGGCGGAGCTGGGTCGACAACCGTGGATCGTGTGGCAGCTGCTGCGCACCTCGGGCGCCCAGTCGCCCAACGTGAGCACCGCGCAGGTCGGCTTCTCGATCGGCATGTTCGTGCTGCTCTACGCCCTCGTGTTCGTCGTGTTCATCTGGCTCCTCGACCGCAAGATCAAGGAGGGCCCACCCGATCCGCCCGACGACGACCACACGGAGTCGCTCCCCGACTCGTTCGGCGAGATCTTCCGCCACCACGGCCGGGCCTCGAGCCGGGCGTCGAGCGGGGAGTCCTGACGATGTGGCTCAACACGACGTGGTTCGTGCTCTACGTGATGATCATCGGCGGCTACGTCATCCTCGACGGCTTCGACCTCGGGGTCGGCATGCTCGCCCCGTTCGTCGCGAAGGACGACCGCGAGCAGCGCATCCTCCTGAACTCGATCGGTCCGGTGTGGGACGGCAACGAGGTGTGGCTCGTGCTCGGCGGCGGTGCGCTGTTCGCGGCGTTCCCGCTCGTCTACGCGTCGCTGTTCAGCGGCTTCTACCTGGCCATGATGCTCGTCCTCCTGGTGCTGATCCTGCGCACCGTCGCGATCGAGTTCCGGTCCAAGCGAGAGAGCACGGCGTGGCGCACCACGTGGGACTGGTTCTTCTTCGCATCGTCGCTCGCGATCACCGTGCTGCTCGGCGTCGCCCTCGGCAACGTGATCCGCGGCGTGGCCATCGACGCGCAGGGGAACATGGACATCGACCTCGTCGACCTGCTCAACCCGTACTCGCTCGCCGTCGGGCTCACCGCCGTCGCCATGCTGTGCCTGCACGGCGGGATCTTCCTGACGCAGAAGGTCGAGGACGAGCTGCTCGCCCGCGTGAGCCGGTTGGTCCCCCGCCTGATGGCGGTGTTCTTCGTGCTGATGACGGGCCTGATCGCCTGGACCCTCACGCTCGACCGGCCGATCGACGACAACTACTACGACCGCAAGTGGATCGCCGTGTTCCCGCTCCTGGCGCTCCTCGCCGCGCTGGCGGCGTGGCGCCAGATCCACCACCGCCGCTACCTCACCGCGTTCGTCTGCTCGGCAGGGATGATCGGCCTGCTGCTCGGCGCCGTCGCCGCCGGCCTCTACCCGGTGCTGCTGCCGTCCTCCACGAGCTCGAGCTACGACCTCACCATCCACAACGCCGCGTCGGCCGAACCGACCCTGATGGTCATGTTCGTGATCGCGCTCATCGGGATGCCGTTCGTGCTGCTCTACACCGCGGGCGTCTACTACTTCTTCCGCGGCAAGGTCCGCCTCGACGACGAGAGCTACTGACCGGACCGTGCTGCCGCTCGGGCCGTCGCTGACCGCCGACCGCCGCACCTCCTCCCCGCTCACCGCCGCCGTCGTCCTCGGCGCCGCGGCCGCCGCCGGCACGATCGCGTTCCTGCTCCTCCTCGCCGATGGCGTGGCCCGGGCGTTCCGCCACGGCGACGGGCCGGGCGAGCTCGCCGGCGTCCTTGTGGCGATGGGGGTCGCACTGGCCGTGCGAGCCGCGTGCCAGGTCGTCGCCGACCGGTGCGCGCAGCGCTCGAGCGCGCGGCTCCGCCGCGACGTCCGGCACCGGCTCACCGCCCACCTCGTCGCCGTCGGCCCGCCGGGCGTGCGCCCCGCGCGCACCGGCGAGCTCGCGGCCC
>JAEVZA010000036.1 GCA_023392475.1 Actinomycetes bacterium | reverse complement strand
CCGCGGAGTGGCACGAGCGGCGCGGCGCGCCCCGCCTCGACCGGCTCGGCGACTTCGCCGATCGGCTCGCCGCGGCGCGGGACGGTGCCGCGGCCGGTCCCGTCGTCGACCTCGGCTGCGGACCGGGTTGGTACCTCCCGGCGCTGCCGCCGGGCACGATCGCCCTCGACGGCGCGGCGGCCATGCTCGACCTGGTGCCGGAGCACGCACCCGCGTCACCCCGCGTCCGGGCGGACCTGCGCCACCTCCCGTTCGCCCGCCACGCCCTCGGCGCGGCGTGGGCCGAGCGCAGCTACGTGCACCTCGACCGGCGCGCCGTGCCCCTCGCGTGGTGGGACCTCCACCGCGTGCTCCGGGTCGGAGGGATCGCGCACCTCGGGCTGTTCGGCGGCGACGACGACCACGCGTCGTACCCCGACGACGACTTCGCCGGCCGGTCCTTCTCCCACTGGCCCGACGACCTGCTCGGCCACGTGCTCGCCGGCGCGGGGTTCTCCGTCGTGTCGAGCGAGCGGGTCGGGACCGGTACGGACCCGTACCTGGACCTCACCGTCCGGCGCGAGCGGACGCTGGCCGACACGGTGGGCACGCGCATGCGCCTGCTGCTGGTCGGCCTCAACCCCTCCGTGTACGCCGCCGACGCCGGCGTCGGGTTCGCCCGCCCGGGGAACCGCGCGTGGCCGGCGCTCCTCGCATCGGGCCTCGCCACCGTCGACCGGGACCCGCTGCACCTGCTGCTCGAGCACCGGATCGGGATGAGCGACCTCGTGAAGCGCGCCACCGCCCGGGCCGACGAGCTCGCACCCGCCGAGTACCGCGACGGGCTCGTCCGGCTCGACGCGCTGTGCGCCTGGCTCCGACCCGCCGCCGTGTGCGTGGTCGGGCTGACCGGGTGGCGCGCCGCCACGGGTGACCGCCGGGCGGCGGTGGGGGTGCAACCCCGCGAGCTGGGCGGCCGGCCCGTGTACCTCATGCCGAACCCCAGCGGGCTGAACGCCCACACCAGCGTCGACGACCTCGCGCGCCACCTCCGGACAGCGGCGGCGCTCGCCGACGGCGCGACCTAGGGTGCGCGCCATCGGGGCGACGCGCCACGGCGCGGCACGAGGGTCAGGGGGACCGCCATGAAGGTGCGGCTGGAGCCGTCGGACGAGTACATGCACCCGGGGCCCGAGCCCACGTTCAACGAGTCGATGTACTTCAACCTGTTCGATCCCGCGGTGGGGCTCGGCGGGTTCGTGCGTCTCGGCAACCGCCCGAACGAGGGCCACGCGGAGATGACCGTGTGCCTCTACCTCCCGGAGCGCCCGATGGCGTTCATGTTCCAGCGACCGGAGATCGCGGACAACGAGCGCTTCGACGCGGGCGGCGCCTCGTTCGAGGTGGTGACCCCGTTCGAGGAGATCAAGGTCGCGTACGAGGGGAAGGTGGTGCTGCTCGACGAGCCGATCGACATGGCCGACCCCCGCCGCGCGTTCACCGAGAACCCCTACGGCACCGCCACGGTCGACCTCACCTACCGCGGCGTGTCCCGTCCGTTCGGGGGTGAGCCCGAGGAGTCCCACGAGCGCCCGGGCGAGGAGTTCGCGAAGGGCCACTACGAGCAGCTCGTGCGGGCGGAGGGCACGATCCGGGTCGACGACCGGTCGTGGGAGGTCGACGGGTTCGGCCTGCGCGACCACTCGTGGGGGCCCCGCACGTGGCAGGCGCCCTGGTACTACCGGTGGCTCACGATGAACTTCCCCGACGGCACCGGGATGATGCTCAGCCGCATCGCCCGGCCCGACGGACCGGGCACCCGCGGCGGGTTCCTCTGGGACGGCGAGGGCCTCCACGTCGTGCGCGACGTGCACCTGGAGACCGACTGGACCGAGGGGGACCGCTACCACTCGACGGTGCGGGCCACCTTCACGACGGCACGGGACGGCAACGACGACGGCATCGCCGGCGCCGTGACGGGCGAGGTGCTGGACCTGATCCCGCTCCGCAACCGGCGCGACGGCCGGATCACGCGGATCTCGGAGGGCATGACCCGCTGGACCCTCGACCGGGCGCTCGGTGCCGACCCGACCGCCACCGTGGGCCACGGGCTCTCCGAGTACCTCGACCAGATCGTCGACGGGGCGCCCGTGGGCATCGACGAGTAGCCCGGCCCGAGGGCCGCCCCCGGGCCACCGGTACCCTCTCGCCCGTGCTGCTCCACGAGATCGTCTCGTCCGCCGCCGCGGCGGCGCCGGGCACCACCGCGCTCGTCGCGGGCGAGCGGCGCTGGACGTTCGCCGAGCTCCAGGACCTCGTCGCCAGCCTGGGCACCGGCCTCGCCCGGGTCACCGCGCCGGGGGCCCGCGTCGCACTCGTGGCCGACAACCGCCCCGAGTACGTCGCCGCCCTCTACGCGGTGCCGCGCGCCGGCGACGTGCTGGTGATGGGCAACACCCGCCACACGCCCCGGGAGCTCGCCGACACCCTGCGGTCGAGCGGGTCCTCGGTGGTGATCGCCACCGCGGACCAGCTGGTGCGCCTGGCCGAGGTCGCGGGTGAGCTGCCCGGCGTGGGCGCCTGGTACTGCCTGGACGACGTGCCCGACGGCGCGCCGCACGGCTCGCTCCCGGCGACCGACCTGCTCGACGCCGGGACCGAGCCTCCTCGCGGCGTCGACGACGGCGCCACGGCGTGGTTGATCCACACGTCGGGCACCACCGGCTTGCCGAAGGGGGCGATGCTCACGCACCGCTCGCTCGTCGCAGCCGTGCTCAACACGACGATGGCGCGACCGGTGAGCGCGGACGACGTCTACCTGTTCCCGTTCCCGCTGTTCCACGTCGCCGCCTACAACGTCGTGCACCACCACCTGCGCCGGCGCCCGGTCGTGCTCCTCCCCCGCTTCGAGCCCGTCGCCGTCATGGCCGCCGTCGAGGCCGAGCGGGTCACCTCGATCTCGCTGGCGCCGACGATGGTCTCGATGCTGCTCGACCACCCCGATCGGGCATCGCACGACCTCGGCTCGCTGCGCCAGATCGGCTACGGCGCGGCCGCGATGCCGCTCGACCTCCTGCGCCGCACGCTGGCGGAGCTGCCGGAGGTCGGACTCGCGCAGGGCTACGGGATGACCGAGCTGTCGGGCAACGCCGTGTTCCTCGGGCCCGACGAGCACCGCCGGGCCGCCGCGGGCGAGCCCGAGCTCCTCGCCGCGGCGGGGCGGCCGGCCCCGCTCGTCGAGCTGCGGATCGTCGACGACGACGGGGCGGTCCTCGGGGTCGGCGGCGTCGGCGAGATCCTCGTGCGCGGCGACCAGGTGTGCGCCGGGTACTGGGACGACGCGGCGGCCACCGAGGCGTCGCGGACCGGGGACGGCTGGTTCCGCACCGGCGACGTCGGGCGGATCGACGGGCGCGGCTACCTCTCGATCGTCGACCGGAAGAAGGACCTGATCATCACCGGCGGCGAGAACGTGTCCTCGCGGGAGGTCGAGGACGTGGTGTCGGAGCACCCGGCCGTCGCGGCCGTCGCCGCCGTGGGCGTGGCCGACGAGCGATGGGGCGAGCGGGTGTGCGTCGCCGTGGTGTGGCGGGACGGCGCCGGGGTGCCGCACGAGGAGCTGCTCGCCTGGACCGAGGGCCGGATGGCCGGGTTCAAGCGGCCCCGGGCGGTCGTCGTGCTGGACGAGCTGCCCACCAACGCCTCGGGCAAGGTCGAGAAGCGGCGGGTGCGGGACATCGTGGCCGAACGGCACGGATCCACGGGGTTTGCGTAGGGGTTACCGAGGCGCGTGCCGGAGGGCTGCGCCACGCTCGACCCGCCGGTTGGGGCAACCACCGCGGGTGCCGGCGTCCGTGCCGCCGGGAGGGATCGCACGGATGCCGGCACGAACCCCCCGTCCAGACCCCCGCAGGCCAGGCGAACCCGGCCCGCTCAGCGTGGAGCGAGGTCGCGGATCGCCTGCCGCAGGTCGTAGCCGAACGGCAGCAGCGCGATCGCGGGGGTCGTGACGCCGTTCTCGACGTAGCGGCCGATGTGCTCGCGGCACGCCTCGGGCGTGCCCCAGACGATCAGCTCCTCCACCAGCGACTCGGGGATGGCGGCGAGCGCGGCCTTGCGGTCCCCCTCCTTCCAGAGGCGTGACATCTCGGCGAGCTGGTCGCCGCGGCCGAGCCACTCGTGGAAGGCCGCGTAGACGGGCACGGTCAGGTAGGCGGCGATGGCGAAGCGGCCCATGCCGATGACGGTGTCGCGGTCGGTCGTGGGCGCCACGAAGATGCGGGCGACGACCTCGCGCGGTGCGCCGCCGGCGGCGTCGTGCACGATCGGTGCCACCGTGCGCACGTCGTCCGCGGACAGCCAGTTGATGATCGCCCCGTCGCCCTCGCGACCCGCCAGCCGGAGCATCCCCTCGCGCAGCGCGGCCACGAGGATCGGCGGCTGCACCTCCGGCCGCACGCCGAGCTTGAAGCTGCGGATCGTGGAGCGCCCGTACGTGCCGGTCATCTTCTCGCCGGCGAGCGCCCCTCGGAGGAATCGCACCACGTCCCGCACCTGGCGGTACGGCTCCTCGAACGGCACGCCGTTCCAGCCCTCCACGATCACGTTCGACGAGGACCCGATCCCGAGGGCGAACCGGCCGGGTGCGGCGTCGGCGAGGCTGGCGACGCTCTGCGCCAGGCACGCCGGGCCACGGGTGTACGCGGGCACGATCGCGGTGCCGAGCCGCAGCGAGGGCGCCCACACGGACGCGAGGGCGAGCGGCGTGAACGCGTCGGCACCCATCGCCTCCGCGGACCACACGTCGGTGTAGCCGAGGTCCTCGAGCTCGACGATCCAGTCGCGCTGCTCGTGCAGCGGGACGCCGTCGAACGGGATCGTCATGCCCCAGCGGGGCCCGGTCGGGAGGGCGTGGTCGGCCATGGCCGCGGAGCCTACGTGCGCGACCCGGACCCCGCCCCCGACCTCGACACCTCCCGCGACCCGTTCTGTTCGTCGAAAGCGGGGGTTTCCGCCCGCTTCGGACGAACGGAACGGGCGAGGGCGGCGGCGGCACCGCGGGCCGCGCCGGCCCAACGGCCGTCGAGCGCGGCGATGAGCAGGTCCAGCTGCTCGAACGACATGACGCCGCCGCCCATGAGCACCAGCCCGCGCGCCGGGCCCTCGCGGAGCGCGGCGCGCACCATCGCGACGGTGGCGTCGTCGGGATCGGGGAACTCCTGGGCCGCTCGCCGCAGGCCCTCGCGCACGACGATCGCCGACAGCGCCCGCCCGAGCGGCGAGCCCTCCAGCTCCTCCAGCGTCGAGTTCCGCCCGAACGGCCGGACCGCCGCCGGCGCCGGCAGCGACCCGCCGCACAGCTCGCGGAACTCGTCCGCCGTGGCGACGAGGCCGGCCGGGACGACGACCGGGGTCACGGTGTCACCCGACTCGACATCGACCCCCACGACCTCCACCGGCTCCGCCGACGATCGGGCCACGACCACCTCGTACCGGCCGGCCTCCACCAGCCAGTCGTGGGCCGCCACGTCCCACACGGCGAAGGCGCGCCGGTCGAGCGGGACGGCGACGGTACCGGTGGCGCCGGGCTCCAGCCGCACCTTCGCGAACCCGCGGAGCTCCTGGTGGGGTCGGTGCAGGGTGGACCCGGGGTCGCGGACGTACACCTGCACCACGTCGGAGCCCGCCCGGTCGCCGACGTTCCGGACCGTCACCCGCACCACGAGGTCGGTGCCCTCGCCGGTGACGGCGACGTCGCTCCACTCGAACGTCGTGTAGGAGCACCCGGCACCGAACGCGAAGCGGGCCGGGACGCCGGCCGTGTCGTGGAAGCGGTAGCCGACGTACGGACCCTCCCGGTACTGGACCTGGCGCGGCTCGCCCGGGAAGTTGCGGTCCGCGGGCAGCTGGGCGACGTGCACCGGGATGCTCTCCGCGAGGCGCCCGCCGGGCTCCGCGTCGCCGACGAGGACGTCGACGGCAGCGCCGCCGCCGGCCTGGCCACCGAGCCAGCACTCGAGCACCGCCTCCACCCGGTCGGCCCACGGGAGGTGGACCACGCCGCCGTTGCTCAGGACCACCACGACCGGCGTGGGCGTGGCGGCCAGCGCCTCGATCAGCCGGATCTGGTCCTCGGGGAGGTCCAGGGTCGTGCGGTCGAAGCCCTCCGACTCCCACGCGGCCGGCAGTCCGGCGAAGCACACGACCACGTCGGCGGCGCCGGCGACCGCCAGCGCCTCGGCCAGCTGCTCGGGCGTGGACGCGCCGGTCCGCGCGTCGTAGCCCGGCGCGTAGGTCACCTCCGCGTCGGCACCCGCACGGGTCCGGAGCTCGTCGAGGGCGTGGTCCAGGCGGGTCGGGTTCACCTGCGAGCTGCCCGCGCCCTGGTAGCGGGGCTCGGCGGCGAACGCGCCGACGACGGCGATCGTCCCCCGGACCGGGAGGGGCAGGACGCCGTCGTTCACCAGCAGCACCGAACCCTCGGCGGCCGCCCGCCGGGCGAGCCGGTGGTGGGCCCCGTGGTCGGCGGCGGGAGGCGGCCCCTCCTGACGCCCACGGCGCAGGAGCTCGACGACCCGCTCGGCGCAGCGGTCGACGGCGGACCGGTCGAGGCGCCCGCCCTCGACCGCGGCGATCACCTCGCCGTCGAACGCGCCCTGGCTGCCCGGCATCTCGAGGTCGAGCCCGGCGACGACGCCCGCCACGCGGTCGTTCGTCGCGCCCCAGTCGGACATGACGAGCCCGTCGAAGCCCCACTCGTCCCGGAGGATCGTCGTGAGCAGCTCCTCGTGCTCCGAGGCGTACGTCCCGTTGACCAGGTTGTACGAGCACATGACCGTCCACGGCGCGGACTCGGTGACGACGATCTCGAACCCGCGGAGGTAGAGCTCGCGCAGCGTGCGCTCGTCCACGACCGCGTCGACGACGAGGCGGTGCGACTCCTGGTTGTTCACCGCGTAGTGCTTCACGCTCGTGCCGACGCCACGCGACTGGATGCCGCGGACCATCGCGGCGGCGAGCCGGCCGCCGAGCAGCGGGTCCTCCGACAGGTACTCGAAGCTCCGGCCCCCCGCCGGGTGGCGCTTCAGGTTGAGGCCGGGGCCGAGCACGACCGACACGCCGAGGGACCGGGCCTCGTCGCCGATCGCGGCGCCGACCTCGGCGAGCAGGTCGACGTCCCAGCTCGAACCGAGCGCGGCGGCGGTCGGGAAGCACGTCGCCGGCTGGGCGGGGGCCACGCCGAGGTGGTCGGCGGCCGACACCTGGCACCGCAGCCCGTGCGGGCCGTCGGCGACCACGATGCCGTCGATGCCGTGGTCGGGCACGGGCTCGAGGGCCCAGAACCCGCGTCCCGACAGCAGCCCGACGGCGGTCGGCAGGTCGAGCGAGGCGACCACCTCCGCGGCGGTCGGCTCGGTGGTCGGGGGCGTGCGGTCGTCGTCGGGCTCCACCCGCCGGACGCTACCGATTCAGTCCATCCTCCGGTTCCTCACGAGGGCCGACTGGCTCGCGGTGGCGAGCAGCACGCCGTCCTCGTTCCAGAGGTGGACCGACCCGTGGCCGAAGCCGTGGTGCAGGCCGTCCACCCGGATGTCGCACAGGACCCACTCGCTGTCGAGGAGGTGGACGACACGGAGCGTGTTGTCGAGGCTGTTCGACGGGTACCAGCCGCCGAGGCTCTGCGAGATGCCGAACGGGACGTAGTCGCCGAGGATCGCCAGCGCCGCGGTCGACATCTCGACGTCGGGCACGCGGACCCACAGCGCCGAGCGCCCGTCGGGCACGGGGTTGCCGTCGAGGCCCTCCCAACCGGCTCCCACCGCGATCCGCACGTCGAGCCGGGTCATGATCGACCGCTCCATGCCGAAGCGCGGTGCCCGCACCGGGCAGTCGTCGGGACCGGGCACGTCGGGCATCACGGCCCACTGCCCGTCGACGTCGAGCTCGCGCTCCCCCAGCGCCGCGTTCACCGTGAGGATCTCGCGGTCGCCGACGTGGCCGACGGCCCGCACCTGCGCGGTGTTGCGGCCGGCGACGGCCACCGTGACGTCGAGGTCCATGATCTCGCCGAGCGTGGCGAAGGACAGGTACTGCGCGGTGGCCCACACCACCGGGCGACCGCAGACGGACTCCATCGCCGCGGCCGCCGCGCCGAGCCCGCAGCCGCCGAACAGGAACTGCCCGCCGGTGATGATCCCCTCGGTGACCGGGAGGTACCAGCGGGTCGGGTTGTGCGTCGGCTCCAGGCCCAGGAACTCGGCGGCGTCCATGCCGGGAGGCTACCGGCGACCTCCGCGGCCGTTAGCCTGCCGCCGACCGCGACCGGGGGGACGACGATGACCGATGCACCGTGGCAGGGGGACGCCTGCTCGCTCGTGGAGGCGTTCCGGTCGGGTGAGCGATCCCCGGTCGAGGAGCTCACCGCCACCCTCGCGGCCATCGACGCGAGCGACCTGAACGCGTTCTCCCACGTGGACGCCGAGGGCGCCGGCGAGCGGGCCGCGGCGGCCGACGTGTCGAAGCCGTTCGGGGGCGTGCCGTTCGGCATCAAGGAGCTGTCGCGGTACGAGGGCTGGCCGGCGACCGAGGCGAGCCTCGTGTTCCGGGACCGCGTCGCCGGGTGGACCGAGACGCAGCTCGAGCGGGCCGAGCTCGCGGGCGGCGTCGTGCCGGTCGGGCTGACCACCGCGTCGGAGTTCGGCGGCCTCAACGTCAGCACGACCCGGCTCAACGGCACGACCCACAACCCGTGGCAGCACGGGCGCACCGCCGGCGGCTCCTCCAGCGGCAGCTCCGCGGCCGCCGCCGGCGGCCTCTGCACCATCGCCTCCGGTGGCGACGGCGGCGGCTCGATCCGCATCCCCGCGGCGTTCAACGGCCTGCCGGGCATGAAGGGCACGGCCGGTCGCATCCCGCGCGGTCCGCACACGCTGATCCACCCGATGACGGTGGTGTCGGGCGTGATGGCCCGCTCGATCCGGGACGTGGCGCGCTACTACGACGTGGTCGCCGGCTACGACCCTCGCGACCCGTACTCGCTGCCGAAGGTGGCCGGCTGGGAGGCAGGGCTCGGCTCGCACCTCGAGGACCTCCGTGGCCGGCGCCTCGCCGTCGTCCCCGACCTCGGCGTCGCCGTGGTGCGCCCCGAGGTCGCGGACCTGGTCCGGGCGTCCGGCGAGGAGCTCGCGCGGCTGGCGGGCATGGAGCTGGTCGAGGTCGAGCTGTCCCTCCCCGGGCTCGGGCTCGAGTGGGCGGTCGGCAACCTCGCCGGCCTGCTCGGCGAGCTCGGCGACCGCTGGCCCGCCTGTCGCGACGACCTCACCAAGGAGATCGCGTTCGGGCTGGAGATGGCCCAGGGCCTGATGAGCCTGGAGACGGCGGCCCGGGCCGAGGCGGCCAGGACCCGGGCGAACGAGGCGGTGGCCGACGCGTTCGAGCTGGCCGACGTGATCGTGTGCGCCACGAACCCCGACGTCGCCTTCCCGGCCGAGATCACCGCGAACACGCGGGTGGGCGGCGAGCGGGTCGGCCTCGAGAACAACGGCGCGCTGACCATCCCCTACAACATCGTCGGGAACCCGTCGCTGTCGCTGCCGATCGGGCTGGTCGACGGCCTGCCCGTCGGCATGCAGGTGGCGGCGCTGCACCACCGGGACGCCTGGCTGCTCGACCTCGGGCGCCTGTGGGAGTCGGAGCGGCCCTGGCCGCTGACGGCACCCGGCTCCCCTGTCTGATCCCCGCCCGCCGGCCCGCCGCGCTCACCCTCACGGGGTGACGCGCCGCACCCCCGCCCGCGGGCATGCTGGTGCGATGCTGCACAAGCGCTCCGACGTCGACGACATCACCGACACCGTCAAGACCATCGCCGGCGAGATCGCCGCCTTCCAGTTCCCGGTCGACTCGGCCGACCGGCGGATCGCCTTCGAGATGGTCTCCCAGGAGCTCGCGCTCGACGGCAACGCGCACCAGAACCTGGCGACGTTCTGCCAGACGATCGAGACGATCGAGGAGCGCGAGCTGATGTCGCTCGCGATCGACAAGAACCTGATCGACAAGGACGAGTACCCGAAGGCGGCCGAGATCGAGAGCCGGTGCGTGCACATGCTCGCCGACCTCTGGCACGCCCCAGAGGCCCACGACGCCGTCGGCACCTCGGCGATCGGCTCGTCGGAGGCGTGCATGCTCGCCGGCATGGCGATGCACCGCCGCTGGCGGAACAAGCGCCGGGCGGAGGGCAAGCCGACCGACCGCCCGAACCTCGTGTGCGGCCCCGTGCAGGTCGTGTGGCACAAGTTCGCGCGCTACTGGGACATCGAGCTGCGCGAGATCGGCATGGCGCCCGGTCGGTACGGCATGGACGCCGAGACGATGCTCGCCCAGGTCGACGAGAACACGATCGGCGTCGTGCCGACCCTCGGCGTGACCTACACGGGCATCTACGAGGACGTCGCGGCGCTGTCGTCCGCGCTCGACGACCTGCAGAGCCGCACGGGCCTGGACGTCGACATCCACGTCGACGGCGCGAGCGGCGGCTTCACCGCCCCCTTCTGCGCCCCCGACCTCGTCTGGGACTTCCGCGTGCCGCGCGTGAAGTCGATCAGCGCCTCGGGCCACAAGTTCGGCCTCGCGCCGCTCGGCGTCGGGTGGGTGCTCTTCCGGGACACGTCCGAGCTCCCCGACGAGCTGGTCTTCCACGTGACCTACCTCGGCGGCGACATGCCGACGTTCCAGATCAACTTCTCCCGGCCCGCCGGGCAGATCATCACGCAGTACTTCGGCTTCATCCGCCTCGGCCGCGCGGGGTACCGGGCGGTGCACGCCAACTGCTACGAGGGCGCCAAGGTGCTCGCCGAGGCGATCCCGAGGCTCGGCCCGCTCGAGCTGATCTACGACGGCGACCCCGCCACCGGCATCCCCGCCGTGACGTGGACGATGTCCGAGAACCCCGGCGTCTCGTGGACGCTGTTCGAGCTCGCGGACCGGCTGCGGACCCGCGGCTGGCAGGTGCCGGCGTACCCCCTCACGGGTGCCCTGGCCGACCAGACCGTGCAGCGGGCGCTCATCCGGGCCGAGATCACGGTCAACGAGATCCAGGACCTCGTGCGGGACATGCGCGAGGCCATCGAGTTCCTGAACAAGCACCCGGTCTCGGTGCCGATGACCCAGGACGAGGCGGGCACCTTCCACCACTGACGGTCCGTCCGTCGTCGGCGCCCGACGCCCGGTCGCGCGGCACCGAACGGCCCGGAACCCGTGCTCACCAGGGTTCCGGCGTCCCTCGTGGTCCGATCACGACCATGTGGTACGCCGAACCCGCCGGAGCTCGTCGACGGAGCGCGCGGATGCCGGGGCGCGGGCGGAGCCGGCCCTCAGGGGGGACCGGTCCCCGTGGCGTCGCTGTCACACCCCCTCCACATACTGGGGACATGTCCACGCAGCTGACGCTCATCCACCTGCCGGCCCCCAGCGCCCGCCCCGCGGGTGACGCCGAGGCCG
>JAEVZA010000390.1 GCA_023392475.1 Actinomycetes bacterium | reverse complement strand
GCATCGAGGTGCACACGCACGAGCACGTCCGCACCGGGAACCTCGACTCGAAGTTCGGCTTCCCGCTCCCGACCGGCCAGGCCGACGAGGCCGTCGCCCGCGCCCGCGCCTCGACGGCGGTGGAGCTCGTCGGGCTGCACCTGCACATCGGCTCCCAGGTCTTCAGCGTCGACAACTTCCTCGAGGGGTTGCGGGCCGTCGCGCCGTTCGTGGTGGACGCCGACCTGCCGGAGCTGGTCGTCGGCGGCGGCCTCGGCGTGGCGTACGTCGCGGGGGAGCACGCGCCGACCATCACCGAGTGGGCCACGGCCGTGGTGGGTGCGTGCCGCGACGCCGGCATCACCGCGGACATCGGTGCGGAGCCGGGGCGGGCGATCGTGGGCGCGGCGGCGATCACGCTCTACACGGTCGGCACCGTGAAGTTCATCCCCGGCGTCCGGACGTACGTGTCGGTCGACGGCGGCATGAGCGACAACCCGCGGCCCGTGCTATACGGCAGCGGCTACGAGACGTTCCTGCCCCGGGCAGCGTCGTCGCGGCGCGAGATGCCGATCCGCCTCGTGGGCAAGCACTGCGAATCGGGCGACCTCCTGGTGCGCGAGGGCCTGGTGCCGGCCGACCTCGCCGTCGGCGACGTCATCGCCACGCCGGTCACCGGCGCGTACGGCCACTCGATGGGCTCGAACTACAACAAGGTCCTCCGGCCGCCGGTCGTGTTCGTCGCCGACGGCCGCGCTCGCCTGGTGGTCCGCCGCGAGACGGTCGAGGACCTGCTCGCCACCGACGTCGACGACGGGTGACGGCGGACGCCTCGCCGGCCGCTACCGGGGCGACGACAGCGACGCGGGCAGCGCGTCGGTGAGCACCTCGGCGATGCGCCGACGGAACCGGTCGGGCGTGTAGCGCTCCTCGTAGCTGGCGCGGGCCGCCCGACCCGCCGCCGCGACCCCGTCGTCGGTGAGCCCGGACAGCACGCGGGCGAGGTCGTCGGCGTCGCCCATCCCGTAGAGCCAGCCGTCGCGCCCCTCATCGACGATCTCCAGCGGGCCGCCGGCGCGGCTGGCCACGACCGGTCGGCCGAGCGAGAAGGCCTCGATCAGGACGAGCCCGAACGGCTCGGGCTCGTCGGACGGCAGCACGAGCACGTCCGCCTCGGCGAGGTGCGGCGCCGGGTCTGCGACCTCCCCGACGACCTCGACGGTCCCGGGTCGGCTCACGAGCTCGTCGACGAGCGCGGGCACGTCCACCTGCTCGCCGCTCGGCGGCGGCCCGCCCAGCACGAGGAGCCGGCCTGGGCACCCCGCCCGCTCCCACGCCGTCAGCAGCGTGCGGTGGCCCTTCCAACGGTTCCAGCGGCTCGCGACGACGAAGGTGCGAACGGCGCCGGTGCCCGCCGGGCGGGCGGTGACCCGCAGCGACAGGTCGTCGACGCAGTTCTCGACCACGACCGGCTGCGGATCGGGGAGCTCGGTCGCGGCGGCGACCGAGCGGGAGATCGCGATGCGCGCCGTGGTCGAGCGGGCGAGGCGCCGCAGCACGTGCGCCTCGGCGCCGCCCCACCGCTCCTGGATGTGCACCACCCGCGCATCGACGCCGGCGCGGCGGGCGAGCGGCGCCAAGATCAGCGAGGCGCTCGTCCCGCAGAGGAGCAGGTCGGGTCTCGCGTCCCGCAGCGCGGTCGACGCAGCGCGACCGGCACGCGCCAGGTGCACCAACCCGGCCGGCCCCGCGTACGCGCGCCGCAGGATCGGCACGTCGCGGTGTGACCAGGTGATCCCGCGCTCGGTCAGCACCTGGCACAAGGGGTGCGGACCGTGCTCCACGTCGGTGGGGAGCCACACCTCGACCTCGGCGCGCAGGTGGTCGCGCACGGCGGCGAGCACCTGGAGGAGCATCCGATCGGCGCCGTACAGCTCGTCGGACGGGTGGACGACCACGATCCGCGGTCGACGGGCGTCGGTCACGCTGCGGGCGTCAGCGCCGGTTCTTGACGGTGCCGCTGCCGAGGAACCGGTTCTTCGTGAGGACGATCCGGTTCCAGTTCTTCGCGAGCACCCGCTTGGCGGCGCTCGCCTCCTGCGGCTGCCAGTTGGTCGTGCGGCGCTCGATCGCGCCGTCGGCCACCGTCTCGTACGCGTAGGCGGCGATCGATCGCCGAGCCGTCCCCTCCGGGAACCGGAGCTGCTCGTAGCCGTGGTACGAGCTGTCGGTCGATTCCATGACGACCGCCCGGTTGAACAGCGGGTCCACGGTCGTTCCCGGGCGGTCGGGGCGGTCGGTCAGCTGCAGCTGACCGCCCCAGGAGGGCTCCCAACCTGGGTTCAGGTAGATCAGGATGTTCAGCATCCGGTGCCAGTCGTGGTGCACGGGGTGCAGGTTGAAGTCGGTGTGGAGGTCCAGGTAGCTGCCCGGTTCCCCGGCGTGGAAGCCGCCGCCGACGTACTCCGGGTCCAGGAAGACCGGCCGGCCGACGAGGTCCGAGAGGAACTCGGTGAAGGCGGGGGACACGAGCGCGTCGTGCAGCATGCGGGAGGTGTCCGTGTGGCGGTCGAGCGTCGACAGCTCGCGCTTGTCGCTGAACACGTAGTCGCGCGACTTCGGCATGTCCTGCGGGCTCGGGAACTCGTCCAGCAGCTGCTGGGCGACCGACGCGTCGAGGAAGTCGTCGATCACGACGTACCGGACTGGCCCCTCCTGCCGGAACCGGCGGACCAGCTCGTCCCGTTCCTCGTCGCTTCGGTTGGTGAGCGGTGGGGGGAACACCCTGCCTCCTGCGGTGTCCGGATGCCCCTGCAGCATACAAGGGTCCTCCGCCGCTCCTCCTGGGCCCTTTGGCACAGGTCGGCGGGCAGAACTGCACGATGACCACGCTCCGCGACCGGGTGCGCCGGAACGGTGGCAACCGCCCGTAGCCTCGTGCGGGTGACGTTCAGCGCCTCGTACGCCCGCCTGGGCGAGCTGCAGAAGACCTCGAAGGGGTCGCCCGCGTACGGGCGGCTCGTCAACCGCCCGCTCGGCCGCACGTTCGCCGCGGCCGCCTACGAGCTGGGTCGCAGCCCCAACCAGGTGACGGTCGTCAGCGCGGCGTTCACGCTCACCGGCATCGCGCTGATCGCGCTGCTCGACCCGACGGTGTGGTCGTCGATCCTGGTCGCGCTGCTACTCGTCGTCGGGTACGCGCTGGACGCCGCCGACGGCCAGCTGGCACGGCTGCGCGGCGGCGGCTCCGCGTCGGGCGAGTGGCTCGACCACACGGTCGACGCGATGAAGATCGGCGTGCTGCACCTGTCCGTCGTCGTCAACTGGTACCGGTTCGGCGACCACAGCGACGTGCAGCTGCTCGTGCCGCTCGGCTTCCAGGCCGTCGCCACGGTCCAGTTCTTCTCCATGATCCTCATGGATCAGCTGCGCCGGGCCCATCGGAACCAGACGGGCATGCTCATGCAGGGTCAGGGCTCGTCGTCGTGGCGCTACTCGTTCGCCGTCCTGCCCACGGACTACGGCTTGCTGTGCCTCGTGTTCGGCCTGCTGTTCTGGGTCCGGGGCTTCGCCGTCGTCTACACCTTCCTGTTCCTGGCCAACCTCGGCTTCCTCTGCCTCGCGCTGCCCAAGTGGTACCGGGAGGCGAGCCGCTTCTGAGCCGGCTGGGTGGTGCCGCGTCCGGCAGCGGCGACGGATGTCGTGCGCCGGGTGCGCCGGCGGCCCGGTAGCCTCGCTTCGTGCTGAAGACCGTCAACATCGGCCTGCTCGGCTGCGGCAACGTCGGCGCCGCGCTGGTCCGCCTCATCGAGGAGCGGGGGGACGAGATCGCCGCCCGCACGGGCCTGCGCCTGGCCGTCGGCCGGGTCGCCGTGCGCTCCCTCTCCAAGGAGCGTGACGTCGCGCTGCCCTCCGAGGTGCTCACGACCGACGCCCAGTCCGTCGTCACCGACCCCGCGGTCGACCTCGTGGTGGAGGTCATCGGCGGCATCGAGCCCGCGCGCGAGCTCATCGTGGACGCGCTGAAGGCGGGCAAGCCCGTCGTCACCGCGAACAAGGAGCTGCTCGCCAACGTCGGCGCCGAGCTGTACGCCGTGGCCGAGACCGCCGGCGTCGACCTGCTCTTCGAGGCCGCCGTCGCCGGCGGCATCCCGCTGGTGCGACCGCTGCGCGAATCGCTCGTCGGCGAGGACGTCAGCCGGGTGATGGGCATCGTCAACGGCACCACCAACTACATCCTCACGAAGATGACCGAGGAGGGGTGGAGCTACGCGGAGGCGCTCGCCGAGGCGCAGAGCCTGGGCTACGCCGAGCGGGACCCCACCGCCGACGTCGAGGGCTTCGACGCCGGGGCGAAGGCCGCGATCATCGCCACGATCTCGTTCGGCGCGAAGGTCGTCGCCGGCGACGTGTACCACGAGGGCATCTCGGGCGTGACGTCGACCGACATCGCGCACGCCCGCCGGCTCGGCTACCAGATCAAGCTGCTCGCGGTGGCCGAGCGCTTCGAGGACGGTGCGGTCGCCGTGCGCGTCCACCCGGCGATGGTGCCCGACACGCACCCGCTCGCCTCGGTGCGGGACAGCTTCAACGCCGTGTTCGTCGAGGGCGCCGCAGTCGGCGACCTCATGTTCTACGGGCGGGGCGCCGGCGGCTTCCCGACGGCGTCCGCGGTGCTCGGCGACGTGATCGACGCCGCCGCCAACCTCGCCAAGGGCACCCACGCGTCGCTCGGCACGTTCGGCAAGGCGCTCATCCGCCCGATCGACGACCTCGCCTCGGCGTTCTACGTCAACCTCGAGGTGGCCGACCGGCCCGGCGTGCTCGCCGCGGTCGCCGGCGTGTTCGGTGAGCACGGCGTCTCGATCCGGTCGATGGAGCAGGAGTCGGTGGACGCCGACGGCGGCGCGGCGCCCGGCTCGGGCGGCGCGGCGCGGCTCATCTTCATCACCCACGCCGCCCGCGAGGCCGACCTCCGGGCCACCCTGCACCAGCTCCGCACGCTCGACGCCGTCCGCTCGGTCGGCTCGGTCCTGCGGGTCATCGGCCCGGGCTGAGCGCTCCGATGCGCTACGTCTCCACGCGCGGCGACGCGCCCGTGCTCGGGTTCGCCGACGTGCTGCTCGCCGGGCTCGCGGACGACGGCGGGCTCTACCTGCCCGAGGCGTGGCCCGAGCTGCCGCCGCTCGAGACGCTGCGCGGGCGGCCCTACGCCGAGGTGGCGGTCGAGGTCATGTGGCCGTTCGTGTCGGCCGACATCGAGCGGGGCGCGTTCGAGTCGATCGTCCACGACGCGTACGCCACGTTCGACACGCCCGAGGTGTGCCCGGTCGTCCCCGTCGACGGCACCGGCACGGACGGCGCGCCGCTGCAGCTGCTCGAGCTGTTCCGCGGCCCGACGCTCGCGTTCAAGGACGTCGCCCTCCAACTCGTCGGGCGGCTGTTCGACCACGTGCTGACCGAGCGGGGCGAGCGCATCTGCGTGCTCGGCGCGACGTCGGGCGACACGGGGTCGGCGGCCATGGACGCCTGCGCCGGGCTCGACCACGTCGACATCTTCATCCTCTTCCCCGACGGCCGGACCTCCGAGGTCCAGCGGCGGCAGATGACGACCCTCGGCGCGGCCAACGCCCACGCCGTGTCCGTGCCGGGCACCTTCGACGACTGCCAGGACCTCGTGAAGGCGGCGTTCGCGGACGTCGACTTCCGCACCGAGGTGTCGCTCTCCGCGGTGAACTCGATCAACTGGGCCCGCGTGATGGCGCAGGTCGTCTACTACGTGACCGCCCACCTCGCGGTGGCCCCCGACGGTGGCCCGGTGAGCTTCGTCGTGCCGACCGGCAACTTCGGCAACATCCTCGCCGGGTGGGCGGCGAAGCGGATGGGCCTGCCGGTCGACCGGCTCGTCGTGGCGAGCAACCGCAACGACGTCCTCACCCGCTTCTTCACGACCGGGACCATGGCCATCACCGAGGTGGTGCCCACCACGAGCCCGTCGATGGACATCCAGGTCAGCTCGAACCTGGAGCGGCTGCTCTTCGAGGTGCTCGACCGGGACGGCGCGGCGGTGGCCTCGATGATGGCGTCGTTCCGGGCCGACGGGACCGTGACCGTGCCCGCGGAGGTGCTCGGGCGGCTTCGGTCGGAGTTCGACTGCGGGCGGCTCGACGACGAGTCGGCGGCCGCGGTGATCCGGCGGGTGCACGCCTCGAGCGGGCTGCTGGTGGATCCGCACACCGCCGTCGGGATCGGGGTGGCCGAGCAGCTCGTGGACGCCGGTGCGCTGGGGGATCCGTCGGTGCCGGTCGTGTGCCTGGCGACGGCGCACCCGGCGAAGTTCCCCGACGCGGTCGAGGCCGCCGTCGGCGTCCGACCGCCGCTCCCGGCCCGCCTCGCCGACCTCTTCGAGCGCGACGAGGAGGTCGAGCACTGCCCGGCCGACCTCGACGCCGTCGAGGCCCTCGTCCGCGCCGAGCTCTCCACCGACTAGCCCCGCGGCACCGACGAGCCCCGCTCCACCGCCGGGCCCCGCGCCGGGGCCTGAACTCGGGGCGCTCGGGACGCTGAGCGTCCGTTCGCCCCCGAGATCGCTCGATCCGGGTGCTCGGGGCGGCCCCCGACCTCAGGCGCCGAGCTGGCGGCGGCGGGTGGCGTGGAGCGCGACCAGGTCGGCGAGCACGGACTCCGGTTCGTCGCGCAGCTCGACGAACGTGGCCCTCGCGGTGAACCAGCCCGCCGTCCCCGCGGCGCGGTCGCGTGCCCGGTCGTTCGCCATCGCCCGCTCACGGGCGTGCCACGAGCGGCTGTCGATCTCGAGGATCAGCCGTGCCTCGGGCCAGGCGCGGTCGACGAACGCGTGGCCCAGCTCCCAGCCGGGGAGCGGGTACTCGGCGACGGGCTCCGGCAGACCGCTGCGCTCGAGCAGCCCGTCCGCCAGTCGCTCGGCCACGCTCCGGGGCGCCGGCTCGGCGGGCCGGCGCTCGTCCAGCAACGATCGGATCAGCCCGATGTTGCGCCGACCCCTGGTGTTGGACAGCCGGAGCGCCCGGTCGATCGACCCGAGGCTCGTGATCCGCTCGGTGATGGTCACGCGGTCGAGCAGGTCGGCGAGCCGATGTCGTCGGAACACCGAGGACACGTCCACGAGGGCGCGGGCCACGGTCGTGCACCGGATCCCGTCGACCTCCGTGACCATCTCGGGCAGGAGGTCGCACATGCGGTGCACTCGGATGCCGGGGTGGCGCTGGTTGTCGTCCGGCCCGACGGACATCACGACCTCGAACGGCAGGTTGGCCACGCCGGCGAGCCACAGTGCGGTCTCGTGGCTGGGCACGGCCGTCGGTCCGACCTGCAGCACCGCGGCCCGGATGCGCTGGCGCTCCGTGACCGGCACCGCGGCGAACCGCCAGACCTGCGGGTGGGACCGGACGAGGACGCCGGCCGCGCCGGATCTGAGGACCGCCTTGCGGTGCAGCCCGAGCGCGATCGCCTGGTCGACGTGGAACACGCCGTCCTGGGAGCGGGCCAGCTCGGCGATCCTGGCGAGGCGGTCGTCGCGCATCGGTCGATGTGAGCGCACGCCGACCATCCCGTCAGCGGGGATCGGTCCCCGGCGGCGCCCGCCGCCTGAACTCGGGGCTGCCCCCGAGTTGCCCGGATCGCCGATCTCGGGGCGGATCGGACGCTCAGCGGCCTGTGGGCCCCGAGATCGGCGATCGGTCGTTGTCGGGGCGGGCCCCGAGTTCGGCCACACTGTCGGGCGTGAAGTACGTGGTCTGCGTCCCCGACGGTTGTGCCGACGAGCCCTTCGACGAGCTGGGCGGCCGCACGCCGCTCGAGGTGGCGCGCACGCCGGTGCTCGACGCGCTCGCGGCGCGGGCCGAGGTCGGTCGGGCCGCCGTGATCCCGGAGGGCATGCCGCCGGGCAGCGACGTGGGCAACATGGCGATCCTCGGCTACGACCCCGCCCGCTACCACACGGGCCGCGCTCCGATCGAGGCCGCCTCGCTGGGCCTCAAGCTGCCCGACGACCGGCTCGCCTACCGGTGCAACCTCGTGACGGTCGGCGACGACGGCACGATGGTCGACTTCGCCGGCGGCCACCCGGACATGGAGGACGCCACCAAGGTCGTCGAGGCGCTCGACCTCGAGCTCGGGCGCGGGAGCGGGTCGGACCTCGAGTTCCACCCCGGCGTCGAGTACCGCCACATCATGGTGGCGCCCGCGGACTGGGAGGACGCCGACTGCGTCCCGCCGCACGACCTCACCGGCAAGCCCGCGGTGTGGCCGACCGGTGCCGCGGCCGGGCGCCTGCGCGAGGTGATGGACGCGAGCCGCGACGTGCTGGCGTCGGTGACCGGCGCGCCGACCGTCGGCGCCAACCAGGTGTGGCTGTGGGGCCAGGGCTTCCAGCCGACGATGCCGGCGTTCACCGAGCAGCACGGCGTCACCGGCGGCATCACCACCGCGGTGGACCTCGTGCGCGGCCTCGGCGTCCTCACCGACATGGCGCTGCCCGACGTCGACGGCGCGACCGCCGGCTACGACACCGACTACGCCGCGCAGCGCGACGCCGCGATCGCCGGCCTGGTCGACGGCCTCGACCTGTTCCTGATCCACGTCGAGGCGACCGACGAGGCGGGCCACGCGGGCGACGCCGCCGAGAAGGTGCGGTCCCTCGAGCGGTGGGACGCCGAGATCCTCGCCGACCTGGTCCCGGCGCTCGACGACCTCGGCCCGTGGCGCCTGCTGCTCATGCCCGACCACGCCACGCCGCTGCGCCTCCGCACCCACACGGCGGACCCGGTCCCGTACCTCCTCGTCGACAGCGCGACCGACGGTCCCGGCGGCACCTACACCGAGCCGGGCGTCGCCACGGCCCCGGTCGTCGCCGGCCACCTGCTGATGGAGCGCCTGCTCGCCTCCTGAGCGCCCTCCCCGGCGCGTCCCGGGCAGCGGGCGCGGTGGTTGCCCCTCGGCGCCGGTCGCCGGTATGGTGACCACGTCGTCTCGGCGGGGGCTGAGGGGCGGCAGAACCTCCGAGCCAGTCGTGTCGGGGACGCTGCCGTTCACCTGCTGTCCCGCACCGGTCATCCCGGCTACGGCCCAGGTGGGAGTCCCCCGATTCCCTGGTGCCTCCGACGCGAGCCGACTCCACGGTCGATCCCCCGCACCCGTCGGGTCCCGACCGCAACTGCACCGCTGGGGTCCGCACCGTGCCGCCCCGGCCGAACCAGAGGACATCACCACGTGAGCCTTGACTCGATCGACGTGGACGGCCTCGAGCGCAAGGACCGCGCCGAGCTCGCCCAGATCGCACAGGCCCTGGGCGGCAAGCCCACGAGCCGCACCAAGAAGGCCGACATCATCGGCATGATCCTCGACCTCGCCGGCGTGACCGGCGGGTCGGGCGGGTCCGCCGACAGCGCCCCGACCGAGGACCGCGCGCCGGCCCCGTCGAACGGCCGCTCGTCCGCCCGCACGGCGTCCGACGAG
>JAEVZA010000483.1 GCA_023392475.1 Actinomycetes bacterium | reverse complement strand
GCCGCCGATCCGTCGCCGCCCACCTCGACGGGCTCGTACGCGCCGGGAGCGGCGAGCACCTCGGCGTGTCGCGCCCGGACCCGCAGCGCAGCCCGCACCAGGCGCGCCTTGCGGGACGACAGGTCGTCGCCCTGGCCGTCGAGCGCGGCGCGGAGCCGGCCGAGGTCGGGCGGGACGCGGTTGTCGGGATCGACGAGCCGGAGCAGCTCGGCTTCGCTCCCCCAGTAGAGGTCGGGCACGCCCGGCATCATCAGCTGCACGAGCTTCTGCCCGAGCGACACCGCCTCGGCCTCGGGCCGCAGGGCGCCGACGACGTCGTCGACCTGCCGCATGAGCTCGTCGTCCGCCAGCAGCGCGTCGACGTGGGCCAGGGCCGCTGCCTCCACCACCTCGTCCCGGCGCAACCAGCTCGTGTCCACCTTCGCCTCGCGCATCGCCTTGAGGACGTGGTCGCGCAGGCGCTCGGCGGGCATCGGGTGCGCGGTCACGACGGTCTGGAGGATCCACAGGCGCGTCGCCGCGCTCGGGCCGTGCTCGCCGACCAACCGGTCGGTGCGGTGGAACCAGCCGCGCACCACCGGCGCCCACGCGTCGGCGTGGCCGGTCAGCGCGGCGGCCCGGGCCCGCACGTCCTCGCTCCGCTTCGAGTCGTGGGTGGAGAGCGACGTCATCGTGAGCGGCCACCGCACCGACCGCCGGCCCATCGCCTCGTGGAACGACGCCGGGTCGAGCGGGCCGGCAGCTGGATCCGCGCCGACCTCGTTCCGCGCGACCAGCCGGACGTCCCGGTACCACGCGGTGTCCTCCTTGCCCTTGGCCATCGCCGGACCGGTCAGCTGCTCGAAGCGCGTGCGGAACCGCTCGGCGAGCGCCCCGACGACGGCCGGGTCGCCCGCCAGCCGCCCGCGCCGCAGCACGGCACCGAGCAGGCCGACGACCTCGGGGTCGAGGTCGGGCCGACGCGCCAGCACGTCGTCGAGCATCCGCTCGATCGTCGCACGGTCCACGTCCGACGGCGCCCCCTCGGCGGTGTAGGTCCGGTAGACGTCGAGCGACGCCGCGGCCTCCCGGAGCACCTCGTGCAGCTCGTGCCGCGTCACGTCGCGGAGCCGCCGCTGCGTCTCGCACAGCTGGAGGAGGAGGTCCGTGGCGCGGTTGAGGTCCGCGGCGAGCAGGTCGTGGAGCACCTCGAGCTTGCAGTCCCGCACCAGCTCGGGGATCGGCGGCGCCGGACCCACGAGCTCGTGGCGCAGCTCGGCGAGTCGCTCGAGCCCGTGGGGGTCGAGGAAGAGCCGCCCGACGAGCTCCGCCGCGTCGTAGCCGGTCGTGCCGTCGACCCGCCACGCCGGGAGCTCCTCGTCGCCCTCCAGGATCTTCTCGGCCACGGTCCACCGCCCGCCCGACAGCGCGGCCAGGCGGTCGAAGTAGGCGCCGGGCCGGCCGAGCCCGTCGGGGTGGTCGACCCGGAGCCCGTCCACCAGGTCCTCCTCCACCCAGGTGCGCACGGCGCGGTGGGTCAGGTCGAACACCTCGGGTCGGTCGATCCGCACGCCGATCAGGCCGTTGACGTCGAAGAAGCGGCGGTAGCCGAGGTCGTGGCTGGCCGACCGCCAGTGGGCGAGGCGGTAGTGCTGCTGCCCGAGCAGGTCGTCCAGGCGCTCGACGTCGCGGGCGAGTCGGCCGAGCGCGGCGTCGATGGCGTCGCCGACCGCCGTGCTCGCGTCGAGCCGCTCGGCCAGCAGCTCATCGAGCGCGTCGACCTCGGTGGGGCGCTCGTCGTCCAGGAGGTCACCGGTGCGGACGAGGTCCCGGGCGACGAGGCGGAGGACGTCGTCGTCGAGCGCCTCGGCCGCCTCTGCCACCACCGGGGCGGTGGAGGCGGGTTCGAGCGGCAGCTCGAGGTCGCCGTGCCGGACGACCAGCTCGGTGCCGGCACGACCCGGGACCAGCCCACCCGACTCGAGCACGCGGCCGTAGTGGTCGGGCAGGACGGGGAGCAGGACCGAACCCCGGAGGCGGCGCTCGGGGTGGTCCCAGTCGACGTCGAACATCCCCGCCCAACGGCTGGCCGGGCCGTGGCGGAGCACGTCGCGCCACCAGCGGTCGTGGACCGGGTCGAGCGCCATGTGGTTCGGGACGATGTCCACGACCAGGCCCACCCCGCGGGACCGGGCCGCCTCGGCGAGCCGCCGGAACGCGGCGTCGCCGCCGAGCACCGGGTCGACCGTGGTCGGATCCGCGACGTCGTAGCCGTGGGTGCTGCCGGGCGCCGCCGTCAGCACGGGCGAGAGGTAGAGGTGGCTGGCGCCGAGGGCACGGGCGTGGTCGAGCCAGCCCTCGTCGACCACGCCGTCCAGCGTGAGGCCCTCCCGCAGCTGGACGCGGTAGGTCGCGGTGGGGACGACGCGGCTGCTCACGGCTCGTGCTCCTCCGGTCGCTCCGCACCCGGGGCCGCCTCGCCAGGCCGTGCGAGGTCCTCCCGCAGCACGACGACCGATCGCGGCGCCACGACGAGCCGCGGCGTCCGCACGCGCCGCTCCTGCACGAGCGGCGCGCGCGTGTCGACGAGCCGGACGTACGTCGTGCCCTCCTCGACGGGCGGCAGGGTCCACCGGATCGCGCCGTGGTGGGCGTTGAACAGCACGAGGAACGTGTCGTCGTGCACCGCCTCGCCGCGGGGACCGGGGTCCGTGATCGCCCGGCCGTCGAGGCGCACCCCCACCGCGCGTGCGAAGCCCGCCTCCCAGTCGGCATCGGTCATCTCCGTGCCGTCGGGCCGGTACCAGACGAGGTCGCGCACCGCCTCGCCGTCGCGGCGCCGGATGTCCCGCCCGGTGAACCAGCGTCGCCGGTGGAAGACGGGGTGGAGGCGCCGCAGCGCGATGGCGTGGCGGGCGAACGCGAGCAGGTCCGCCTCCCGGTCGAGCCCCGACCAGTCGACCCAGGTCAGCTCCGAGTCCTGGCAGTACGCGTTGTTGTTGCCCTGCTGCGTGCGTCCCAGCTCGTCGCCCGCCAGCAGCATCGGCACGCCCTGCGAGAGGAGCAGGGTGAGGAGCAGGTTCCGCTGCTGGCGCGCCCGCAGCTCGAGCACGGCCGGATCGTCCGTCGGACCCTCGACGCCGCCGTTCCACGACCGGTTGTGCGACTCGCCGTCGCGGTTGTCCTCGCCGTTCGCCTCGTTGTGCTTCTCGTCGTAGCTGACGAGGTCGCCGAGCGTGAAGCCGTCGTGGGCGGTCACGAAGTTGATGCTCGACGCGGGGCTGGAGTCGCCCGCGTAGAGGTCGGAGCTGCCCGTGAGCCGTGCCGCGAACTCCGCCAGCGTCGCGGGCTCGCCGCGCCAGTAGTCGCGCACCGTGTCGCGGTACCGGCCGTTCCACTCGGACCACAGCGGCGGGAAGTTACCGACCTGGTAGCCGCCGTCGCCGACGTCCCACGGCTCGGCGATCAGCTTCACGCGGCTGATCACGGGGTCCTGCTGGATGAGGTCGAAGAACGGGCCCAGGCGGTCGACCTCGTGCAGGCCGCGTGCCAGGGCGGAGGCCAGGTCGAACCGGAACCCGTCGACGTGCATCTCCTCGGCCCAGTACCGGAGGCTGTCCATCACGAGCTGCAGCGTGTGCGGGTGCCGCATGTTCAGCGTGTTCCCGGTACCCGTGTAGTCCATGTAGTACCGGCGGTCGTCGGTGAGCCGGTAGGACGCCCCGTTGTCGATGCCGCGGAACGACAGCGTGGGGCCGAGGTGGTTGCCCTCCGCGGTGTGGTTGTAGACGACGTCGAGGATCACCTCGATGCCCGCCGCGTGAAGGGTGCGCACCATGTGCTTGAACTCGCCGACCGGATCCGGCCCCGCTGCGTACTCGTGGTGCGGGGCGAAGAAGCCGATCGAGTTGTAGCCCCAGTAGTTGCGGAGCCCGCGCTCGACGAGGTGGGCGTCGTGCAGGAACTCGTGGACCGGCTGCAGCTCCACCGCGGTGACCCCGAGGCCGACCAGGTACTCGACGACCGCGGGGTGGGCCAGGCCCGCGTAGGTGCCGCGCTCCCGCTCGGGCACCGCCGGGTGCCGGGCGGTGAACCCCTTCACGTGCAGCTCGTAGATGACGGTCTCGTGCAGCGGCGTGCCCGGCCGGTGGTCGTTGCCCCAGTCGAAGTGCGGGCTCGCCACGACCGAGCGCGGGACGTGCGGCGCGCTGTCGGTCGTCTCGGGCTCGTCGGGCGCGTCGAAGCGGTAGGCGAAGCACGCCGGCGACCAGGCCACCGTGCCCCGCACGGTCCTCGCGTACGGATCGAGCAGCAGCTTCGACGGGTTGTGCCAGAGCCCTGCCGCCGGCGACCACGGGCCGTGCACCCGGTAGCCGTACTCGGCACCCGGCCCGACGCCGGGCAGGTACGTGTGCCAGCAGTGGGCGTCGACCTCGGTCAGCTCGCGGCGGTGCTCGGTGCCGGCCTCGTCGAAGGTGCACAGCTCCACCGAGTCCGCCGTGGAGCTGAACAGGGAGAAGTTGGTGCCGAACCCGTCGGGCGTGGCCCCGAGCGGCAGCGCCTGCCCGGGCCAGCCCGGCGCCGCCGCCCTGCCCGGGTGCTCGCTCGGTTCCACCATCGCCTCCGTCCGTCGTCCGGTGCACGACGCACCGGGCGCCCTCCCTACCCGGGCGGAACCGGGGTTACGCCTGCCTCACCGCATCGTCCACGTGCTCCTGGTCACTTGAGCGACGGGAACCGGCCCTCGCCCGAGAGCCGCTCGACGAGGTGCGCGGCGTTGACGGCCATCGTCCGGGCCGTCGTCATCGTCTTCTCCGGGATGAAGTCGAGGTCCTGGAGGTCGGTCGTGTGCATCGCCTCGCCGACCCAGTACGTCATCCCGCCCGGAGGCAGGGTGAAGCCGACGTCGTTGAGGCCCTGGAAGACCTCGGCGCCGACGTGGTGCGCGCCGTCCTCGTTGCCCACGACGGCAACCAGGGCGACGCGGTCGACGGTCGCCATCTGGCCGCGGTCGTCGGTCTCCCCGAGGAACGCGTCGAGCCGCTCCAGCACCTGCTGGGTGACGCTGGCCGGGTGGCCGAGCCAGATGGGCGTGCCGAGCACGAGCACGCTGGCGTCGAGGATCTGTTCGCGGATCGCCGGCCAGCCGTCGCCGTCGCCCTCGTCGGCCGTGACGCCGTGGGCGACGTCCCGGTCCACCACCCGGATCGTGTCGCCCGTGAAGCCGAGCGTCTCCAGCTCGCCGGTCACGGCGTCCAGGAGCACGTCGGTGCTGGACGCCTCGGGTGCGTGCTTGAGCGTGCAGTTCAGCGCGACGAACCGCCGCGCCCCCTCGTCGGTTCCGGCCATCGGGCACCTCCTCGGCGCCCGGCCTACCCGGCGGCGGAGCGTCGAGACGTGGGCGGGTTGGCCGGCCCCCCGGCCGGGTACGGAGGGTCCATGAGCGACCCCCGACGTGGGTGGACGGACCTGGAGCGGCGCGCCGAGACCTGCACGGCCTGCGAGCTGTTCGAGCACGCGACCCAGACCGTGTTCGGCGAGGGTCCGGTGCCGGCCCGGTTGATGCTGGTGGGCGAGCAGCCCGGCGACGTCGAGGACCGCCGCGGCCACCCGTTCGTCGGGCCCTCCGGTGCGCTCCTGCGCGGAGCGCTCGCCGACGTCGGCCTGGACGCCGACGAGGTGTACCTGACCAACGCCGTGAAGCACTTCCGCTGGGAGGCACGCGGCAAGCGGCGGATCCACAAGGGGCCGGGCGTCGAGCACGTTCGGGCCTGCCACCGGTGGCTCGAGGGCGAGCTCTCCCTCGTCGATCCCGAGGTCGTCGTGCTGCTCGGGGCGACGGCCGTGCGGGCCCTCGCGCCGGAGAAGCGGGTCACGAAGGACCGGGGCCGACCGTTCCCGCTGCTGGACCGGACCGTCGTCGTCACGACCCACCCGTCGGCGGTCCTCCGGGCGAGCGACCGCGACGCGGCCCGGGCCGAGCTGGTGCACGACCTCGACGTCGCCGTCGCCGCCCTCGCCACGAACCCCCAGGACCGCTCTGTGGTGCACGCCGGGGTCGTTCGACCCGGTGGCGCATCACCGAGCGGGAGGGCGGACCGATGACCGGGCAGCACTACCCCGACGGCGAGGGGCCCGACGAGCCGACCTTCCGCTCCGTGCTCGCCGACGTCGCCGGCCTCCTCGACCGATCCGACCTCCGCGTCCTCGTCATGGGCGGCATCGGCTCGGCGAGCCTCGCCCGCCCGCGGCGCACGGACGACATCGACCTGTTCGTGCACGTCGAGGACGCCGACGCGCTGCTCGAGCGGTTCGAGGCCGAGGGCTACGAGACGGAGCGCCACGACCCGAACTGGCTCTACAAGGCCCACCGGCGGGGCGTGCTCATCGACATCATCTTCCGCTCGACGGGCGACATCGTCGTCGACGAACCGATGCTCGCCCACGCCGACACCGGCGCCTTCAAGGGCAGCTCCTTCCGCCTCGTGTCGCCGGAGGACCTCCTCGTCATCAAGGCGGTGGCGGCCGCCGAGCACTCCCCGCACCACTGGTACGACGCGCTGGGCCTGATCGCACGGTGCGACCTCGACTGGTCCTACCTCGTCGAGCGGGCGCGCCGGTTCGGACCGCGCCGGGTGCTCAGCCTGCTGATCTACGCGGAGTCGAACGACCTCGCCGTGCCGCCCACCGCGGTGGACGCGCTGGCGGCCGTCGTCCACCCGCCTCACACGGCGGCCGGAGCCGCGTGATGGGCGCCGACGACCACCTCGTCGCGCACCTCCGGGGCACGCTGGCCGAGGGCCGGGCCCACCGGCTCTCCGTCGCGGTCGACGTGGATGGCGACGCGGTCGTGCTCCGCGGGCCCGTCGAGTCGGAGGAGGTGCACGTGCTCGTGCTCGACGAGGTGGCCCGCTGCCTCGCCGCCGAGGGTCACGACCTGCGGGTCGTCGACGAGCTGCACGTCCCCGAGCTGCGACCGCGACCGCCCGAGGCGATCCCGTGATCCGCGTCGCCGCCGTGGGCGACCTGCACATGGGTCGCGACGACCCGCCGCGCGGGCTCCAGGCCGTCGCGGAGGACGCGGACCTCCTGCTGCTCGCCGGCGACCTCACGAACTGCGGCGAGCGCGGCGAGGCGGTGGCGCTCGCCCGGTGCCTGGACGAGTTGACCGTGCCCGTCGTCGCCGTCCTCGGCAACCACGACCACCACGCCGAGACCCCCGAGGCGGTCCGGGAGGAGCTGGGCGCGGCAGGCGTGCACGTGCTCGACGGCGAGAGCTGCCACGTCGATGCGGCGGGCACGACCGTCGGCGTGGCCGGCGTGAAGGGCTTCGCCGGCGGGCTCGCCGACCACGGGGCGACCGCGTTCGGGGAGCCCGAGATGAAGCGCTTCGTCGAGCACGGGCGGCTGGAGGCCGAGCGCTTCGGCGACGCGCTGGCCGAGCTCGACGCGCCGGTGCGGATCGGCCTGCTCCACTACTCCCCCGTCGGCGCCACGGTGCAGGGCGAGGCGCCGGAGCTCCACGTGTTCCTCGCCGACCACCGCCTCGCCGAGGCGGCCGACCTGCACGGCGCCGACCTCCTCGTGCACGGCCACGCGCACAGCGGCCGCGAGCACGGCGAGACGCCCGGCGGCATCCCCGTGCGCAACGTGGCGCGACCGGTGATCCGAGCGCCGTACCGCGTGTACACGCTCGACGCCTGACCGAGGCTCAGCCCCCACTCACGCCTCCCCACCCACGCCTGCCCGCTCACGCCCCCGCCCCCGCCGTTCTGTTGTGCGGAAC
>JAEVZA010000335.1 GCA_023392475.1 Actinomycetes bacterium | reverse complement strand
GTCGCCGGCCCCGCGGGTCCCGCGGCGTGCACGCCGACGAGGTCACCGGGTGCGGCCGATTGCGGCCACGTGTAGGCGCCGGGCTCCGTCACGCCGAGCTCGGTCACGCCCGGGCCGCCAGGGTGCGGTGGTGGACGACGGCGGCGAGGGCGAGCGAGGCCAGCCGGCTGCGCGGGGGATCGGCGCGCGACGTCAGGACCGTCGGCACGGTGGCGCCGAGCACGAGGCCGGCGACCGTGGCGCCGGCGAGGTGCTCGAGCGCCTTGACCAGGATGTTGCCGGCGGTGAGGTCGGGGACCAGGGCGACGTCGATGCGCCCGGCCACGTCGGTGTCGATCCCCTTGATGCGCGACGCCTCCGCCGAGATCGCGTCGTCGAAGGCGAGCGGCCCGTCGATGGTGGCGTGGGGGACCTGGTCACGGGCCCCCATGACGGCGAGGGAGGCGCCATCGATGGTGGACGGGATGGCCGGGTTCACCGTCTCGACGGCCGACAGCACGGCGACGGCCGGCCGCTCCACCCCGAGGAGCACCATCAGGTCGACGGCGTTGCGCACGATCTCGATCTTCTGGGAGAGGTCCGGGAAGATGTTGACGGTGGCGTCGGTGACGCCGAGCAGCCGCGGGTAGCGCTCGAGGTCGCACAGGAACACGTGCGACAGCCGCCGTGAGGTGCGCAGGCGCCGCAGCACCGGGTGCAGGAACACGTCCGAGTGCAGGTGCCCCTTGCAGAGCACGTCGGCCCGGCCGTCGGCGACGAGGTCCACCGCGAGGTCGCCCGCGGCCACGTCGTCCGCGGCGTCGACGACCGGCCAGCGCTCGGCACCGCGGACCGTGGCGGCGACCTCGCGCACCGTCGCCGACGGTCCCACGAACGTCGGCTCCACGATGCCCAGGTCGGCCGCCTCGACGGCGCCCTCCACCACGGTCCGCTCGGTCGCGTCGACGATCACGGCCCGCACCGGCGGGCCGGCCGCGGCCTCGGCGACGACGGCGTCGAGGTCGGCGAGCGGCGGGCGGGCGGGGCCGGGGACGGAGGCGTCCATGCCGGGCAGGTCTACCCGAGTGGGGGCCCTCGGGGTGACACGTCGGACCCGGTGGTCCATCCTGAACGGGAACGTGCCTGGGGAGGGAACGATGTCTCGACGCGTGACGGGCCTGCTGGTGGGCCTCGCGCTGCTCGGCGGCGTGCTGTCGGTGGCCACCACGACGGCGGTGCCGGCCGTGGCCGGCGCCGCGACGCTGCTCGGCCCGCTGCACACCACCGGGAACGACGGGCTGATCTACGACTCGTCGAACCGGCCGGTGCGGCTGGTGGGCTTCAACTGGAACGGCACCGAGAACGGCGGCCGGGCCGACAACCAGAAGATCGCCGACACGTGCGGCGTGACCTGGCGGACGCCGACCGACGGGATCGGGGGCGTGAGCTACGACGACGCCTACCAGCGGATCCGGGACCTCGGGTACAACGTGCTCCGGCTCCCGATCTCGTGGAACAACCTCGAGCCGGTCGCCCCGGTCTGGGACGCAGGTTCGGGCTCCTACGTCCACACCTGGAACCCGGTCTACCTGAACGACCTGCGCTCGATGGTGTCGAAGGCACGCGCCGCGGGGCTGTCGGTGATCCTGGACATGCACCACGACTACTGGTCGCCCGCGCTGCACCACATCACGAACTGGGACGGGTCCCAGGGGTACTGCGAGGGCGTCGGCATGCCCCGCTGGATGTACCCCACCGCCGACGCGAAGTCCGCCACCACGCAGAACGGCGACGCCTACAACTCGATGAACTGGTTCTTCCGGAACCAGCACGACCCGCTCGCGACCACGACGCGCGCCACCCCGTGGCAGCTGATGTACGCGGCCTGGGACGAGCTGGCGACGGAGTTCTCGCCGTCCCGCTTCGCCGACGCAGATGCGGTGATCGGTGCCGACCTGATGAACGAGCCGTACTGGAGCTACGTGGGCGGGAGCCCGCCGGCAGGTCAGACCGTGCTGCAGGCCGCAGGGGCCCGCCTCCAGTCGTTCTACGAGTCGATGGCTCCGGCCGTCACCAACCGGAACCCGGGTTGGCTGCTCTTCTTCCAGGACTCCACGGGCGGCTACAACGCCGCCAACCCGTCGGCCCGCGAGACGCCGACGATGACGGGGCGTCCGAACGTGCCGGGGAACTGGGTGTACTCGTACCACGCGTACAACTTCAGCTACGGCACGTTCTCCGATGGCGTGGTGCGCCACGACGACTTCGGCATCACGCTGGCCAACGTCATGCTCGCCAACGCCAACGCGTGGAAGGTGCCGCTCTACATCGGTGAGTTCACGAACTTCTCGATCGGGGTCGACGCCCGGCAGCTGACGACCGCCACCATGGCCCAGACGAGGGCCTTCCTCGCGTGGGCGAAGCAGAACCGCGTGAGCTGGACGTTCTGGGCGTACGTCAACCCGTACTGGCCGATGGCGTACATGAACTACCTCACCAACCAGCCGATCCCGGTGGTGCGGGACGCCCTCGCGACCGGTCTCGACGATCCCGGCACGCCCACGAACCAGTCGCCCACGGCGGCGATCGCGCCGTCGTGCTCCGGCCTCACGTGCTCGCTCTCGGGCGCCGGCTCCACGGATCCCGACGGGACCATCGCGTCCTACGCGTGGAACTTCGGCGACGGGCAGACCGGCACCGGTGCGACGACGAGCCACACGTACGCGGCGCCCGGCACCTACACCGTGACCCTCACGGTCACCGACGACCAGGGCGCAACGGGCTCGACGACGGCGAGCGTCACCGCCACCGGCCAGACCGGCAGCGCGTACGCGTCGGACGCGTTCGGCCGCACCGTCGCCTCGGGCTTCGGCAACGCCGACCTCGGCGGCGCCTGGACGATCACCGGCGGCAACGCGAACTACTCGGTCTCGGGCGGGGTCGGCCGCGTGGTCGCCACGGCGGGGGCGAGCCGGACCATGTCGCTCGACTCGGTGCAGCGCACCGACACGGAGGTGTCGACCCGGCTGTCGTTCGACAAGGCGCAGACCGGCGGTGGCAGCTACGTCGCCGTGATCGGCCGTCGGGTCAACGCGAGCAACGACTACCGGCTCAAGCTGCGGGCCCAGGCGGGGGGCGCGGTGACGGCGCAGCTGGTCCGGGTCGTCGGCGGCACCGAGACCGTCGTCCAGAACCTCACCACGGTGCCCGGCCTGTCGTGGGGCGCCGGCGAGTTCGTGAAGGCGCGCCTCCAGGTGACGGGCACGTCGCCGACGACGCTGCGGGCCAAGGTCTGGAAGGACGGCACCGCGGAGCCCGCCACGTGGGCGCTCACCGGGACGGACTCGACGGCGGGGCTGCAGGCCACCGGGTCGGTCGGGCTCTGGGACTACCTGTCGAGCTCCTCGACGAACTCGCCGGTGACCCTGTCGGTCGACGACCTGCTCGCCGGGCCGACGGGTGGGGTGACGCCGCCGGCCAACCAGCCGCCGACGGCGTCGTTCACCAGCTCGTGCACGCAGCTGACGTGCTCGTCGAACGCGTCGGCGTCGTCGGATCCCGACGGGACGGTCGCATCGTACGCGTGGGACTTCGGTGACGGCCTGACGGGGACCGGGGTGTCGCCGTCGCACGCCTACGCCGTGGCCGGGACCTACACGGTGACGCTCACTGTCACCGACGACCAGGGCGCCACGGGCACCACGACCCGCACGGTCACGCCCACCGCGCCGCCGGCCAACCAGCCGCCGACGGCGTCGTTCACGAGCTCGTGCACGCAGCTGACGTGCTCGTCGAACGCGTCGGCGTCGTCGGATCCCGACGGGACGGTCGCGTCGTACGCGTGGGACTTCGGTGACGGCCTGACGGGGACCGGGGTGTCGCCGTCGCACGCCTACGCCGTGGCCGGGACCTACACGGTGACGCTCACGGTCACCGACGACCAGGGCGCCACGGGCACCACGACCCGCACGGTGTCGCCGACCTCGACCGCGCCGACGGTCCTCGCCTCCGACGCGTTCTCGCGGACGGCGACGGGCGGGTGGGGGACCGCGGACGCCGGCGGCGCCTGGACGACGGCCAGCGGCGCGTCGAGCTTCTCCGTGTCGGGGGGCACCGGCAACCTCCTGCTCGCCACCGCGGGCTCGGGTCCGGCGATCTCGATGACCGGGGTGTCGTCGACCAGCACGGACGTCGTGGTCACCGCCTCGACCGACAAGGCCGCCACCGGCGGTGGGGTCTACGTCTCGGTCCTGGGCCGACGCATCGCCGGCCAGGGCGACTACCGGGCCAAGGTCCGGCTGCTCGGCACCGGCCAGGTGTCGCTCGCCCTGGTGCGCACGTCGTCGACCGGTGCCGAGACGTCGATCCGGGCCGAGGCCACGGTGCCGGGCCTGACGGCCTCGGCGGGCACGCAGCTGCGGATCCGCCTCCAGGTCACCGGGACGAACCCGACGACCGTGCGGGCCCGCGTGTGGGTGGCCGGCACGACCGAGCCGACCACCTGGACGGCGACGGCCACGGACGCCACCGCCGCGCTGCAGTCGGCGGGCGGCCTCGGCCTCATGGGCTACCTCTCGGGCACCGCCACCAACGCGCCGGTCGTGCTCCGCTTCGACGACCTCGTCGCGGTCCCGGCCCCCTGATCCCGACGCCGCGCCCCGACCGTCGACCTCGCGGTCGCCGGCCGGGGCGTCGACCGGT
>JAEVZA010000482.1 GCA_023392475.1 Actinomycetes bacterium | reverse complement strand
GTGCCGGTCAGGGCGGCCACCGGCTCCTCGACCATGCCGGCGGGTCGGAGCACCAGCTCGAGGCCGCCGCGGCCGACCAGCGGCGGACCGCCGAGCGGCTCCTCACGGATGGGCACCCAGTGCGGTGAGCCGTCGTCGCGGCGCCGGTGCTCGAGCAGGTGCACCCGGTCGACCGTCCAGCGCTGGCGGACGCCGGCCAGCGCCTGCACGGAGCCGGGGATCCGCGCCTCGGGGTGCTGCTCCTCGATGGTGACGTGCGGGGTGAAGGGCCAGACGTCGGGGCGGTCGAGCGGTCCCGAGCGGAGCGCGGCGCGGAGCGAGCGCAGGGCGGCGACGTCGTCGTCCGTGCCGCCCACGGCGAGGTGCAGCGTCGGCGTGTCGGGAGCGAAGGTCGTTGCCGGGCCGACGTCGAGGTGGAACGGGTGCGACGACGCAGCCGCGAGGCGCAGGAGCGGGGCGACTTCGGCGTCCTCGGCGGCGGCGACGTTGACCGGTGGCACCAGCGTGCAGTGGGGCGGGACGTGGAAGGGCTCGGGCACGCCGACCGCGCGGCGCAGGACGTCGACGACCTCCGCCTCCACGGGTGGGGCGAGCACGACGACGGCCAGGCGGCGGCGGGGCACGGCGACGACGCTACGCGGTCCCCCACGCACCTCGGTGCGTCCCGCGCCCAGCTGGCGTGCGCCTCGCGAACCGGCTCGCGGCGAATCGCACCTCGGCGCACCACCGGCGGCCTCCGCCCACGCACCGGCGTGCGGCGAGCCCGATGCCGAGCGTCGCGATGGCAGGTTCGCGCCGGCTTGCGGCGAATCGGCGGGGCCGGCTCGTCCCTCGGGGCGGCGCGGCCGGCACCGATCGTTGCAGGTGCTGGGACGTGCGTCGCGATCACTTTCGCCCGACGTCGGTGCGCGGACGGAACCGGCGTGGTGGTCCGAGCGGTCGGCCCGGCGGCTCGGACGGGTTCGCCGCCTCCCGGGCGCGACCGCACGGTCCCTGGCCGGTGCCGTGCGCCGGTGGCAGCATGGCGGCCGTCGCAGGGGCGATCAGGGGGGAACCATGCGTGCGATCACGTCGACCCGCGCTGCGGCGCGTCGCGCCCGCACGCTCGCCCGCAGCCACGTCCCCACCTCCACCCCCACGCGCACCGGCACCGGCACCGGCACCCGCACCCGCACCGGCGCACGTGCTCGCGCTCGTGGTCCGCGCGCACAACCCGTCGCCGCAGTGGCCGTCGCCGCGGTGCTCGCGCTCGGCCTCGTCGCCGCGGCCTGCTCCGACGACGGCTCGAGCGGCGCCGCCACCTCCTCCCCCACCACCACGGAGGCCGGAGGGACCCGGACCTCGACATCGGCCGCACGCAAGGCATCCGCCACCGGCCCGTCGTCGGGCTGCGCGGACCCCCACCCGGTCGCGGCCGGCGAGACCGAGGTGCACCTCGAGTTCGAGGGCCAGGACCGCTGGTACTTCCGTCGCATCCCGCCGGGGTACGACCCCGCGCACCCGGCACCCCTGGTCCTCGACCTGCACGGCTACGCGGAGGGCGCCACGGTGCACGCCCGACTCTCGGGCGTCGGGCCGGCCGCCGACCGCCGTGGCATCGTCACCCTCACGCCGCAGGGCCAGGGCGACGCCGCCCACGCCCACTGGACCACGGGCCTCGACACGACCGACGTCCGGCTCGTCGGCGAGCTGATCGACCGGACCGAGCGCGAGCTCTGCATCGATCGGTCCCGGATCGACCTCACCGGCTTCTCGAACGGCGCCTTCCTCGCCTCCGCGGCGGCCTGCCGCTACTCGGACCGCATCGCCGCGATCGCACCCGTCGCCGGGCTCCGGGACGTGCCGGGCTGCGAGCTGGACCGCCACGTCCCGGTCATCACGTTCCACGGCACCGGCGACACCTTCATCCCCTACGGCGGCGGCATGGGCGCCGGCACCGCGACGATCGAGCTGCCCGACGGCTCGGACCGCACCCTCGCCCAGGTCGGTCCGGACTCGCCGGAGGCGGCCGAGCTCGTGCCCGGCTCGCTCCGGGTGCCGGTCCCGCAGATCGTCGACGCGTGGGCCCACCGCGACGGCTGCGAGCCGCACCCGACGGAGCAGCCGGCGGCACCCGACACGACCGCGGTCCGCTACCGCTGCCCGCGCGGGGCCGACGTCGAGCTCTACCGGATCGACGGCGCCGGCCACACCTGGCCGGGCTCGGCGACCTCGGCGATGCTCGAGGGGGTCATCGGCCGCACGACGATGGACCTCGACGCCACCGGCCTGATCCTCGACTTCTTCGACCGGCACCCGCTCGGCGGCTGACGGGCCACGGCACCGTCGACGGCCGGACGGACGCCCCTACCGCTTCTCCGTCGTCCGCCGGGGCGCCCGACCGCCGTCGCTGAGGTGGGCCCGCTCGCCGTGGCCGTCGAAGATCCCGAGCACCTCCACCGGACCGTCGGCCGCGCCCAACCAGTGCGGGACCATCGTCGAGAACTCCACCGCCTGGCCGGCCTCCACCAGCTGCACGTGGTCGCCGAGCTGCAGCTTCGCCGTGCCGCTGAGGACGTAGAACCAGTCGTGGCCGGGGTGCACGGGCAGCTCGGCCGGCGGCCGCCGGGCGGTGATCCGCATCTTGGCCACGGACGGCCCGTTGCCCTCGGCCCGCCGCGTCAGCGGCCACACGACCGCACCCGGGATCGAGTGGCGGTGCGGCCGGATCACGACGTCCTCCTCGTCGGCCACGTCCACGAGGTCGTCGATCGTCGTGCCCAGGGCCCGGGCGATCGGCGCCAGCTGATCCAGGGCGACGCGCCGCTTGCCCGTCTCGATCCGGCTGAGCGTGGACGCCCCGATGAGGGTCCGCTCCGCCAGCTCGTCGAGCGACCAGCCCTTCGCCGTGCGAAGGCTCCGGATCCGCGACCGCACCCGTCGCTCGACGGCGTCGTCGCTCGCCACCTCGCTCCGGCTCGGTCCCGACCGGGCCCGCCCGGCTCCACCACGTCCTTGCGTCATCGGCAAGAGCCTATGCCAGAACCGCGAGGCGGCGTACCGTGCCGGCATGAGCCCCGAGCCGGACCCCGCTCCCGCACCCACGCCCGACGCCGACTGGGACGTCCTCGTCGTCGGCCGCAGCTACGCCGGCCTGAGCGCGGCGCTGACCCTCGGCCGCACGCGCCGGGCGACGCTGCTCGTCGGCACCGGCGGACCGCGCAACCAGGACGTGTCCCACACCCACGGGCTGCTCACCCGGGACGGCGCCGGACCCGGCGAGTTCGTCGCCGCCGCTCAGGATGAGCTCGCCCGCTACGAGACCGTGCAGCTCGAGGACGACCACGTCACGTCGATCGAGCCCGTCGCCGAGGGGTTCCGGGCCCACATCGGGCCCCGCACGGTCACGGCCACCGCGGTCGTGCTGACCACCGGCGTGAACGACGACCCGGTGCCCGTCCCCGGCCTCGCCGAGCACTGGGGCCGCGGCGTGTTCACCTGCCCCTACTGCGACGGCTGGGAGCACCGTGACGGTGTCCTCGCCGCCCTCGCCCCGGCGCCGTTCGGCCCGCACGTCGCCCGCATCCTCACCATGCTCACCGACCGGGTGCTGCTGCTGTCGCCGGTCGAGCCCGCGGTCGGCGACGAGCTGGTCGCCGCCGGCGTCACGATCGAGCCGCGGCCGGTGGCACGGGTCGTCGGCGACGGCGACCGGGCGACCGGGGTGGAGCTCGAGGACGGCACGCTGCTCGACGTCGACGCCATCTTCGGGGCGTCGATCCCCCGCCCGAACAGCTCCCTCGCGGCGTCGTTGGGGTGCGAGCTCGACGGCGACGGCTTCGTGGTCGTCGGCCCGGACCAGTCCACGTCGGTGCCCGGCGTCTACGCGGCGGGCGACGTGACCGCCCGGCGCATGTTCACGATGGCCGCCGCCCTCGCGTCGGGGGCGATGGCGGCGGTCGCGGCGAACAACGCGGCGCTGTTCGGGCCGGTCAGCGCCGGCTGAGCTGCACCGACACCTCGGACGGCGCCTCGAACCGGAAGTCCGCCCCCGTCGAGAACCGGGCCACGCCCACCTCGGGCTGCTCGGGCAGCGGCGCCCCACCGACCTCGACCCGCCACGTCGCGACCGCGCCGTCGACCGGCTCGACCGCCCGGCAGGCGGCGCGCCCGTCGACCGCGTGCACGATCGCGTCGAGCGCGCGGTCGTGGCCGTCGAGCAGCAGGCCGACCCAGGTCTCGAGCGCCTGCTCCTCGAGCGCCGGCGACCGGGCGATCGACACGGTGACCGCGTCGCCGTCGAGCGCGACCGAGGCCCCGACGTAGCCACGCGGCCGCAGCAGCGGGTGCAGCTCCAGGACCTGCGCCACGTCGGCCGCCGACGAACCGAGCCCGAGGGCCCGGCGGAAGCGCTCCGCCGTGAGCCCGGCGATGCCGGTGAGCTGGTGGTCGCCCACCTCCACGGCGGCCTCCGTACCGGCACGCCGCTCCACCGCGAGCATGAACGACGTCGAGAGCAGGTGCTGCTGGAGGCAGACCTCGTCGATGATCGCCAGCAGCGCGCCCTTCGAGAACTCCTCGAGCTGGATGCGATCCACGAGGTCGCCGGCGTAGTCCGTGCGCCCGTCGCCGTCGGGGCCGTCGAACGACCGGATCTCCGGCAGCGGCAGCTGCGCGGCGCGCGTGCCCCGGACGAGCGCCGTCATCTCGACCTCGCTCAGCTCCGGCGCGTCGTCGGGGATCTCGACCGTCCACGCGCAGTGCGGGTGGCGATCGGCCGGCGTGCGCGGCGGTCGGTGCACGGGGCGGACCTGCGCCCGTGGGTTGGAGGCGCACGCGGTCGCGTCGAACGTGGGGTCCTCGATGTCGTGGCACATCGCCACCACGAAGTCCTCGCCCATGGGCTCGACGTCCATCAGCGCGCCGCAGTGGTCGAGGTGGAACGCGCCGTGCGTCGCGTCGTCGACCGTGTAGCGGAAGTCCAGGAACTCGTGCGGGGCACCGATGTCGAACTGCATCCCCTTGAAGATCGTCGCGACGTCGCTGCCGACGAAGCCGAGCAGCCGCTGCATGCGCTGCGAGTAGACGGGGCTCGCGCCCATCCACTCGTCGATCGCGACGTCGCGCATGCCCTCGAGCCCGTACGGCCCGATCAGGTACCCCATCCCGGCGCGGTCGATGAGGTGGCCGCACAGGAGGTACTCGCGGGCGAGCACCGCGAGGTCGGCCCGTGACAGGTCCTCGAGGGTCCGCACGCCGGCGCCCGCCCCCACGGTCAGCCCTCCTCCGCCGGATCGCCGAGCCCGAGCGCGTCCTGGAGGTGCTCCTCCGCGAGCGCGGCGAACGGCGCCTCGACCCCGAGGCTCGCCGCCAGCTCCGAGGCGAGGTGCAGGTCCTTCGCTCCCAGCGTCAACGTGTGGCCGAAGATCGGCCGGAGCCCGTCGCCGGCCGCCATCGCCGCTGCCGTCGGCCGGATCATGATCGCCCCGGGCCCGCCGGTGACGGCGTCGGAGTGCCGCACCACCTCGCCCAGGCGGGCGAGGTCGAGGTCGGCCGCCTCGGCGATGCGGTTCGCCTCCCCCACCACCGCGTAGCTGGCGAAGGTGATCAGGTTGCGGGCGATCTTCGCGTTGGTGCCGCCGCCGACCGGCCCGAAGTGCGCCACGAGGCTGGCCATCAGCCCGAACGGGCCTCGGCAGCGCTCGACCGCCTCGTCGGGACCGCCCACCATGATCGCCAGCGTGCCACCGTGGGCCCCCATCGCGCCGCCGGAGACCGGCGCGTCGACGAGGTGCACGCCCGCCTCCGCCGCCGTGGCGGCGAGCGCGACCGCGCCCTCGGCCGAGATCGTCGAGTGCACGGCGACGACCGTGCCCGGACGGGCGGTGCCCAGGATGCCGTCGGGTCCGGCGAGCACCTCCCGCACCTGGTCCTCGTTCTGCACCATCACGCACACGACGTCGGCCGCGGCGCCGACCTCGGCCGGTGACGTGGCCGCCGTGGCGCCCTCCGCCACGTACGGCTCGCACGCCTCGGCACGGACGTCGAAGACCACGAGGCCGCCCGACCACCCGAGCAGCCGCGTCGCCATCGGCGCCCCGATGTTGCCGAGGCCGATGAACCCGACCGCGCCCGGGGCGCCTCCCGTCCCGTCGTCCGCCATCAGATCGCCTCCGCCACGGTCTTGGTCTCGAGGTACTCCTCGAAGCCGGCCACGCCCATCTCCCTGCCGATGCCGGAGCGCTTGTAGCCGCCGAACGGCACCTCGCCGCCGTACCAGATGCCGCCGTTCACGCTCATCGTGCCCGTGCGGACCCGGCGGGCGAACGCCCAGGCCCGCTCGGTGTCCCCCGAGAAGACGGTGCCCGACAGCCCGTAGGCCGACTCGTTGGCGATCCGGGCCGCGTCGTCGTCGCCGTCGTGGGCGACGATCACGAGCACGGGTCCGAAGATCTCCTCCTGGGCGAGGCGCGACGAGTTGTCGAGCCCGACGACGAGCGTGGGGTCGATGAACCAGCCCCGGTCGAACGACGGCGACCGGCCGCCGCCGCAGGCGAACGAGCCGCCCTCCTCCTGCGCCACCCGCAGGTAGCCCTCGACGCGGTCGCGCTGCCGCTCCGAGATCAGCGGCCCGCACACCGTGCCCTCCTGGGTCGGGTCGCCGGCGGCGAGCGCGCCCATGGTGGCGGCGGTGACCTCGACGGCCTCGTCGTAGCGGGCGCGCGGCACCACGAGCCGGGTGGTGATCGCGCAGCCCTGGCCGGCGTGCGTGCTCACCGCGAAGCCGGCCATCCCGGCCGCGGCGGCGATGTCGGCGTCGTCGAGCACGACGAAGGCGGACTTCCCGCCGAGCTCCAGGAACACCCGGGTGATGTTCTCGGCCGCGGCGGCCATCACCTTGCTGCCCGTGGCGGTCGACCCGGTGAACGACACGACGTCGACCCGGGGGTCGCCCGACAGCTGGGCGCCGAGCAGGTGGTCGGACGAGGTGACGACGTTGAGCACGCCTGGCGGCAGGTCGGTCTCCTCGGACGCGATGCGGGCGACGGCCGAGGCGCACCACGGCGTGTCGGGGGCGGGCTTGAGCACCACCGTGCACCCGGCGGCGAGCGCCGGCCCCACCTTGGCGAAGTTGATCTGGTGCGGGAAGTTCCACGGCGTGATCGCCCCGACGACCCCGGCCGCCTCGCGCAGCACCGTGCGCCGTGAGCGGATGCCCATGAACTCGGACTCGCCGAGGTCGGTGGACCAGCCGTCGTAGGACTCGGCGAGGTCGGCCGCGAAGCCGAGGTCCTCCACCGGTGCGTCGAACTGCGGGCCGGACGTCAGGAACGCCGGTGCGCCGACCTCCGCCGTGGTCAGCGCCCGCAGCTCGTCGCCGTGGGACCGGAGCGCGTCGCGCAGCTGCCGGAGGCAGCGGGCCCGGAACGCCGCGTCGGTCGACCAGCCGGTGCCGTCGAACGCGCGCCGCGCCGCGCCGATCGCCGCATCCATGTCCCCGGCCGTGCCGTCGGCCGCCGCGCCCAGGACCTCCTCGGTGGCCGGGTTCGCCGTCTCGAAGGTCGCTCCGCCCGTGGACGGGCGCAGCTCGCCGTCGACGAGCAGGACGTCGAGCCCGTCGCCCCCCGTCATCGGTCCCAGAGCTTCACGGGCGAGGTGCCGGCCGGGTAGTACCCGGGCAGCGGGCCGCGCATGGACCGGTGCATCCGCTCGGTCATCCCGTCGGACAGCTTGCCGGCCTGCATCATCTCCAGGAAGAGCGCGCCGGCGTTGCCGAAGTCGAACCAGTCGCGCTGCCAGTTCCACTGGAAGTCCCCGGCGTACCGGAACCAGCTGCCGCCGATGCCGTGCACCTCGTAGGTGGAGCCGTCCTCCCGGGTCGCATCCGCGACCTGACGCCAGAAGCCGACGACGAAGCCCTGCTGGTCGTCGATGACGATCTCCTCGTACGGGTACTCCCACCCGTCGAGGCCGCCCATCTCGGCGCCGAGCGCGAGCTCGCGGATCTCCTCGCGGCCGATCGCCATGAAGTCGGTGTCGGGGCCGTAGTTCCACCCGTAGGTGGCGTCCTCGGTGTAGAGGTCGGCCATCGGCTTCCAGTCGCCGGCGGCCTCGGCGTCGCGGTTGGCCTGGAGCCAGCGCTCGACCATCTCCTCGAGCTCGGCGCGTGGGAATGCGGGCATGGTGTCGACCCCCTGGTCTGGTTCTGAACTGGTCGGTGTGGCGGTCCCGCCCTGACCGTCCTGTTGTGCGGAAC
>JAEVZA010000251.1 GCA_023392475.1 Actinomycetes bacterium | reverse complement strand
CGGCCGCGCCGCTCCCGCCGTCGCCGGTCGGGTCGACCCCGCCGGTCCCGCCCGCTGGTCCGCCGTCCGCCACGGTCACCCCGTGCCGACGCCGGACCGGGGCATCGTCGTCCACCCGGGCGTCGCCCGGACCCAGCTCCCCAGCATCCTCGCCAGGGTACACAGCCCTCCCTCGGGCACCGGAGCCGGCGACCGCTCCCGGGCGACCCCGGTCAGCCGTCGGGGCGCAGCCGGGGCAGCACGTCGCGGGCGACCCGCTCGCACTCGTCGAGGTGCGGGTACCCGGAGAGGATGAACGAGTCGATGCCCACCGCCTCGTAGGACCGGATCGTCGCCACGACCTGGTCGGGGTCGCCGACGATGGCCGCGCCGGCCCCGCTGCGGGCGCGGCCGATGCCCGTCCAGAGGTGCGGCTCCACGAACCCGTCGTCGTCCGCTCCCTCCCGGAGCTCGGCCTGGCGCGCCACGCCGGCCGACCCGGTGTCGAGGGACCGGGCTCGGATGCGCGCCCCCTCCGCGGGGTCGAGCTGCGCGATGAGCCGGGCCGCCGCGGCCCGCGCCTCGTCCTCCGTGTCGCGCACGATCACGTGGCAGCGGAAGCCGAACCGGAGCGACCGGCCGTGGCGCGCGGCGCGGGCCGAGAGGTCCTCGACCACCGACGCCGCGCCCGCCACCGTGTCGGGCCACATGAGGTAGACGTCGGCAGCGGTCGCCGCGACCTCGCGCGCCGCCTCCGACAGCCCGCCGAAGTACAGCGGCGGGCACGCGCCGTCGAGCGTGCCGATCCTCGGCGGCTCGACCTCGAGGTCGTAGAACTCGCCGTGGTGCGACACCGCCCGGCCGTCGAGCAGGTCGCGCACGATGCCCATCACCTCGAGCGTGCGCGCGTACCGCGGCCCGCTCTCGAGCGGGGCACCCGGCAGGTCCGACGAGATGATGTTGACCGTGAGGCGGCTGGCTCCCGTGCCGGGGGCCGGGCCGAGCATGCGGTCGATCGTGGCCAGCTGCCGGGCGAGCTGCGGCGGCCACATCTCGCCGCAGCGCACGGCGAGCAGCAACCGGATGCGCTCGAGCTCGGGCGCCACCCCCGCCGCGAACGCGACGGGATCGATGCCGAGGTCGTAGCCCGACGGGAGCAGGACGTTGTCGAAGCCGAGCCGGTCCGCGGTCGTGACGATGTCCGCGCAGTGCTCGTAGGTGGAGCGCAACGCGGGGTCGACGACGCCGAGCTGCTCGTAGTCGTCGTCGCAGAGGGCGCCGAACCACGCGACCTCGAGCGCGCCGGACGCGGCGCTCGTCGTCACGGCAGCGGCTCCCCGCGCGACGCGACCAGCACCTCGTACCAGTCGGCGCGGTCGAGCCGGACCGCGGTGGCAGCGGCGGCCTCGCGGATGCGCTCCGTGCGCTGGGTGCCGACGATGGGGACGACGCCCGCGGGGTGGTGCAGCAACCAGGCCAGCGCGACCGCCGTGACCGACACGTCCTCGCGCTCGGCCAGCCGGCCCAGCACCTCGTGCACGGCGAGCGCGCGGGGGTCGCCCCCGTCGGGTCGGGACCCGAGCGCGCCGCGCGCGAGCGGCGACCACGCCAGCGGGAGCACGTCCTCGCGCATGCAGCGGTCGAGCGTGCCGTCGACGATCGGGTCGACGTGGAGGGCGCTCAGCTCGGGCTGGGTGGACGCGAGCGGGAGGTCGAGGTGCGCGGCGACGGCGTCGGTCTGGGCGACGGTGAAGTTGGAGACGCCGACGTGCGCGACGAGGCCGCGCTCCACGAGCCGGGTGAGCGTCGCGGCGAGGTCGGCCGGGTGCGTGAGCAGGTCGGGGCGGTGCACCTGGTACAGGTCCACGTGGTCGACGCCGAGGCGCCGCAGCGACGCCTCGCACGCCGCGGTCAGGTGGTCGTCGGACTGGTCGTACGGCACGGTCGGCCGGATGCCGCCCTTCGTGGCCAGCACGATGCGGTCGCGCAGCCCCGGCGCGTCGGCCAGCACGCGGCCGAGCAGGGCCTCCGAGTCGCCGAAGCCGTCGGGCAGCGACCGCCGGCTGCCGTTCGACCCGGCGCCGTAGATGTCGGCCGTGTCGACGAGGTCCATCCCGCACTCGAGCGCCGTCTCGACCTTGTCCCGGGCAGCTGCGACGTCGGTGCCGGCGAACCGCCAGCACCCGTAGGCGATCGGCCCGACCGTCGGGCCGCCCGGCCCGAGGTGGCGGCGCCGACCGGGTGCCGGGTCGCTCCGCTGCTCGTCCTGCATGCCGCGGCGAACCTAGCTCCCGGCGATGCGTGACGACGCCGGCGCGCGCGGGTCGCGGCGTACCCCGCGCGTCCCCGTGAGCGACCGCCAGGGCGCGCGACCGCGACTGGGTGGATGTGCCCGACGCCTTGAGTCCGCGCCCCGAGCGGCGTAGTCAGTGGAGGTGCGCCGCGAGCTCGTCACGCGCGGTGCGGGTGGGGAGTTGCCGGACGGGCGGGGACAGACGGAGTGGTCGGCGGACCACGCCACGTGTTCCCACTGTTCGCCGGGGACGGCAACGCCTACCATCACCCGACGGCTGGGCCGTCGCCGCGCTGTGCGGGTGACGGAGGTAGTGGAGCGATGGTGGAGGGCCTGATGGTTGGCAAGCTGGTTCGGGGTCGGACGACCCGGGCGATCGTGGCGGTGGCGCTCGTGGCGACGGTGTTCGCCGTGTCGTCCAACGTGGACAGCGGCGCGGTGCCGCAGACCAAGCAGCTCGTCGGCACGTGCGGCGGCGCGGACGATGCGTCCCGTGCGCTGCTCGCGGCCTTCGGCGGGTCGTTGAGCGTGCCCTTCACGGTCACGTCCGACGTGCCGGCCACGCTGGATCCCGAGGCGCCCGACCAGCCCATCTCGTTCACGTGGGGCGTCACGCTGGCGGCCTCGGTGACCTCGCAGGTCGCCGCGATCGACCCGTCGCTCACGATCAAGGACATGGTCCTGGACATGTCGATCACCGGGCCGACCTCGACCACCGAGGTGCAGGGCCGCCCGCCGACCCAGGAGCTCGCCGTGCAGGCCGGCGTGCCCGCCACCCTGACCCAGGGCCCGTTCACCGGCACGCTCACCGACATCGGCAAGGGCGGCATCATCAAGTACTCGCCGAAGTCGATCGGCTTCACCATCTCGATCGACATCGCCGGTGCCCCCAAGGAGGTCAAGGTCTCCTGCGCGGCGCCGGGCACCGTGGCCACCACGCAGATCAAGATCCCGGGCTCGCCCGACATCACGCAGCCGATCTCGCTGTCCGGCACGGCCAACACGCCGCTGCTCGTCGACGTGCTCGGCCAGTACGTCAAGCCCGGCAAGGACGAGAACGGCGTCGAGATGCCGGTCAAGCCGGAGACGCTGAAGGTCATCGACGGCCCCGGTGAGGTCGTCAACGGCCAGGTCCAGGTCACGCCCGGCGCGGCCGGCACGACGAGCTCCGTCACGTTCGAGGTCTGCTCGGGCGAGCTGCCCGGCACGAACGAGGTGCAGCAGCTCACGCTGGACACCTCGGGCAACGCGCTGCGCAAGGGCGTCGCCTTCACGCTCGCCTTCGGCGACCAGACCACGGGCGCCATCGACGAGCTCCAGGCGCCGTTCACCTTCACGCCGACCAACAACTGGAAGGCACACGCGAACGAGTACGTCTTCACGCCGTTCCAGCTGCCGTCGCCGGCGGACGTCCAGAACGCACTCGAGCGGCTGCCGAACATCGGCGCCGGCGGCGTGAGCGTCACGAAGGGCGACCACGCCGGCGTCTACAACATCGAGTTCACGAACCAGAACGGCCAGAAGGACGTCGACGGGCTGGCCCTCGGCCACTACTACTCGGTGTTCCCGCAGGAGGTCCTGACCGACATCCTGACGGCGGCGCAGGCGCTGCTGAACGCCCCGAAGGACCCGAACGCCACGACGACCACGTTCCCGAACAACGTGACGCTCGACCAGTACGTGGCGCAGCTCGAGGCGAAGCTGCAGTCGTCGCTGGCCAACAACGACTACCTCGGCTGGATCAACACCTTCCAGGTGCTCGTCCCGCTGAAGCTCCAGCAGGGCCTGGCCAACATCGACGTGAACGCGGCGATCGCGGCGCTCACCGGTCTGTTCAGCGCCCCGCCCACGCTCACCACCACGACCGCCGGCGACGCCCCGATCGGGATCTGCTCGCAGGGCATCATCGACGTGAACGTGGCGGGCGTCGAGGGCACCAACACCGGTGGACCCGGGACCGACGTGGCCGGCACGAGCACCACGAACAGCGGCGCCAACCTGGCCTTCACGGGCTGAGTCGTCAGGGGGAGCCACCCTCCGGGTTCGGGGGCGGGCAGCGACGGGGGCGGGACC
>JAEVZA010000250.1 GCA_023392475.1 Actinomycetes bacterium | reverse complement strand
CCCGACGAACCGGGCGCACCGGACCGCCCGGTCGTGGCGCTGCGGCCGCTCCGGCGCGACGAGCTGCCGCTCCTCGGCACCTGGCTCGCCCGTCCGCACGTGCGCCGCTGGTGGCACCACGACCCGTCCCCGACCGCCGTCGAGCAGGACTTCGGCGCCGCGGTCGACGGCCGCGAGCCCACCGACCTCCTCGCGATCCTCGTCGACGGCCGGCCCGTCGGGATGGTGCAGCGCTACTTCATCGAGTCGTACCCGGAGTACGTGACGTCGCTGCGGTCGTGGGGCGGCGACCTCCCGATCGAGGGCGCGGCGGGCATCGACTACCTCGTCGGGGAGCCGGAGCTCGTCGGCCGGGGCATCGGCCGGGCCGCGATCGAGGCCGCGACCGACGGCGTCTTCGAGGACCTCGGAGCCACCTGCGTGGTGGTCCCCGTGCTGCAGGGCAACCCGGCGTCGTGGCGGGCGCTCGAGGCGGCGGGCTACCGGCGGGTGTGGTCGGGCGTGGTCGTGTCCGACGACCCGAGCGAGGCCGGGCCCACGCACGTCCTCGTGCGGGATCGGCCCGCCTGACCCCGGACGGCGCTGGATCCCGGCGCACCGGTGCAGCACCGCTACCGGGCCACCTTGAGGTTGCCAGCACGGTCACATTAGGGTTGCCTAATGCAGCCCGGACGCGGGCCGCGGACGATGCCGGGCGACCGGTGGAGGTCAGATGCTCGCCAACTTCCTGATCGGCCTGCGTGAGGGGCTCGAGGCCTCGCTCGTCGTCGGCATCCTCGTCGCCTACCTCGTCAAGACCGGGCGGCGCGAGCTCCTGCCGCGCATCTGGCTCGGCGTCGCCGCCGCCGTCGCGATCTCCGTCGGCTTCGGCGCGCTGCTGACCTTTGGCCCAAAGGGCCTGTCGTTCCAGGCCCAGGAGGCGATCGGCGGCACGCTGTCGCTCGTCGCCGTCGCGTTCGTGACCTGGATGATCTTCTGGATGATGCGCCAGGCCCGGAACCTCCGGGGCGAGCTCGAGGCCCGCATCGACATGGCCGCCGCCAGCGGGGCCAGCCTGACCGTCCTCGCCCTGCTCGCCGTCGGCCGCGAGGGCCTCGAGACCGCCCTGTTCCTCTGGGCCGCCACGAAGGCCACGGGCGAGACGTGGGAGCCCCTCGTCGGCGCCGTGCTCGGCCTGGCGCTCGCCGTCGTCCTCGGCGTGGCCGTCTACCGCGGTGCCCTCCGCCTGGACATGCGGAAGTTCTTCACCTGGACCGGCGGGTTCCTCGTCGTGGTGGCCGCCGGCGTCGTGTCCTACGGGGTCCACGACCTCCAGGAGGCCGGGATCCTCCCGGGGATCGACAACCTCGCGTTCGACGTGTCGAGCACCGTCCCGCCCGACTCCTGGTACGGCACGATCCTCAAGGGCACCGTCAACTTCACGCCGAACACGACGTGGCTCCAGCTCGTGTGCTGGTTCGCCTACATCGTCCCCGTGATGACGCTCTTCGTCCTCGGCGTGCGCCGCCCGCCGTCCTCCGGATCGACCGCGCCGGCGCTCGCCGAGGCCGAGGCCGCGGTCGACGCCGACCCCATCTCCCTCACGGAACCGGCGACCGCCGGGCAGCCCGTGCCCGAGCAGCAAGGAACCAACGCATGAACCGCACCGGACGTCGCCTCACGGCGCTCGCCCTCGTCGTCGCCGCCCTCGGCGTGGCGTGCACCGACAACTCGACCGAGTCCGCGTCGGGGTCGGGCTCCGACGCCCCGAAGGCCACCAAGATCACGGTCGACAGCTCCGACGACGCCTGCAAGCTGTCGGCGACGAAGGCGCCGAGCGGCAACATCATCTTCTCGGTGACGAACTCGGGCAACCGGGTCACGGAGTTCGAGCTGCTGTCCGAGGACGGCTCGTCCATCATCGGCGAGGTCGAGAACATCGGTCCCGGCCTGAGCCGCGACCTCGTGCTGCGAGCGGACGCCGGCACCTACGAGACCGCCTGCATCCCCGGCCAGAGCGGCGAAGGCGTCCGCGCCCCGTTCACCGTGACCGACTCCGGCGAGAAGCAGGCCTCCACCAAGGAGCTCCAGCAGCTCGAGGCCGCGGCCACCGCGCAGTACAAGGCGTACGTCGAGCAGCAGACCGACGCCCTGCTCGCCGCGACCACCACGTTCGCCGAGGCCTACAAGTCGGGCGACCTCGAGAAGGCCAAGTCGCTGTACGCGCCGACCCGCGCCTACTACGAGACGATCGAGCCCGTCGCGGAGAGCTTCGGCGACCTCGACCCGAAGCTGGACCTGCGCGAGGCCGACCTCGAGGAGGGCCAGACCTGGACCGGCTGGCACAAGATCGAGAAGGACCTCTGGCCGCCGGCCGGCTACGCCGTCGCCACGCCCGAGCAGCGCGCGAAGGACGCCGACCAGCTCGTCGCCGACACGCAGGAGCTCGTCGCCAAGGCCAAGACGGTCGAGCTCAAGCCCGACCAGCTCGGCAACGGCGCCAAGGAGCTGATGGACGAGGTCGCGACGGGCAAGGTCACCGGCGAGGAGGAGGCCTGGTCGCACACCGACCTCTGGGACTTCCAGGCCAACGTCGACGGCGCCCGCCTCGCCTACCAGGCCCTCCGGCCGATCGTCCTGATCAAGGACAAGGAGCTGGCCGACACGCTCGACACGCAGTTCGCCGCCATCCAGACCGAGCTGGACAAGTACAAGGTGGCCGACGGCTTCCAGTACTACACGCAGCTCACCCAGGAGCAGATCAAGGCGCTCGCCGACTCGGTGAACGCGCTCGGCGAGCCCCTGTCGAAGCTGACCTCGGTCGTGGTGCTCTGACGAGCGCCGCGCCGTCACGGACCTGACGAGGCACCGATGACCGCACCAACCACCCGCGACGACACGCCCGGCGACGACGCCGCCCCGGAGGATCCCGGGAGCGGCCGTCGCGGCCGCGTCTCGCGGCGGTGGATGCTCGGCGCGGCCGGCGCCGGCGCGCTGGCCGCC
>JAEVZA010000225.1 GCA_023392475.1 Actinomycetes bacterium | reverse complement strand
CCTCCCCCGCGTGCGGGACATCCGGCGCATGGGCGCCGCGGCGCTCGACCTCTGCTCGGTCGCCGCCGGGCGGGTCGACGCGTACTACGAGGCGGGCCTCTCGATGTGGGACCTCGCGGCCGGTCAGCTGGTCGCCACCGAGGCCGGCGCGCGGCTGGGGGCGCTCGACGGCGGGCCGGTGCGACCGGGGTCGGTCCTCGCCGCGCACCCCGACCTCTTCGGGCCGCTCCAGGCCCTGCTCGCCGAGCTCGGCGCCGACCGCGTCGCCTGAGCCGCGGCCGCCGGCCCGCCCGGTGTCGCCGCGCACGGCCCCGGATGGTGGAAGATGTCCGTCGTGGGCACGCGCATCCTGACCGTCGAGGACGACGAACGCATCCGCACGTCGGTGAAGCTGGCGCTCGAGGACGAGGGCTGGGTCGTCGAGGAGGCCGAGACCGGCGAGGACGCCATCACGAGCTTCCAGCGCGAGGCGTCCGACGTCGTGCTGATCGACATCATGCTCCCGGGGATCGACGGGTTCGAGGTGTGCCGGTCCATCCGCCGCATCAGCGACGTGCCGATCGTCATGGTCACCGCCCGTGCGGACACCCACGACGTCGTCGCCGGGCTCGAGGCGGGGGCGGACGACTACCTGACCAAGCCCTTCGTGCCGAAGGAGCTCTCCGCCCGCATCCGCGCCCTGCTCCGCCGCGCCCGGCCGACCGTGCCCGGCAACCCGCGCCTCCGCTTCGGCGACCTCGAGGTCGTGCCCCAGGAGGGCGTGGTGACCCGGGGCGGCGAGCCCGTCCACCTGACCAAGACCGAGTTCCGGCTGCTCGTCGAGCTCGCCAACCACCCGGGCACCGTGTTCTCGCGCGAGGACCTGCTCGAGAAGGTGTGGGGCCACGGGGTCTTCGGCGACGGCCGCCTGGTGGACGTCCACGTCCGCCGCCTGCGGACCAAGATCGAGACGGACCCGGCCAACCCGCAGTTCGTGGTCACGGTCCGGGGACTCGGCTACAAGCTGCAACCGTGATCGACCAGGAGGCGCCGCCGGTCGACGCGCCGCTGCGCCGGGGGATCCACCCGGGTCTGCGCGCCCGCATCGCGATCTCCGTCGCGCTCGTGACGCTGCTGCTGTCGATCGTGCTCGCGGTGACCACGATGACGGTCACGCGCCGCACGCTCATCGACCAGCGCGAGGAGTCGGTGACCCGGCGCGTGCTGGCCAACGCCCAGACGGTCGACGGCGCGCTGAGCGGGACCGGCGCGCAGGCGCAGGACCTCCAGACCGTGCTGTCGTCGCTGTCCGACGCGGGGAAGCCGTCGCTCATCCTGTCCTCCGGCGCCGGCCGACCGGTCACGGTCAGCCTCGACGCCCGCTACGGCGTGGAGGCGCTTCCCCGCGAGCTGCGCGACCGCGTCGTCACGAGCGGCGAGAGCGGCATCATGCGCTTCCACGTCGCGGGCCAGCCGGTCGTCGCCGTCGGCGTGCCGCTGCCCGACGAGGGCTCGGCGTACTTCGAGATCTACAAGCTCGACGACATCGACGCCGGCCTGCGGACCCTCGGCCTCACCCTGATCGTCGCCACCGTGGTCACCACCGCGGCGGCCGGGGCGATCGGCTACTGGGCCAGCCGGTACACGCTCACCCCGCTGACGAGGATCGGCGAGGCCGCCGAGGCGGTGGCCCTCGGCCAGCTCGACACGCGCATCGACTACGACGAGTACGCCCACGACGCCGATCTCGCTCCGCTGGTGGCGAACTTCAACGGCATGGTCGACGGCCTGCAGGAGCGGCTCGACCGCGACGCGCGCTTCGCGAGCGACGTGAGCCACGAGCTGCGGTCGCCGCTCACCACCCTGAACGCCGGCATCCAGGTGCTCGCCAACAACCGCGACGAGATGCCCGACCGCGCGCAGCAGGCGCTCGACCTCCTCTCGGAGGACGTCGAGCGCTTCACGCAGCTGGTGGAGGACCTCCTCGAGATCTCCCGGTTCGACGCCGGCGCGGTGCGTCTCGAGCTGGACGACGTCGCGCTGGTGCCGCTCGTCTCCACCACCGTCACCAACCTGACCGGCGGCGAGGTCGAGGTGGTCGCCGAGCCCGGGCTGGACGACCTCGTCATCGCCTGCGACAAGCGGCGCCTCGTCCGCATCCTCGCCAACTTCATCAACAACGCGCAGAAGTACGCGGATGGCGCCACCGGCGTGTTCGTCGAGCGCCACGAGCCGCGGACCGACGACCCGTTCGACGAGCGGACGGTCCGCGTCGGCGTCGAGGACGCCGGCCCCGGCGTGCCCGACGAGGAGCGGCTCCGGATCTTCGACCGCTTCAACCGGGGCGACCAGGGCGGGAGCCGCAGCACCGACGCGGGCGTGGGGCTCGGCCTGGCCCTGGCCGCGGAGCACGCCCGCCTCCAGGGCGGCCGGGTCTGGGTGGAGGACCGCCACGACGGCGGCCAGGGCGCCCGCTTCGTCGTGGAGCTGCCGCTGCTCGAGCCGCACGAGGCCGCGGGCATCGACGAGGACCTGTCCGCCGCCACCCCGGAGGCGGCCAGCGCCCTCACCCTCACGGGCGAGCACAAGGCGATCATGGTCGACAGCGACCCGACCGGTCGGATCGGGTCGTGAGGTCGCGGACCCGGCTCGGGGTCGTCGCCCTCGTGGTCGCGGCCGCGCTCGCGGGGTCGGTCGTCCTCGAGGCGTGCTCGTTGAGCGGCGACGACCGGCCGCGGGGCCTCGCGGTGAGCACCACCACGACGCAGCCCGCTGTCACCCCGACCAGCGGCGGGTCCGCCGCCGTCCTCTACTTCGTGCGCGACGGCCGGCTCGTGCCCGTCGCCCGCTCGCTCCCCGACCACCAGGTCAACACGGTGCTCTCGGCGCTCCTCGAGATGCCCGAGCCGGTGGAGCGCATCAACGGGCTCGGGAGCTCGATCCCGGCCGGCACCGAGCTCGTGGGCCTGCAGGTGGACGGCGACACGATGTCGATCGACCTCTCCGACGACTTCGAGAACGTGGTCGGTCCCGCGCGCCAGCAGGCCATCGGCCAGATGGTGCTCACCGCCACGGAGTTCCCCGAGGTGCGATCGGTCCGCTTCCTGGTGGACGGCAAGCCCGTGCAGGTCACCTCGCCGACGCGCGGCGACACCGGCACGGTGACCGCCTGCGACTACGAGGGGCTGCTGCCGACGGCGGAGGACGTGAAGGAGGCCGACCTCGACGCGGCCACCGCGGACCGCCTCGAGGCCCGCCGCGCCTCGCTCGACGAGCACTGCCCGTCGAGACCCACGACCCGCTCCTGACGCGTTCGCCGGGCGGGCTCAGCCGGCGAAGAACGGCCGGGCGACCTGCTCGTACAGGTCGAGGTCCACGAGCTTCGGGTGGCCGACGGCGTCGGCCAGCGGCACCCGCTCGATCCGGTCCGAGCGCAGCGCCACCATCCGGCCCCACGCGCCGTCCTGCGCGGCGTCCGCGGCGGCGATGCCGTAGCGGGTGGCGAGCACCCGGTCGAACGCCGTCGGGGTCCCGCCCCGCTGGACGTGGCCGAGGATCGTGACCCGCGTCTCGATGCCGGTGCGGCCCTCGATCTCCGACGCGAGGGCCTGCGAGATGCCCCCGAGCCGGCGGTGCCCGAACCGGTCGACCTCGTACTCGGGCAGCGGCATCGTGCCCGGCACCGGCTGCGCACCCTCGGCGACCACGACGATCGACGCGTACGACATGCCCGCGTGGCGACGCTCCAGCGCGTCGCAGACCTCCGCCACGTCGAACGGCACCTCGGGGATCAGCGTCATCGTGGCACCCCCGGCGAGGCCGGCCCGCAGCGCGATGTGGCCGGTGTCGCGACCCATCACCTCCACGACGATCACGCGGTCGTGGGCCTCCGCCGTGGTGTGCAGCCGGTCGATGGCCGCGCTGCAGATGTGCACGGCCGTGTCGAAGCCGAAGGTCATCTCGGTGGCGTCGATGTCGTTGTCGATCGTCTTCGGCACGCCGACGCACGGGATCCCGTCGCGATCGAGGTCCCACGCGCAGCCGAGCGAGCCGTTCCCGCCGATGACGATGAAGCCGTCGAGGCGGTGCCGCTGCAGCGCGGCGCGCACGCGCTCCACCCCGTCGTCGAACTGGTACGGCTGGATGCGCGACGTGCCCAGGATCGTCCCGCCGCGCGGCAGGATGCCGCGGCAGCGGTCGACGTCGAGCACCTCCCACCGGTCCTCGAGCACGCCCTTCCAGGCGTCGCGGAAGCCGATCACCGCGCCGCCGTGGACGCGCTCGACCTTGCGGACGATGGCGCGGATCACGGCGTTGAGGCCGGGGCAGTCGCCTCCGGAGGTCAGCACGCCGACTCGCACGGCCGACAGCGTAGGCGCCGCTCGCGTCGGCCCCGACCGGAGCGGCCGGGACGGTACGGTGCCCGCCATGTCCGTCGTGATCGCCGTCGATGCGGGTACCACCGGCGTCCGCGCCTTCGTGGTGGGAGCCGATGGCGCGCCGGTGGAGCGCTGCTACCGCGAGTTCACCCAGCACTTCCCGCGACCGGGCTGGGTCGAGCACGACGCCACCGAGATCTGGGACACGACCGTGGCCGTGCTCGCCGAGGCCGTGGCGGCGATCGGCGACGAGGCGGTGGCGGCGATCGGGATCACCGACCAGCGAGAGACGGTCGTGGCCTGGGACCGGCGGACGGGCGAGCCGCGGCACCGCGCCGTCGTGTGGCAGGACCGCCGCACGGCCGACCGGTGCCGCGCGCTCGAGGAGGCCGGCGAGCTGCCGCGCATCCGCGACCTGACCGGGCTGGTCCTCGACCCGTACTTCTCGGCCTCGAAGATCGAGTGGCTGCTGGGTGAGGGCGGCGTGGCCGCCGACGAGGACCTGCTCCTCGGCACGATCGACACGTGGCTCCTCTGGAAGCTGACCGGCGGCGAGGTGCACGCCACCGACCCGTCGAACGCGGCCCGCACGATGCTGTACGACATCCGCGCCGGTGGCTGGTCGGCCGAGCTGTGCGAGCTGTTCGGGGTGCCGATGCGGTCGCTCCCCCGCGTGGCGCCGTCCGTCGGCACGTTCGGGACGACGACGGCCGACGTGCCCGTCGGCGCGGGCGTGCCGGTGTCGGGCATCGCCGGCGACCAGCAGTCGGCGCTGTTCGGACAGGCGTGCATCGAGCCCGGCATGGCGAAGAACACCTACGGCACGGGCTCGTTCGTGCTGATGAACGTGGGCGAGACGTGCCCCGAGCCCGCGGCGGGGCTCCTCACGACCGTGGCGTGGCAGGTGCCCGCCTCGGTGCTCGGCGGTGGCGCCGGGACGGTGACGCACTACGCGCTCGAGGGCGCCATCTTCGTGACCGGCGCCGCCGTGCAGTGGCTGCGCGACGGCCTGCGCATCATCGAGGACGCGGCCGAGGTCGGACCGCTCGCCGAGTCGGTGGAGGACACGGGCGGCGTCGTGGTCGTCCCGGCGTTCACGGGCCTCGGCGCGCCCTGGTGGGATCCGTACGCGCGCGGGACGGTCGTGGGCATCACCCGCGGGACCGGACGGGCGGAGCTGGCCCGCGCCGTGGTCGAGTCGATGTCGTTCCAGACGCGCGACGTGGTGGACGCGATGGCGACCGCCTCCGGCACGCACCTCGCGGAGCTGCGCGTCGACGGCGGCGCATCGGCGATGCCGCTCCTGTTGCGGCTGCAGGCGGACCAGCTCGGCGTGCCGGTGGCGCGCGCCGCGGTCGCCGAGACCACCGCGCTCGGCGCGGCCTACCTG